>JAYSFC010000037.1:0-29779 GCA_041913505.1 Acidovorax sp.
CACGGAGTCATAGCTCGTGGTGATGAAGCCTTCCTTCATCACGCCTTCAATCATCGTGTCAGTCCTTGTTGGAGCCCGTCATTCCCAATCCAGCGCGCCTTTTTTCCACTCGTAGGCGAAACCCACGACCAGAATGGCCAAAAAGATCGAGACGGCAGCGAAACCCGCCAAACCCACCTCCTGCAGCGTGACAGCCCAGGGGAAGAGGAAGGCAATTTCCAGATCGAACAGAATGAAGAGGATGGCGACGAGGTAGTAGCGCACATCGAACTTCATGCGCGCATCTTCGAAGGCCTCAAAGCCGCATTCGTAGGGGGAGTTCTTTGCGGGATCGGGCCGATTGGGGCCCAGCACGTAACCCAACACAAGGGGCACGATGCCGACAGCAATGCCGACCAGGATGAACAAAAGAACGGGGAGGTACTGATCGAGGTTCATCTGGAGGAATTACTCACCGCTGGAGCCCTACCTGAACCGACCACTGCCGGGTCGGCTAGGCAGGGGTTTTGTGTTTTGGTGCCGTCGGCGAGACTCGAACTCGCACAGCTTTCGCCACTACCCCCTCAAGATAGCGTGTCTACCAATTTCACCACGACGGCTGATTTTTATATCTGGATGGCATGAGGAACCACAGAGGGCTTTGGCTTTCCAGACAATCCAAGATTCTACTCCGGAAAAACCCTGCTCCCAACCTCACGTCCCAAATTTGTGACTTTTTTTATTTGGTCGGAATCTGTGCCGCCCCCGAGGCCGGCACGACAGGCGCTACGGGCGCCGAGGCATCCACGGCCGGGGCAGACGCAGGCACCGCAGCCGCCGGGCCTTCGAGTACGCTACCGGTGGTGGAGGGGCGGGCATTGCCCAGATAGGCCAGCGCGAGCGTGGTCACGAAGAACACCGCAGCCAACACGGCCGTCGTGCGCGAAAGGAAGTTGGCCCCCCCTGTAGCACCAAAAAGACTGCCGGCGCTGCCGCTACCGAAGGCGGCTCCCATGTCGGCACCCTTGCCGTGCTGGATCAGAATCAATCCAATCATGCCCAGCGCGGCCAGCATCTGCACCGCCAAGATCACATTCATCAACGCGTTCATTGTTTTTACTCCTGATGGATAGCTCGTAACGCCCGGCCTTACTGGGCCGCGGCGATGATTTGCAAGAAGTCCGGGGCCTTGAGCGATGCTCCGCCCACGAGGCCACCGTCGATATCGGGCTGGGCCAGCAGTTGCGCGGCATTGGCCGCATTCATGCTGCCGCCGTAGAGCAGGCGGATACGATCGGCGTGCGTGGTGGCCGCGGCGAGCTGGGCACGCAGCACGGCATGCACCTGCTGGGCCTGCTCGGGCATGGCCGTGCGACCCGTGCCAATGGCCCAGACAGGCTCGTAGGCGACCACGATCTCGCTGATGCAATGGCCGTTGAGGTGAATCACCGCCGCCAGCTGGCGCTTGACCACCACCTCGGTTTCACCAGCCTCGCGCTGCTCCAGGGTCTCGCCCACGCAGACGATCGGCGTGATGCCCGCAGCCAGGGCCCGCTGTGCCTTCACGGCAACCAGGGAATCGGTCTCTCCATGGTATTGGCGGCGCTCCGAGTGCCCCACGAGCACATAGCGCACACCGAAGTCCCGCAGCATGGCCGCCGACACCTCGCCGGTGTAGGCCCCCGATTCGTGGGCCGACAGATCCTGCGCTCCCACATCAATAGCAGAACCTTGAGCCAATGCCTGCACTTGCGCCAGATAGGGCGTGGGCACGGCCACAGCGACTTCGCAGGCCGGTGTCTGCTGCGCCAGACCGGAGCACAGCGCCCCCAGCAAGGCCTCGTTGGCAGCCAGACTGCCATTCATTTTCCAGTTTCCGGCGATGAGTTTCTTTTTCATGGTGTCCATGTCAAAACGATCTTGCCTATGTGCTGATTCGACTCCATCAGCGCGTGGGCCTGGGCCGCATCGGCCGCCGCAAAGCGGCTGTGGATGACGGGACGCACAGCCCCCGAGGCCAGCAAAGGCCAGACGTGCTGGTGCAGCGCGCGCGCAATGGCCCCCTTGAAAGCCACGGGCCGCGGCCGCAGCGTGGAGCCTGTGACCGTGAGGCGCCGGCGCAGCACCAGCCCTGCGTTGACCTCCGCTTTCACGCCGCCCTGCACCGCAATGATGACCAACCGGCCATCTTCGGCCAGGCATTCGACCTCGCGCGCCACGTAGCTGCCCGCGACCATGTCGAGGATCACGTCGACCCCCTTGCCATCGGTGATGCGGCGCGCCTCGGCCACGAAGTCCTGGGACTTGTAGTTGATGGCATGGTGCGCACCGAGCTCCAGGCAGGCCGCGCACTTCTCGTCGGAGCCCGCCGTGACGATCACCGTCGCACCAAAAGCCCGGCCCAGTTGGATGGCCGTGACACCGATCCCGCTGCTGCCGCCCTGCACGAGCAGCGTTTCGCCCGGTTGCAGGCGGCCACGGTCGAACACGTTGCTCCATACCGTGAAGAAGGTCTCGGGCAGCGCGGCCGCCTCGACATCGCTCAGCCCCTCAGGCACGGGCAGGCATTGCTCCACCGGCGCCACGCACCATTCGGCGTAGCCACCGCCCGCGACGAGCGCACAAACGCGGTCGCCCACGCGCAGACCGGCGCGCTCCAGGGCCTGGGCATCGCCGCTTTCGACGACGCCCGCCACCTCGAGCCCCGGCAGATCCGACGTGCCCGGCGGCGGGGCGTAATGCCCCAATCGTTGCAGCACATCGGGGCGGTTCACGCCGCTGGCGGATACCCGGATGAGCAACTCGCCCTCGCCCGGCGCGGGCACCGGGCGCTCACCCAGGCGCAAGACCTCGGGAGCCCCAAACGAAGTGATTTCTACAGCGCGCATAACGACCGTGGATGAAGCAAAGGAATCGAACCCAAATCAAACCCGATAGGCTGCAAGTGCTTGTCGCAAGGACGTGGGACGCTCACCTATCAGTAGCAAAGGCGACCCTCCGCATGCTGCGGAAGGCCGCCCGGCAACGTCAATTACTGCTGTTGCTGTTGCTCGGCTTGCGCACGCGCGTTGTCACCGCGGGGCTCGCCACGCTCGCGGCGCTCACCGCGTTCGGCGGGTGCAGGACGCTCGCTACGCTCGCCGGCGGGGCGCTCGGTCAGCGCCTTCATCGACAGCTTCACGCGGCCCTTGTCGTCGGTCTCGAGCACCTTGACCTTGACGATCTGGCCTTCCTGCAGGTAGTCGGTGACCTTTTCCACACGCTCATGGGCGATCTGGCTGATGTGCAGCAGGCCGTCCTTGCCGGGCAGCAGATTGATCAGGGCGCCGAAGTCCAGGATCTTGGTGACGGGGCCCTCGTAGACCTTGCCGATCTCGACCTCGGCCGTGATCTCCTCGATGCGGCGCTTGGCCTCGTCGGCCTTGGCGGAGTCGCTGGAGGCGATGGTGATGGTGCCGTCCTCCTCGATGTTGATCTGGCAGCCGGTCTCGTCGGTCAGCGCACGGATGGTGGCGCCACCCTTGCCGATCACGTCGCGGATCTTCTCGGGGTTGATCTTCATGGTGAACAGCTTGGGCGCGAAGTTGCTCACTTCGGTCTTGGCTTCACCCATGGCGTCCTGCATCTTGCCCAGGATGTGCATGCGCGCTTCCTTGGCCTGGGCCAGCGCGACCTGCATGATTTCCTTGGTGATGCCCTGGATCTTGATGTCCATCTGCAGGGCGGTGATGCCGTTGGTGGTGCCGGCCACCTTGAAGTCCATGTCGCCCAGGTGATCTTCGTCACCCAGGATGTCGGTCAGCACGGCGAAGCGGTTGCCGTCCTTGATCAGGCCCATGGCGATGCCGGCCACGTGGGCCTTCATCGGCACGCCGGCGTCCATCATCGACAGGCAGCCGCCGCACACCGATGCCATGGACGACGAGCCATTGGACTCGGTGATCTCGGACACCACACGGATGGTGTAGGGGAACTCTTCCTTGCTCGGCAGGCAGGCCACCAGGGCGCGCTTGGCCAGGCGGCCATGGCCCACTTCACGGCGCTTGGTCGAGCCCATGCGGCCCACTTCGCCGGTAGCGAAGGGAGGCATGTTGTAGTGGAACAGGAAGCGGTCCTCGAACTCGCCGGCCAGTGCGTCGATGCGCTGCGCGTCGCGCTCGGTGCCCAGCGTGGACACAACCAACGCCTGCGTTTCGCCGCGCGTGAACAGCGCCGAGCCGTGGGTGCGCGGCAGCACGCTGTTGCGGATTTCGATGGGGCGCACGGTGCGCGTGTCACGGCCGTCGATGCGCGGCTCGCCAGCCAGGATCTGGCCACGCACGATGCGCGCCTCGATGTCGAACAGCATGTTGTCGACCTTGACGGCGTCAAACTCCACGCCCTGTTCGGCCAGGCCGGCCTTCACAGCGGCGTAGGCTTCGCGGCAGGCCTGCGTACGCAGCTGCTTGTTGCGGTTCTGGTAGGCGGCGCGCAGCGGGCCTTCGGCCAGTGCGGCCACCTTGGCAATCAGGGCCTCGTCCTTGGCCTCGGGCTGCCAGTCCCACACGGGCTTGCCGGCGTCGCGCACCAGCTCGTGGATGGCGTTAATGGCGATCTTGCCCTGCTCGTGGCCGAACACCACGGCGCCCAGCATCACGTCTTCGGGCAACTGCAGAGCCTCGGATTCGACCATCAGCACGGCGGCTTCAGTGCCGGCAACGACCAGATCCATCTGGCTGTTCTTGCGCGCGGTCTGGCCGGGGTTCAGCACGTATTCGCCGTTGATGTAGCCCACGCGGGCGGCGCCGATGGGGCCGTTGAACGGGATGCCCGACACAGCCAGTGCCGCGCTGGTGGCGATCATGGCAGCGATGTCAGCATCCACCTCGGGGTTCAGCGACACGGTGTGGATCACCACGTGCACTTCGTTGTAGAAACCCTCGGGGAACAGCGGGCGGATCGGGCGGTCGATCAGGCGACTGGTCAGCGTTTCGAGTTCGCTGGGCTTGGCTTCGCGCTTGAAGAAGCTGCCGGGGATCTTGCCTGCAGCATAGGTTTTCTCGATGTAATCCACCGTCAGGGGGAAGAAGTCCTGGCCGGGCTTGGCTGACTTGGAGGCCACGACGGTAGCAAGCACCACGGTGTCGTCGATGTTCACCAGCACGGCGCCGGTGGCCTGGCGGGCGATCTCGCCCGTTTCCATGGTGACGGTCTTGTCACCCCATTGGAAGCTCTTGGTGACTTTGTTGAAGAGGCTCATGTTTGCTCCTAGATTAATAGCTGGCCACACGGGGCCAGCGGGCGCGGAGTGCAATCCAGAACACGATGCCATTCCAGTGGGCCTGCGCCCGGCAGGGCCATTGGAATGACACAGCTTCGCTCTGCTATTGCGGCTCCGAAGTAAAAAACGCCTGAGCTAGCGGACTAACCCAGGCGTTTTGGCATGCCGATGCGCTTACTTGCGCAGACCCAGCTTGGCAATCAGGGCCGTGTAGCGGTCTGCATCCTTGAACTTGAGGTAGTCCAGCAGCTTGCGACGACGGCTCACCATGCGCAGCAGGCCACGGCGACCGTGATGGTCCTTGGCATGCTCCTTGAAGTGGGGCGTCAGCTCGTTGATGCGGGCCGTGAGCAGGGCTACCTGCACTTCGGGGCTACCGGTATCGTTGGCAGAACGCGCGTTGGCCTTGACGACTTCGGCCTTGATGGAAGAGGCGATCATGATTTTCCTTATGGGGGTATGGCCGCCGCCGGCCGCCCGAAAAAGCGGGGCTGTGCAGCCATGGTTTCTACTTGCGCCCCGGCTGGAAAGGCCAGGAGCGTGCGTCTTGCACCATGCAAAACCGGTCGATTATACCCCGAGCCAATTTTTGAGCCGATCCACCCCTTGCACCAGCCGCCCCGGGTCCTGCGACGCAAAGCACCAGCGCAGCCAGCCCTGGCCCTCGTCGCCAAAGGCATTGCCCGGCGCCAGGCCCAGGCCCGCCTCCGCCACGAGCCGTTTGGCAACCTCCAGGGAATCGCCCCGCCCTTCAAGCTGGAAGAACGCGTACATCCCGCCGCGCGCTGCGGCCACCCGCACACCCGGCAGGGCCTGCAACAGTGGCACAAGCGTATCCCTGCACTGGCGCAGATGGTTCACCACGCGGGGCGTGATCTCATGCGCCAGCCCCAGCGCAGCCACGCCCGCGCGCTGCGTGAAAACGCTCGCGCACGACGTGTTGAATTCAACCAGCTTGCCCATGTGGGCCGTCATGGAAGGCGGCATGACGAGCCATCCCAGGCGCCAGCCGGTCATCAGGAAGCTCTTGGAAAAACTGTGCACCACGACGAGCCGGTCCTCGGGATCGGCAACATCCAAAAAGCTGGGCGCACATTCGTGCGGCGTGGGCTCGTAATACAGACGCTCGTACACCTCATCCGCCAAGATCCAGGTACCGGTGCGTCGGCAGTGCCCTAAGATCGCCCGCTGCTCCTCGCTCGTAAGCGTCCAGCCCGTGGGATTGTTGGGCGCGTTCACCACCAGCAGCCGCGTTTGCGGCGTGATGGCCCCCAGCAAGGCATCCATGTCGATCTGCCATGCCCCTTGCGCATCGGGTGCCAGCGACATCCGACGCACCCGCGCACCCATGATGAGCGGCTGCGCCACCAGATTGGGCCAGACTGGTGTGACGGCCACCACCTCGTCGCCCGCATCCAGTAACGCTTGCGACGCCAGCATCAGCGCATTCACGCCCCCGGAAGTGATGGCAACGCGATCAGGGAGCAGGTGGCCATGCAGCCCGCTCATGTAGCGCGCCACCGCCTCACGCAACTCTGGCAGACCCAGGTTGTGCGCGTAAAAGGTCTCCCCTCGCTCCAACGACTCGATGGCCGCCTGGCGCACGACGGCTGGCGTGACCTCGTCGCTCTCGCCAAACCAGAAAGGCAACACATCCGACCGGCCCATCCCGGCGTTGGCGACTTCGCGGATGCGGGATTCTTCGAGGTTTAGAACAGTGGTGCGCATGGCGGGATGGGAGGAAGCAAATATCATCATCCTACTTAATTCACATAATCCCATGCCGCCCTCACACACCGCCACACCACACGCCCTTGCTCGGGTTTTATGCCTGCTCCTCTCATTGAGTCTCGGAGGCCCCCAGGCTGCCTACGCCCAGCACAAGACCGGCGCGAAAACCAAGGCACACACAGCTTCCTCAAGGCACGCCAAAGCGAAGCAGCAGCGCAGCTCCTCGGAAGAAAGCGCAGCGGAACGGGACCGCAGGCTGCAGAGGGAATGTAGAGGGTTGCCCAATGCAGGCGCATGCCTGGGATACGCCACCCGCTGAGAGCTTCGTGTTGCCAACGTCCATCCGCAAGAGAAAGCCGGTCGTCGTGTAACAACAACCACTCATCCCTGACACCACCCCCCTCAGGTAGCGCATCCCTACCATGGTTGCATGCGTGTCTCGCCCCCTTCCGTTTCCACCCATGCCCGAGGATTCACGGCCATCGAGTTGATGGTGACCGTGGCCACCCTGGCTGTGCTGGCCGCCCTCGCTGCACCCAGCTTCGGCCCGCTCATCGAACGTTGGCGCGTTCGCCAAGGGATGGAGGAGTTGCAAGCCACCCTGTACCTCGCCCGCTCGGAGGCCATCAAGCGCGGCGGCAATGTCACCATCGCCAAGACAGCAAACACCGACGACTGCGCCAACGCCACGGGCGGTACCCAATGGGGTTGCGGCTGGAAGGTGTATTTCGACGCCAACAAGAACGGCTCGCAGGATGCTTGCGCTCCAGCCACTGCATCCAACGAATGCGACCTGCAGAGCGTCAACACCCCTTCACGTCTGCAAATCACGGTGGCCAACAGCACAGGCGCCATCTCCGTGGATCGCTGGGGCATGCTGTCGAATGGTACCACGTCCGGCGCTGCCCAGGCCATGGATTTTCTGGTGGTGGCCCAGGGCAAGACCGCCAGCGACGCGAGCGCCCTCCGCTTGTGCATCGCCCCAGGAGGACGCTTTGTGCAACTCAAAGGCAGCCAAACCTGCCCCTGACATCGCCGCACGTCCTCCATGCGCACCCCTAACTTACCGCGTACCCGACCACCTCTTGCCAACTCTGACGGCTTTACCGCGATCGAGTTGATGGTCACTGTTGCCGTCCTGGCGGCGCTGGCCACCTTGGCAGGACCCAGCTTCACTGTGTTGCTGGAGAACTGGCGCGTACGCCAAGCGACCGAACAGTTGCAATCCACGCTGTACTACGCGCGCTCCGAAGCGATCAAGCGCAACGGCCAGGTGGTCATCCAGAAAATACCGAACAGCACCAACGGCTGCACCAGTGCCAGCGGCAACCGCGACTGGGATTGCGGCTGGATCGTGTGCCATGACACCAACGGCAACGGCGCCTGCAATGCCGCCGAGCCCGTATTGCAGCGCATCGACACCCCCAGCAACGTGCAAGTCAGCCGCACCGGCGGTGGCGCCAACATCAAGCTCAACCGCTGGGGCCTGGTCGATGGCACTTGGCTGGGATTCAGTCTGGTGCCGCTCTACAAGCCCACCACCCACCCTGGTGCACGCGGCGTTTGCATGAGCTCTGGCGGGCGCATCCGAGTCATTCCTCCCGAGGCCATCCCATGCACCGGATAGAAAATCCCCCCCTTGCTCGCGCGCATCGCCAGCGCGGCATCACCTTGATCGAATCCATGGTGGCCATCATCGTCGCCGTCCTGGGTGTCCTGGGTATCGTAGGAATGCAAATGCGTACCCTGGCCGACACGCAAACCGCCGTGCGCCGAGCCCAGGCGGTCCGCCTGATTGGAGACCTGAGTGAGCGCATGAGAACCAGTCCGAACGGGCTCTCTGATCTCAACAACTACCTCTCCGGGTACGACAGCTTTCCATCGCCCGGCAACTGCGCCAGCAATCCCTGCAGCCATACCGCCCTGGCGCAGTACGACCTTGCCACGTGGAAACAAGCTGTACGCGATAGCCTCCCGTTGGGCCAAGCCAACATTTTCTTGGCCCCTGGCGAAGCCACCAATCGGCGCCTACTGGGTGTGATGGTCAGTTGGCGCGAGAACGAGCGCGACACCAGCAGCGCCTACAAAAACAACATCGACGCGACCCAGGTGCGCGCAGCCGATGGCACGTTGAGTGCCGGCACGGACGCCAACAACGCCTGCCCGGCAGACCGCACCTGCCAACTGCAGTACCTCTCCATCCCTGCCCGCTGCGCTCCCTACGCCAGCAGCGGGAGCACCCAGTTCTACTGTCCCGGCCCCTGACATGTCTTCCCCAACCATCAACGCCGGTACCGGCGCGACCACCACTCGCCCCACCGCGCTCGAATCGCCTGGCCGCCACGCGCAACGGGGTGTCACGCTCATTGAACTAATGGTGGGCATCGCCATCGGCCTGCTCGTGGTTGCCGTGGCCATGGCCGCGCTCATGGTGTCGCGCGGTATCTCGGGCACCGTGAGCGATGCCAGCTCCATCCAGCAACAAGCCGCTTATGCCATGCGCGTGATCAGCATGCAGCTGCGCCAAGCGGGCTCGCTGTACCTGAACCCCAACCCTACCGGCGCGGCCGCCGCCAACGCCCTCATGGCCCCCGTGGCGTTCGAAACCAAAGCCACGGCAGCATCGGGCATCAGCTTCGATCCAGCCTCCGACACGCTGTCCGCCGCCAGTGGCGCCCTCACGGTAGGGTATCGCCGCTACGCAGACCCTGTGTACATCGCATCCACACCCATGTCCCTGGTGCGCAACTGCGTGGGCGGCCCGGCAGATAGCAGTGTCGACCAGAACATCCAAAGCATCTTCCAGCTGAACGGCAACAAACTGCAGTGCAATGGCAATGGCGGAGGCGCTCAAGACATCGTGCAGCGCGCCGCCAATTTCCAGGTGCGCTACCTCCTGCAAGACAACAGCGTCCCAGGCGACAGCAAGATCCAGTACGTCGCCAACGTGGCGACTGCCGACTGGTCCAAAGTGCAGGGCGTGGAAATCTGCCTGGTGCTCTATGGCACCGAAACCGTCGACGTCCCCGACGACGTCAATCCATCGGTGACCCCATCCAGGAAATACAGCGAGTACGTCGACTGCGATGGCAGCAACGTGAACATCAATACCCTTGCTGGCGACCGTGCGCGGCGCCTGCACATCGCATTCCGCAGCGTGTTCCAGTTGCGCAGCCAAGGGCTGCTGGGTACGGTGCTTTGAGCAAAGCCACCTTCATGCACCGCATGCCACACCCCGCCCACACACGCCAGCACGGCATCGCGCTGTTCGTCGTCATTGTCTTCGTTCTTCTGTCCATGCTTCTAGCGCTGTGGGCCTCGCGCACCTCGCTGTTCAATGAAATGGTGGTTGGCAACGACGCCGACTACCAACGGGCCTTCGAGGCCGCGCAAGCTCTGATACAGGATGCGGAGTTCGATATCCGGGGAGAAAACCCCGACGGGACTCCCTGCACCCCCAACAACGACATCTGCCGTCAAACCACTCTCGACAAAATTCCGCTCGAAGCAAAGGACTTAGGCCCATTGCTGGCCACCCTGGGCAACCAAACCACTCTCTGCCGCAACGGCCTATGCGCGAAGCGTCTGGGGCGACAAGACTTCTGGAACTACACCAACGCCACCAACCCCACCCCAACCAACCTGCAGACCGGCGAAGTGCCTCTGGAGCAGCTCGCGACCACCGGCGTGGGCGCACGTTATGGCCAGTACACCGGGGCGACCAACACGGCCACCACCGGCCAACTCAACCCCATCCTGGCTGACAGGAGCGACGACAGCCGCGGCGGCTGGTACTGGATTGAAGTGCTGCCCTACAACGACAGCAGCAAGAACTCCGGCCTGGTCGTTGGGGGTGAGCAGAACCTGCTGACGCTGAACCTCACCCCCAATGTGGTCTACCGCATCACGGCGCTGGCCCGTGGCCTCAAGCCCAGCACCACCGTGGTGCTGCAGGAAACCTACGTGCGGCAAAAGCGCAAAGACTGACGGACGCTGCAAAAAGCCACGGCCGTCAACGCAATCTTCGCGAACCTCAGAGCCCCTATCAACCACCACAGTCGACAACAGGAGCACGCCATGCCCCGCACCCCTCCCCGCTTCCGCAAGACTCTGCTCGCCCTGGCCGCAGGCGCAGCACTGGCCCCGCATGGCAGTTGGGCGCTGGACCTGACACAATCGCCGCCGGGCAGCATCGAGCCTTATGTGGCGCCCAACGTCATCGTTTCGATTGACGACTCGGGGAGTATGAACTGGCAGATCACCAACACCAATACGGGGTTGTCATCCATCACCACGCCCAATGCCGACGGCACCTGGGATACCCGTGCCAAGCGCATCAACGTACTGAAGTACGCGCTCACCCAAACCTTCACCAATACCACCTTGCTGCCCGACAAGAAAATCCGGTTGGCCTGGCAAGCGATGTGGAACAACGGTGGTGCGTCCAATGCCCTGAACGTCGACAGTGCCAGCATGCAGACGAATTCCATGCGTCCGCTGCAAGGTACGCAACGCACCAATTTTTTGAATTTCGTCAGCAGCCTCACACCAGGTAACGGCACTCCCTCCCATCAGATGTTCAAGCAGGCCGACAGCTACATGCGGCGCGCCCTGAGCACCAACGGCCCCTGGGCATCGGACCCGGGCAACACCGGTGCCCCCTATCTGGGTTGCCGGCGCAATTACCACATCTTCATGACCGACGGTCGCTGGAACGGCACGGCGTACAACATTCCCGACACCAACCGGCGCGACAACGCCACCAACCTCGCGCTGCCTGACGCTGCGGTATATGGCGGCACTACGGCTACCGATCGAAAAAAGACCGCGCTCTACCGCGACAGCAACGCCACCTCCACTTTGGCCGACTGGGCTTTCTACAGTTGGGCAACCCCGCTGCAAACCTCAGGTTTGACCGGCACCGTGCAACCTAAAGCCGATTACCGCAAGGCGCCAGCCACCGAAAATTTTGGCAACGACCTCGCCGGCACGCCCGCCATCCTGGACCGCTACTGGAATCCCCGCTACGACCCGGCGACCTGGCCCCACATGGTGACATACACCATTGGCGTCAGTACCGACGCCACCACATGGCCCTTCTCGCCCGGCATCGTCTCTCCCACGCAAACGGTGCCCTATGGCTACGACAACAGCTTTCTCGACCTGGTAACCGGCAACAAGACGTGGCCCACCTTATCTTCGAGCGATGACAGCCAGAACAACGACCACGCCGTGGATCTTTGGCACGCGGCCCTCAACAGCCGTGGCCGTTATTACGCGATCATGAAAGGCGAAGACCTCCAAAAAGCCTTCACGGAAATCATCGGCCAGATCAACACCCAGACGCAGCCCAATACCACCTCCACGGCCACCAGCGGCTCCAACACCACGCGCAATAACGTGGGCAAGTTCACCGGCAACTACGAGCCACAGAACAATTGGAAAGGCTTTGTGAAAGCCGATACCGTGAAAACAGACGGCACGACCGAACCCAACACCGGCTGGGGCGGACAGACCACAGCGGACAAACTCGACGCCACCGGGTTTTCCGTGGCCAACCGCGTGGTGCTGAGTTGGAGCGACAAATGGAACCTCACCAAATACAAAGGCGGGGTCTCCTTCCAGTGGGCCAGCGATGAAACCTACCTCAGCACCAACCAAAAGCTCTGGCTGCAAAAGGCAGCCGATTTTTCCGGACTGAATGCGGGCGCCGACCAGGGCGCTACCGCTGGCCAGCAACGGCTCAACTACATCCGTGGCGACCGCAGCCTGGAGGGTTCGGACTCTTCGGGCTACACCGCATCCAAACCCTACCGCGAGCGCAAGAGCCGGGAAGGCGACATCATCAACTCGGTCGTTTGGTACACCGGAGCACCATCGGCCAACCTGCCCCTCAAGGGCTACGATGCCTTTACCCGAGACAGAAGCGGCCGCGCCGCGATGATCTACGTCGGCGGCAACGACGGCATGCTGCACGGCTTTGCCGCCGCCGACGGCAGCGAAAAAATCGCCTATGTCCCCCGGGGCGTGATGCCCAACATCAACCAGTTGACCGACCCGCAGTTCAACACCAACCACAAGTTCTTTGTGGATGGCTCGCCCATGACCGGCGACGTAGATCTGGGCACGGGCGTGCAAGACCCGCAAGATCCCACCTACAACACGAACTACTCCCCGAACTGGCGCACGCTGCTGGTGGGCACGTTGGGTGCAGGCGGCAAGGGCTACTTCGTGCTCGACGTGACAGATCCATCGAGCACCGCCACCGGCTTCGTCACCGCCAATGCGCAAAACCTGGTCGTGATGGACCGCACGCGCGGCGCTCTCGAAACCGCCCCCAACTGCACGGCCACCGGCATCACCAGCGCCGAGCAAACCGTGTGCCTTCGCGCCGTGGACGAAGACAGGGACATCGGCCACATCACCGCGCGCCCGGTGCAGGACGACAACGATCCCATGCGCACCACCCAAATCACGCGCATGAACAACAACCGCTGGGCGGTAGTGCTGGGCAACGGTTACAACAGCGCCAGCCAGCGACCGGTGCTGCTCATCCAGTATCTGGATGGTCAACAGGAACTGGTGCGTATTCCCGTCACCGCCGTCGCTGCCGGAACAGGTCTGGCCAATGACAACGGCTTGTCGGCCCCACGCCTGGTAGACCTGAACGGCGATGGCCGACTCGACATCGCCTACGCCGGAGACAACCAGGGCAATCTGTGGAAATTCGACCTGACCAACATTGACCCGACCCAATGGGGCGTGGCCTTTGGCGGATCGCCCCTGTTCACGGCCCAGGGAGCGGCTGCACTGGGCAACAGTTCACGCCCCAAGGTCCAACCCATCACGGTTGCCCCCACCGTACGCGCCAACGATCGCGTGAAAGTCGTAGGCAGCGGCACCAACGCCAAGACGGTGTCCGTGGGCGGCATGATGGTCGCCTTCGGCACGGGCCGCAACGTTGCACAGGCCGACCCCAACAACGTGGATGTGCAAACCTTGTACTCGGTACTGGACAACACGCGCTACAACGTGGTCAACACCACCCTGGGCAAGCGCCTGCAGATAAACCCCGGTGCCGGCACATGCACCCCGACCCCGGCGGCGGACTGCGTTCCAGCACCCGCAGCGCTGGGCACGGGGGTCACCAACGCCAAGCTGGCACAACAAAAAATCACCGAGCTTTCGGGCGGAACCTACGCCACCGTGGATGTCCAGGACGAGTTGAAAAAAGACACCTGGTCCAACTTCAACGGTTGGTACATGGATCTGCCCGCCATCGGCGAGCGCCTGCTCAAGCCTCTGGAGTTCTACGACGGCACCAACCTCCTGGCCGCGTACTCGCAAGTGCCCGCCAAAGGCTCCAGCAATGTGAGCGCTAACGTGGAAAGCTGCGACGCTACCTCGGTCGACGACGAGCGCCAATATCGCACGCTGATCAACATCATGGATGGGAAACGCCCCACGGTGCAGCTAGTGGACATGAATGGCGACAGCGCCTTCAACGCCGCCGGCGACCTGGGTGTGTCGCGCGTTCAAGTGACCAAGGGCCCGCACAATCTGATCACCAAGAACGACAAGGTCCTCGACATCGACAAGGACAACAAGAAGGAAACCCTGGCCCGTATGCCCGAGCAATCGCTGCGCCCAAGCTGGCGCCAGATGCAGTAGAGAAAGCACCCCATGACCCAGACCATGCATCCCGCCCAGCAGGGCTTTACCCTGATCGAGCTGATGATCGTGGTGGCGGTAGTGGCCATTCTCTCGGCCATCGCCTACCCCAGCTACACCGCCTACGTACAGCGCGGCCACCGTGCCGACGCACGCGCTGGTTTGCTACAGGCCGCACAGTGGATGGAGCGCGCAGCTACCGCCTCTGGCGTCTACCCCACGGCGCTGCCTGCAACCCTGACTTGGACGGCGGACGACGCCAAACGCTACACCATCGCCATTGCCGCCAGCAACACCACAGCAGCCTTCACCTTGACAGCCACTCCCAAGAACCCTGGACCGCAGGCAGGTGACAAATGTGGAACCTACACGCTGAGCAACACAGGCCTGCGCGGCGCCAACGGAAAAACCACCGGACAGACGGGCTACAACCCCGATTGCTGGGGTAAGTAAGCACGGGAAGCCAGGGGGCCCTCAATCGATCAGCGCACGAGGAGCTTCTTGGGCGCCAGCCCACCATGCCAGCGCCATCATCCGGAGGATAAGCGGCATTCTTCACCTGAAGCGGCGCGGAACATCCGAAGACTGCGCACGGCGGGCCTGGCGACCCCGGATATGCGCCTTGCTCGCACAGCGCACGTCGGAAGTGCAGATGCGTGGCCCACGCGTTGCGCACGCTCGCATGTGCCAGAATCAGCGCCGCGCGCCAGGCATTGGTCGCCGCCATTGCGCTGGTGCGCGGTTTGACTTCCGTGGCACGTAGCACAGGCGACCTCCATGGTGGGGGTGTCGCGTGCGACCCTTGCCGTTTTCACCACTGGCCGGCATACCGCCATCGCCCTTTTATGACAGACCCCCAGCCCCTCATCCAACAGGCACTGCAGCTGGCGGCGCAGGCGCTTTTTCTTTCAAACCCCAACCCCCGCGTGGGCTGCGTGATCACGTCACCCCACGGCGTCCCGCTGGGCCGGGGCTCCACCCAACAGGCGGGTGGAGCTCATGCCGAAATCATGGCCCTGCGCGATGCCGCTGCGGCGGGCCATGACGTGCGGGGTGCCACGGCCTATGTGACGCTGGAGCCCTGCTCGCACCAGGGCCGCACGGGCCCGTGCTGCGATGCCCTGATCGCAGCCGGTATCCGCAAGGTGGTTGCCTCCATCGCCGACCCCAACCCGCTGGTCGGCGGAAGGGGTTTCGAGCGTTTGCGTGCTGCGGGGGTCGAGGTGGAAATCGGCCCTGGTGCCGAGGCCTCACGCGAACTCAACATCGGCTTCTTCAGCCGCATGGTGCGCAAAACACCCTGGGTGCGCATGAAAGTGGCCGCTTCGCTCGACGGATACACCGCGCTGCCCCATGGGGTGAGCCAGTGGATCACCTCGCCCGAGGCCCGCGCTGATGGCCATGCCTGGCGCGCCCGGGCTTGCGCGGTCCTCACAGGCATCGGCACCGTGCTGGAGGACGATCCCCAGCTCGATGTGCGCGAAGTGGCAACGCCCCGCCAGCCCCATCTGGTGGTGGTGGATAGCCAGTTGCAGACGCCACCGAATGCCCGGTTGTTCAGCCCCTCCCGCCAGATCTTCATCTATGCGGCCAGCGAACACCCCGAGAAGCATAAGGCGCTGGAAGACCGTGGTGCCACCGTGGTCTACCTGCCGGGACCGCACGGCAAGGTCGATCTCGCGGCCATGCTGCACGACCTGGCAGCGCGGGGCGTGAACGAGCTGCACGTGGAAGCCGGGCACAAACTCAACGGCTCGTTCACGCGCGAAGGCCTGGCCGATGAGTGGCTCACTTACCTGGCCCCCAAGCTGCTGGGCCAAGGGCGCGGCATGGCCGCCTTGCCACCGCTGGAATCACTGGACCAAGCGTTGGCGCTGCAGTTCCATGCGCTGGACCGGATCGGCCCGGACCTGCGCATCCTGGCCCGCGTGGCGGGGCGCGATCAGTTCTGACGGCCCCCCGACGAGAGGCCCCATCCTGGCCTCGGTCAACGGCAAGCCAGCCTGTGACCCGAACCGGATGGGGCTTGCATGCGTCCGACCACAGCAGCCTGCCCAAACCCGGCCTGGGCAAATGCCTCCATTACCCCCGAGACCGCATCCGCGTGGCAGCTCACCAGCAGGCCTCCACTGGTCTGCGGGTCCGTGACGATCTGGCGCAGCCAGGCCGGTGCGCTCTCGGGCCATGCGACCTCGGCACCATACGCAGCCCAGTTGCGCGCTGAAGCGCCTGTGGCCACACCAGCCTGGGCCAGTTCGGCCGCCTCGGCGATCAGTGGCAAGCAGGCCAGCTCCAGCTCCGCATGCAGCCCCGAGCCCCGGCAGATTTCGAGCAGGTGCCCGGCCAGGCCGAAACCCGTCACATCCGTCATCGCATGCACGCCATCAAGGGCTGCGAGCGCAGGCCCCACGGTGTTGAGCTGGGTGGTGTGGCGCAACATCTGCGCATAGCCGTCTGCCCCCAGCATGCCCTTCTTAAGTGCCGCCGACAGAATACCCACGCCCAGGGGCTTGCCCAGCACCAGCACGTCGCCGGCCTGCGCATCGGCATTGCGGCGCACGCGCGCAGGGTGCACCAGACCCAGCCCCACCAGGCCGTAGATTGGCTCCAGCACGTCGATGGAGTGCCCGCCCGCGATCGGGATACCCGCCTCCCGGCACACGGCTGCGCCGCCCTCGAGCACGCGGCCGATCACCTCGGGTGGCAATTTGGCGATCGGCATGCCGACCAGAGCCAGCGCCATGATGGGCGTGCCCCCCATGGCGTAGATATCGGAGAGGGCGTTCGTGGCCGCGATACGGCCGAAGTCGAACGGATCGTCCACAATGGGCGTGAAAAAGTCGGTCGTGGCCACCAGCGCCTGCGTATCGTTCAGGCGATAGACGGCCGCGTCATCGCTGGTTTCGGTGCCCACCAGCAGTTCGGGCGGCACCAGCCCGGCCGGGGCACGTGCCAAAATCTCGGACAGCAGGCCCGGCGCAATCTTGCAGCCACAGCCCCCACCATGTGAGAACTCGGTCAATCGAATGGATTCAGTTGCGGTCGACATTCCGCCTATTTTGCCCCCACCCGTGCCCACGTGCCCCGCGCGCGAGAAGGTAGCACCATGAGCCACCGCGGACCCGTGCGCGTGGAGGAGCGCCACGCCTTCGATACCATCATCGACGCCCGCTCGCCCGCCGAGTTCGCGCTCGACCACCTGCCCGGCGCCATCAACTGCCCGGTGCTCGACGATGACGAGCGGCGCATCGTCGGTACGATCTACAAGCAGCAGGGGGCATTCGAGGCCCGGCGCGTGGGCGCGGCGATGGTGGCGGCCAACCTCGCCCACCATCTGCGGACGCAGTTCGCCGACCGCCCCGCGCACTGGAAGCCTCTGGTCTACTGCTGGCGCGGCGGCATGCGCAGCGGCTCCATGGTGACCTGGATGCGCCTCGTGGGCTGGAATGCCCAGCAGCTCGCGGGCGGCTACAAGGCCTGGCGCCGCCACGTGATCGATACGCTGGCCGAGCGCGCATCGCAGCTAACGCTGCGCGTGCTCTGCGGCGCTACGGGCTGCGCCAAGACGCGCGTGCTGCAGGCACTGGCCGAACAGGGCCACCAGGTGCTGGACCTCGAGGCCTTCGCGCGCCACCGCGGCTCCGTGCTCGGTGCCTGGCCCGGCGTGCCCCAGCCCTCGCAGACGGCCTTCGAAACCCAGATCGTGCACGCACTCGACGCCCTCGACCCGCAGCGCCCCATCTTCATCGAGGCCGAAAGCACCCGCATCGGCCGCCTCAACGTGCCCCTGCCGCTGGTGCAGCGGCTGCGCGCCAGCCCCTGCATTGAGGTACAGGCAACGGCCGAAGCACGCCTAGCCTACCTGCTGCGCGACTACGCCAACCTGGCTGACGACCCGGCCGCGCTGGCGCAGCAATTGGGCACGCTCAAGGAACTGCACGGCCGCCAGGTCATTGAACGCTGGCAGGCCTGGGCCGAGGCCCGCGCGCTCGAGCCGCTGTTCGCCGAGCTCATGGCCCTGCATTACGACCCGCTCTACGCGCGTTCGCAGAGCACCCACCTGCACCAGTGGGCCCAGCGCCAGAGCGTTGGCACCCATGATCTGTCGCCCCCGGCCATCGCCGCTCTGGCGCACCAGATCGCCGCACTGCCCACGCCATGACCCTCCGGAGCCGCGGCCGTCTGCGCCCGGCCACGGGGCACGGATTGCCCGCCCGGCTCGCGGCACTGTTCCTGCTTGCGGCGCTGGCACTGCTCGGCGGCTGCGGCGGCCTGCCGCGCACCGTGGACCGCCCCGTCTCCCACGCGCTGGACACCCCCGAGGACACCGCGCTCGGGGCCCTCGTACGGCAGCGGCGTGCCGATGCCCAGGCCTCGCAGCCCTCCGGCTTCGCTCTGCTCAACGGGCCGCAGGCGGCCTACGGCAGCCGGCTTGCACTCGTCGAAGCCGCACAAAAAACCCTCGACCTGCAGTACTACGCGATCCATGCAGACGCCAGTTCCGAGCGCTTGCTGCTCGGCGTGGTGGCCGCCGCACGGCGCGGCGTGCGGGTGCGCGTGCTGCTGGACGACTTCCACAGCACGGGGCGCAACGCCCAGGTCATGCGCCTGGCGTTCGAGCCCCACATCGAGATGCGCATGTTCAACCCGCTGACCGGTGCGCGCAACTCGCCCATCGGCCGCGCCTTCAGTGCCCTGGCCGATTTCGACCGAGCGCAGCAGCGCATGCACAACAAGCTGTTCATCGCCGACAACATGGCGGCCGTGGCGGGCGGACGCAACCTGGGCGACGCCTATTTCGGCAACGCCGAAACCGGTAACTTCGTGGACCTTGACGTGCTGGCCGTAGGCCCCATCGTGCAGGACCTGTCGCAGAGCTTCGACAACTACTGGAACGACGAACGCGCCTACCCCGTGCAGTCGCTCGTCACCCGCGAGGAGCTGGACCGCCTGCGCCCACAGCCTCCGGATGCGGAGCAGCCGCTTCCCATACCAGGCGCCGCGGCCCTCATCGACCCCGAGGCGCCCACCGGGCAACGTGCCCGCGTGTGGGATCGCCAGCCGCTGGACCTTGCGCGCGTCCGCTTCGCCTGGGCCCCGGCCGTGGCGCTGGCCGACCAGCCGGCGAAGATCCCGACCGAGAACGGCGCGGCACCACCCGCCGAGGCCGGAGCCTCGGTGGTGGATGGCCTGCTCGCGCTCATCGCGCGGGCGCGCAACGATCTGCTCATCGTCTCGCCCTACTTCGTGCCAGGCCCCGACATGCAGGCGGCCTTCGCAGCGGCCCGTGCGCGCGGCGTGCGGGTGCGCGTGCTCACGAACTCGCTGGCCTCGAGCGACTCGCCCTTGGCCCATGCGGGCTATGCGCGGCACCGTGAAGAGCTGCTCGCGCTGGGGGTCGAGCTCTACGAACTGCGCAGCGAGCAGGCGGGCCTGCGCAGTGCTTTCGGCACGGCCGCCGGGGAATCGGGTGGATCCACGCGCGCCATGCTGCACTCCAAGCTGATGGTGCTGGACCGGCGCCTCGTGGCCATTGGCTCGATGAACCTGGACCCGCGATCGCAGCGGCAGAACACCGAGGTCGCGCTACTCATCGTGAGCAACGAGCTCGCGCAGCGTGCCGCCGCGCGCCTCGAGCCTGCGCTGCAGGAGCGCGCCTGGCGTGTCGAGCGGACCGACCGTGGCCTGCTCTGGCACGCGCCGCAGGGCAGCGGCCTGCCCGATGCAACGAGCGAGCCCGACGCGAGCCTGCCGCTGCGCCTGCTGCTCAAGCTGCTCAAGCTGCTGGGGCCGCTGGCGCCGGACCACCTGCTATAGCAGCCTCCCGCACGATCCCGTCGACCCAGGCCGTGATTTCGCGCTGATCGTTGATCGTGCGCACATGCTGGTAGGCCAGCTCGGCCTCGGGAAAGCGCCGGCGCAGCAGGTTCAGCCACTGCTTGAGGCGCCCCGCGCGCTGGTGGGGCCCCAGCCCCTCGCACACCAGCTCCCAGAAACGCCCCACCTGCGGCACGAGCGCCGGCCACGCCAGCACGTCGCCGCCGGGTTGGCCCGCATCGGCCGCGCGGATGGCGCGCGCCAGACCCGGGTCGGCCACCGCGCCGCGGCCCAGCATCAGTGTGGAGCAGCCTGAGAGCGCACGGCAGCGCTGCGCATCCTGCACGGTCCAGATCTCGCCATTGGCCGCGACGGGAATGTGCACCGCCTCACGGATCGCGGGGATGAGCTCCCAGTACGCCGGCGGACGGTAGCCATCGGCCTTGGTGCGCGCATGCACCACGAGCTCGCAGGCACCGCCCGACTGCATCGCAAGCGCGCAGTCAAGCGCGAGCGAGGTGTCGTTGTAGCCCAGGCGCATCTTGGCCGACACGGGCAGCTGCGTGTACCCCGCGCGGCGCACCGCGCCCGCCACGGCCGCCACCACCGCCTCGATCTGCTCGGGCTCCCGCAGCAGCGCAGCGCCGCCGCCGTGGCGGTTCACCACCTTGGCCGGGCAGCCGAAATTGAGATCGATCCCCTCAGCCCCCATGGCCGCCAGACGCACGGCGTTCTCGGCCATGCACGCGGGGTCGGAGCCCAGCAGCTGCGCGCGCACGGGCACGCCTGCCAGCGTACGGCTGCCGTTGCGCAGTTCGGGCAGGATGCGAAGGAACACCCGCTCGGGCAACAGCGTGCCCGTGACGCGGATGAACTCCGACACGCAGCGGTCCACACCGCCCACGCGCGTCAGCACGTCGCGCAACACGAAATCCAGCAACCCCTCCATCGGGGCCAGCAACAAGGTCATGGTCGCTTCACAGGCCTGTATTGGCCCATGTCCTTGCCTGATTTTTGCAAACAGCTATTAAAAACATAGCATCCATCATCTACGTGCGCCTGCCGCCAACCGACAGCCGACAGCCGTCATCACAGCGTCATCACGATCGCTTCCAATGCCCGCATCCACCGATGCCCGTGCCCGCCTTCCATGCTGCTGCAGAAGACCGAAAAAGCCCGCCTGGAACTCTCTCCCGGCGTGCGCACCCTGAGCCTGCGTGAGCGCTCGCTGCTGCTGCTGGCCGACGGCAAGATGTTGGCCGAGTTGCAGGCCATGTACAACGGCAGCGGCGCGCAGATCGTGGAACGCCTGGTGGACCAGGGCTACCTCACGGGGTTCTCGGGCCTCACGCCCGATACGGTGGCCGGCACGCCAGCGCCAGCCCCCCTGGCGGCCCTCCCAGCCTCGCCGCCCTCCTCTGCCCTGCGCTCGCTCGCCGGCACGCGCATGTACCTGTTCGACATCTGCGAGCGCATGTTCGCGCGCCGCAACGCCATCCTGGCAGAGAACTTCCGCGAGGCGCTGCGCAGCGCGCGCGACCGCGACAGCATGCTCGATGTGGGCGAGGCGCTGCTGCAGGAAATCAGCCTGCTCGCCGGCCCCGAGCGCGCCGCTGCCGTGCGCGAGGGCATGGAGCAGTTGCTGCCCACGCTTTGCCTCGAGCCTGTGGAGGACTGAACACCCCGGCCGGACTACTGTGCCACCAGCCGCCACAGTGAGGTGACCTCGGCCGCGCGCGCGGCGTGCAGCGGGTCGCTCGCGTCCTGGGCCTTGCCGTGGCGCGGGCGGGCGTCGTGCCGCCCGCACACACGCAGGCCTGCCGCGGCAATCCAGGCAAGCAGTTCCTCGCGCGAGCGCAGGCCCAGGTGCTCGGCCAGATCGGACAGGATGAGCCAGCCCTCGCCGCCAGGCGCCAGATGCGCGCGCAGGCCTGCCAGAAAGCCGCGCAGCATGGCACTGCCCTCGTCGTACACGGCGCGCTCGATCGGCGCGCTCGCGCGCGCGGGCAGCCAGGGCGGATTGCACACCACGAGCGGAGCCTGGCCGGGGGGAAACAGGTCGGCCTGCAACAGCTCCACGTGCTCATGCAGCCCCAGGCGCCGCAGGTTGTCCTGTGCGCAGGCGAGCGCGCGTGGGTCCTGGTCCGTAGCCACCACACGGCGCACACCGCGCCGTGCCAACACGGCCGAGAGCACGCCCGTGCCTACACCGATATCGAACGCGAGGTCGCACCCCGCGGGCAGTGGCGCCTGGGCCACCAGATCCACGTACTCGCCGCGCACGGGCGAGAACACGCCGTAATGCGGGTGGATGCGGTTGTTCGGCGGCGGCCCCAGGGCGGGGACTTCCACGCCCTTCTTGCGCCACTCGTGTGCGCCCACGAGGCCCAGCAGCTCGCGCAGCGAAGCCACCAGGGGCTCGCCAGGCGCAGGGCCCCAGGCCTCGGTGCAGGCCTGGCGCCACTCGGGCGCGCGGCGCAAAGGGATGGCGTAGTCGCCGCCCAGGGGGATCAGCACCTGGGCCAACACACGCGCACGCTGGCCCTGGGCCTGGCGGTGCAGGTGGAAAGCCTCGGTGGGCGTGACCGCCCTCGGAGGGGCCTTGGCGGCCTTGCGCGGCTTGCGCTCGGCACGCCGCATGAGCGCCTGGAGCAGATGGCGCGCGTTCTGGAAATCGCCGCACCATAGCAGGGCCGTGCCCTCGCTGGCCATGCGGTACGCCGCATCGGCCGAGAGCGTATCGTCCACGCAGGCCACACGGCGCGGCGCGGGCACGCCCGCCTCGGAGCGCCACAGCGCGCTGCGCTCCTGGCCGTGCTCGCTCCAATGGATCATGGCGGGGGCGCGCGCCGGGCTCAGTTGAGGGGGCGCTGCAGGCGCACTTCCTCGATCTTTACACCACCGACGACGGCCGTCTTGGCCGTGGTCATCTCGCGCTTGAAGCCCGCGAGTTCGTGAAAGCGCAGCGCGCGCTCATTGCGCAGCGGCACCCAGGCGGTGACGGTGGTGCAGCCTTCTTCCTGCAGACCATCGCGCGCGGCATCCCACAGGGCCAGGCCTACGCCTTGGTTCCAATGGCTGGGGACCGCATAGATGGCCCAGATTTCGCCCGTGGTGGGGCGGGATTTTTCATCGCGTGAGCGGTCGAAGCCGACGAAGCCGACGATCTTGTCGCCATCCACGGCCACCTGGACCTGGGGCTCGCAATACTCGATGGCCTCGCGCCAATAGGCTTGGCGCTTTTCCACCGAGGACATGGATTTCAATTGATCGTCCGGCAGCAGACCCCGGTAGGCTTCAGCCGCGGAGGCTGTATGGATCTGGGCAATGGCTTTGGCATCGCGAAGCGTGGCGGGACGAACCTGGATACTGGACATGGGGAAAACGGGAACGGGTGAGAAACGGAAAGCCCGCTATTGTCCCAAATTGCATTTCAGACTTCCAGCCCCGTACGCAACCGCCCCGCGCCAACGTCTGTTTTCCAGGTCCGAAATGCGCTGCACCCCCCCTCAGCGTGCTCAAAACGGCGCAGGCTTCACGCTGCGCAGCGCTGCGCAGCCATTGCCCGCTTGTTGCGTGGCCGCGAGGCCGCCACCGCTGGCGGCATGCCGTTGATGCCACCCAGGCCCAGCACCAGTGTGATGCTGCGCGCGGCCTCGTCCCGATCGTCGGGCGCATAGGCCCGGTAGCTGCCGTTACCCTCGCCCGGCGCACGCTGCGCCGCATGGAACACGATGCGCGCGCCGCTGCGCGCTCCGCCGCCGAACGGCAGCACGCGCAGCCGCGCCGTGCGCTCAAGCGCCAACCCCATGTGGCCAGGGCGATTGATGAGATCGGTGCGGATGGTGCGCCAGCTCTCCCCGCCGTCGAGCGAGTATTGCCAGGTGCCGACCTGGGCATCGAGGTACTCGATGATCACGCCCATGGGAGCGAGCACGCCCTCGCAGTGCTCACTCACGATGGCGGCGATGCTGTTGCCCCCGACGCCTGCGGAGCTGGCACTGGCCAGTGCGGCCGGATGGTGGGCGCCCCTGGGCTTGGGGCCCACGGCATCGGCGCGATGAGGAAGTAGCACAGTGGTCATGAACGCATCCCTTCTTCGTTTTCGATAGCAACACAGTCCGGCCGACAAGGCGCCTGCGCGCCGGACAGCCCTCCAAGGCATGCGAAAAGTCTAGAAAGCGAACAGGCGTGCGTCCATCGCACAAATAGACTAGGCTGGCACACCCTGTTGTGCGCAATACTCGGTCCATGCCTGCACACCTGCTGCTCGTGGACGACCACACCCTGTTTCGCACCGGCCTGCGCCTGATCGTGCAGGACCACCCCGGCGTAGGGGCAATCGACGAAGCCGGCTCCATCGCCCAGGCCTGCGCGCTCGCACCGCGTGGCGTGGACCTGGTGCTGCTGGACATCCAGATGCCAGGCATGAACGGACTCGACGGCGTGCGCCCACTGCGCGAGGTCTTCCCGCAAGCGCGCATCGTGCTGGTTTCGGCCAGCGTGGCCCCCGACGCGGTGCGCGAAGCGCGTGCCCGCGGCGCGGACGGATTCCTGCCCAAGTCCGCGAGCGGCGAAGACATTCTCGAGGCCATCAGCCTCACCCTGGCGGGCCAGCCCTGCTTTCCTGCTGCCAATACGCCCGCGCCCCCGCCAGCTGGGCAACCCAGCCCCACGCTCACGGCACGCCAGCTCGACGTGCTGAACCTGCTGTGCGCGGGCAAGCCCAACAAGGTGATCGCGCGCGACCTGGGCCTGAGCGAGAACACCGTGCGCGTGCACGTCACGGCCATCTTCGCGCAGCTCGGCGTGAACAGCCGCAGCGCTGCGCTGCTGAGCGCCCAGCGCCTGGGCCTGGTCGACTGGCTCCTCGTCGATGCGCCGCGCTGACGCCCTGCGTGCCCGCGCCGCCAGCTGGCATCACGCCTGGCACGACGCGCTGCGCTGGGACCGCGACGAGGTGCTGGCCGAGCAGGTCGCCCTGCTGCGACGCAATTTCCCGATGACGCTGTGGGCGTCGCTGATCACCTCGGTGGGCACCGTGTGGATCATGTCGCTCGTGGTGCCGCTTGCGCCCATGCTGTGGTGGCTGGCATCGCATGTCGCGGTGGTGGCGCTGGTGTACCTGGGCCTGCGGCCGCTGCCGCGTGCGGACCACGGCCCGCGCGCGGACGCGCGTCGGCTCACCGCATGCATGGCCGCCATGGGCCTGACCTGGGGATCGCTCGGCTGCGTGGTGTGGTGGAAGGGCGGCGGCACCGACGCCGTGGTCTACGCCATCGGCATCCTGAGCACTGTCTCGTCGGGCGCGCTGGGCCTGGGTGCGCCACTGCTGCGCGGCTACGTGGCCTACCTGACCTGCGCCATCAGCGGCGTGCTGCTAGCGCTGGCGGTGGTGGGCGGCCCCATCGCGCTGCCCGGCTGCGTGATGGTGTTCGTGTATTACCTGCTGACCTGCCTGCACGCGCGCAACCACGCCGAGGCAGCGCGCCACAGCATCGAGCTCAAGTTCGACAACGAGCGCCTCGTCACGCAGCTGCGCGCGCAAACACAGCGTGCTGTGCAGGCCCAGGCCGCGGCCGAATTGGCCAGCCAGGACAAGTCGCGCTTTCTCGCGGCGGCCAGCCACGATCTGCGCCAACCCTTGCATGCCATGGGCCTGTTCCTCGACACGCTCACGCGCAGTCCGCTGTCGCCGCAGCAGGCCACGGTACTCGGGCATGCGCGCGCGGCCTCGGGCGCCGCTGCGGAGATGCTCACCACGCTGCTCGACTACTCGCGCCTGGAGGCCGGCGTGGTGAAGGCGCATGGCGCCCCCTTCGCGGTACAGCCGCTGCTCAGCGCGCTGGAGCAGGAGTTCGGCGTGCAAGCCGACGCCGCGTCGCTGGTCTACCGCACGCGCGAGACCTCTGCCGCGGCGCTGGCCGACAAGGCGCTCGTCGACCTCGTGATGCGCAACTTCATCTCGAACGCACTGCGCTACACACACGAAGGCGGCGTGCTCATCGCCTGCCGCCCGCGTGCGGGCCAGCTCGCACTGGAAGTCTGGGACACGGGCAGCGGCATCGCGCCCGAACACCTCGAAGACATCTTCCGGGAGTTCCACCAGTTGGGCAATCCCGAGCGCGACCGGCGCAAGGGCCTGGGCCTGGACCTGGCGATCGTGCAACGCCTGGCCCGCGAAATGCAGACCCGCGTGGAAGTGCGCTCGCGTCCCGGGCGCGGCTCGGTGTTCCGTCTGTGGCTCGCACCCTGGCATGGCGCGCTCGAGGACGAGGCCGCGGCACCGCCCCGAGACGGCACCCGCCTTGCGGGACGGCATATCCTGGTCATTGACGACGATGAGGCTGTGCGCCTGGGCATGCAGTCACTGCTGGAGAGCTGGGGCTGCATCTGCACCTGCGCCGAATCGGCGACTGACGCGATCGCGCGATTGCGCGGCGTGCCGCCCCCCAGCCTGATCGTGACCGATTTCCGGCTGCGCAACGAAGAGACGGGCAAGCAGGCCCTGCAGGCGCTGCGCGGGCACTTGCAGCGCCCCGTGCCGGCCATCATCATGACGGGAGACACCTCGCCGCAGCGCCTGCGCGACGCGCAATCCACGGCGGCGCTGCTGCTGCACAAGCCTGTGTCCACGGGCCAGCTGCGCGACGCGCTGGTGGAACTGCTGCAGGAACAGGCCCCGGCCGCGCCTCAGAGCCAGCGGCGCAGCAGCGCCATCACCTGATCGAAGCGCGCGCCGTAGGGCGGGTAGAACAGCGAGCCCAGGGCCCAGCGCGACTGCACGAGCACCGATTTCTGGTGCGTGAAGCGCAGGAAACCCTGCTCGCCATGGTAGGCACCCCAACCACTGTCGCCTACACCACCGAACGGCAGGTTGTCGTGCGCGATGTGCATGAGCGTGTCGTTCACCGTCACACCGCCGCTCACCGTGCGGCGCAGCACGTCGTCGCGCGTGGCCTCGCTGCGGCCAAACCAGTACAGCGCCAACGGGCGTGGCTGGGCGTTGATGTGGGCCACGGCATCGTCGAGCCGCTCGTAGGCGATCACGGGCAGGATGGGACCAAAGATCTCCTCCTGCATGAGCTGCATGGCAGAGGTGGCGCCAAAAACGAGCACGGGCGCCATCTGGCGGCCCACGCCATCACCCAGGCCCGCCTGGTGGTTGGGCGGTGGATTCGTGGGAGCGGGCTCGATCACCTGCACCTCGGCCCCCAGCGTCTGTGCCTGCTGCAGCATGGTGCGCAGGCGTGCCAGGTGGCGCGTGGTGATGATGGAGGCGTAATCCGGATTGCCCTCGATCTGCGGAAACAACCGCAGGACGGCCGCGCGGTAGGCCTCGGCGAAAGCGGCCTCGCGCCCGCGGGGCAGCAGCACGTAGTCGGGCGCGATGCAGGTCTGCCCCGCGTTGAGCAGCTTGCCGTGCGCGATCTTGAGCACGGCCTCCTCCAGGTTGCAATCGGCATCGATGATGCAAGGGCACTTGCCGTTGAGCTCCATCGTCGTGGGCGTTAGGTTCACGGCCGCGGCCTGTGCCACCTTGCGCCCGACGAGCGTAGAACCCGTGAACATGAGGTGATCGAATGGCAGCGAGGCAAACAGCGCCGACACGGCCACATCGCCCTGAACCACGCAGAACTCCTCGGGCGTGAAGAACTGGCCGACAAGCGCCGCGAGCTGGGCCGAAGTGTGGGGCGTGAGTTCGCTGGGCTTGAGCATCACGCGGTTGCCCGCCGCCAGCGCCGTGATGGCGGGCGCCAGCGCGAGCTGCACCGGGTAGTTCCACGGCGAGATCACGCCCACCACGCCCAGCGGCTGGCGTTGGATCCACGCCGAGGCGGGCTGCAGGTACAGCGGTGTGCGCACCTTCTGCGGCCGGCTCCAGCGCGCCAGGTGCTTGAGAGTGTGCGCCAGCAGCGTGCGCAGCACGAAGAAGTCGGCCACCTCGGTGAGCCGCGTGGAACGCATGCCGAAATCGGCTTGCACGGCGGCCGCGAGCGCGGGCGCATGCTCATCGATGAGCTTGCGCATGCGCAGCAGGCGCTCACGGCGCACCAGCAAGGGGACGTCAGGCTGCGCGCGGCTGGCCTGGCGCTGGGTCTCGAACAGCGAACGGATGTCGGCAGGAGTCATGCCACCCATGATAGAGCCCAGTGGCTGCCGGAATTAGGGTTCCCTCACTTCCCGCGGCTGCACATCGGTCACGTCGGCTGTGCCGGGCAGCACTCCCCCGCGGCGGCTCGGCCCCGGCTCGCCGCTCTCCCCCTCGGGCCGCGCGCCGGACCAACCCTGCGCCGATCCGTAGGCGCGGTAGACCGTGCTCCAGCCCGTGCGCGGATCCACCCGCAGGCTCCAGGGCATGACGGGGCGGCCCGTGAGCTTGGCCCACAACGCGCGCAGCCCCCAGACCACGCCCAGCAGCACCGCTGCAGCCAGCAGGCTCAGGAAGAACACCAGGCCCACGGCCACCAGCAGGGCTCGCACGAGCCAGCGGCCCAGCGTCGTCACGACATCATTCAAAACACAGCCTTTCTCCACACCGTCCGGATCAGGCCGGGCGGGCCTCGCCGAACTGGAACACGCCCGGCGCCTGCACCGGGTCCACACCGACCGGGATCACGCTCTTTGGCGGGAAGCGCCCCTCGAGCAGCAGCTTCGACAGCGGGTTCTCGATGCGCTGCTGGATGGCCCGCTTGAGCGGGCGTGCGCCAAAGACAGGGTCGAAGCCCACCTTGGCCAACTCCTTCAGCGCAGCGTCGGACACCTCCAGCGCAAGGTCCATGCGCGCAAGCCGCTCCTGCAAGATCCGTAGCTGGATGCGCGCGATCGCCTCGATGTGCTGGGCGTCGAGCCCATGGAACACCACCGTCTCGTCGATCCGGTTGAGGAATTCGGGTCGGAAGTGGTTCTTGAGTTCCCCCCAGACCGCTTCCTTGATGTCGTCCGAGTCCTGCCCCACCATGGCCTGGATCAGGTGCGAGCCGATGTTGCTCGTCATCACGATCACCGTGTTCTTGAAGTCCACGGTGCGGCCCTGGCCGTCCGTGAGGCGGCCATCGTCCAGCACCTGCAGCAGCACGTTGAACACGTCGGGATGGGCCTTCTCCACCTCGTCGAGCAGCAGCACGCTATAGGGCTTGCGGCGCACAGCCTCGGTCAGGTAGCCACCCTCCTCGTAGCCCACATAGCCGGGCGGCGCGCCGATCAGGCGGGCCACGGAATGCTTCTCCATGAACTCGCTCATGTCGATGCGCACGAGATGCTCTTCGCTGTCGAACAGGAAGCCCGCCAGCGCCTTGCACAGCTCGGTCTTGCCCACGC
>JAYSFC010000038.1:0-29484 GCA_041913505.1 Acidovorax sp.
GCATCAGGTGGGTCTTGCCCAGGCCCACGCCGCCGTAGATGAACAGCGGGTTGTACAGGTGGCCAGGCGAGCCCGCCACGTGCATGGCGGCCGAGCGCGCCATGCGGTTGGCCGTGCCTTCCACCAGGGTCTCGAAGGTCAGGGCGGCATTGAGCCGCGTGCGGAACACACCGGGCGCCGCATCCTCGCCGCCGCTGGGCGCGAGGGGTTCGGTGCTGTGTGTGGGTTCGGCGGGAGCCGAGGGTCGCACGTAAGTACGGGTGACGGATTCGCGCTGAGCAAGCGCTAACTCCAGTGCCACCGGCTGGCCGTAGAGACCCTCGAGCAGGGCCGAGATGCGGCCCGCGTACTGCGCGCGGATCCAGTCGAGCTTGAAGCGGTTGGCGACCTGCAGCGTGATCTTGGAGAAATCGGGCGCGACCTTGGCCGTCAGGGGCTTGATCCAGGTGTTGAACTGTTGTTCGGGAAGGTCCTGCGCGAGCTGTTCGATGCAGGCTTGCCACAGGCCCTGGCCGGCGTTGTCGCTGTCGGCATCCATGGCGTTTTTGGGGGGTTCCTCGATCATTGCAAGGGAATTTTTGTTGTGGATAGGAGGAACGGTTCAGGGTGGCGGATTGTAGCTTTTCAAGCACTTATCCACAACCTGGCGGAAGCCAGCGCGCGGGTGGGTGGGTGGCGCCAAAGGCAAGAGCGGCACTGGAAAATCCGGGGGTAGGCATTGCCATGTCGGGGTAACGCTGCGATAATCGCGGGTTTCCCTGAATGTGTTCAGGGTGATATGACCCGGCCATCGCATTTTTGGGCATGGCGGGTTGCAGGGCCAGGGTCCGCAGGGGCCGGCCAGAACTGAACCCTCAAGGAACCACATCATGAAACGTACCTACCAACCTTCCAAGACGCGTCGCGCCCGCACCCACGGTTTCCTCGTGCGCATGAAGACCCGCGGCGGCCGTGCCGTGATCAACGCACGCCGCGCCAAGGGCCGCAAGCGCCTGGCCGTCTAAGCACGGCGCGGCTGGGTGGCCTGCCACGACGGGTCCGCCGGGCCGCTGTCCCCACGGGGGCGCCCGCAATGCAACGGCTGAAGACGCGCGCGCAGTTCCAGGCCGCCATGGCCGGGGGCATCGTTTCCCGTACGGCGCACTTCGCGCTGCATCGCCTCGCGCTGTGCCAGGAGATGCCGCAGGCGCATGACGCCGCCTCGACAGGGCCCGGTGCCTTGCACGCAGTGCAGGGGCCGCAGGCCCTGTTTGGCGTTCCTGGCCCCTGGCTGGGGGCCATGGCGCCCAAGCGCTGGGCGCGACGGGCGGTGACTCGCAATGCCATCAAGCGCCAGATCTATGTCGTGGGCGCGGCTTTCGGGCCGCGCCTGCCGCCTGCCGCCTTCGTGGTGCGCCTGCGCGCCACGTTCGACCGCAAGCAGTTCCTGAGCGCCAGTTCCGAGCCGCTCAAGCAAGCGGTGCGCGCCGAGCTACAGCAGCTGTTTGCCCATGCGGCGCGGCGTACGCCCGCTGCACCGGCGGCGGAGGCCCAGCCATGATGCGCGCCCTGCTGATGGCGCTGGTGCGGGGCTATCGCCTCGTCCTGAGCCCCTGGCTCGGCTCGGCCTGCCGCTTCGAGCCCACGTGCTCTCAGTATTCGCTGCAGGCGCTGGAGCGCCATGGCGCGGCCGCTGGCAGCTATCTCACCCTGCGGCGCCTTGCGCGCTGCCACCCCTGGTGCGATGGGGGCCATGATCCCGTGCCGCAGGAACCTCCGCGGCTGTTCTCGCGTCTGATCCCGGCCAGGGCCACCCACCAACCTTCCTCACCAAAGAAGTCTTCATGAACGACATTCGCCGCACCATCCTGTGGGTGATTTTTGGCTTTTCCATGGTTCTGCTATGGGACAAGTGGCAGGTATACAACGGCCACAAAGCCACCTTCTTTCCCACGGCCACGCCCGTGACGGCGAGCTCGGCGCCGCAGGCCGCCCCGGGCGGGGTTGCTGCGGCGGCCACCGGCGCGGCGAGCGTGCCGGGTGCTGCGAACGCTGGCGGCGGCAATGCCCAGGTGCCGGGCGGTGCGCCCGCGCCGGCAGCGGCGGCGCACGAGCGCGTCACGGTGACCACCGACGTGCTGCGCCTCACCTTTGACAGCGAAGGCGGCACGCTGGGCCATGCCGAGATGCTGAAGATGGCCGACATGGCGGACAAGAGCAAGCCCTTCGTGCTGTTCGACGAGAGCGCACAGCGGGTCTACCTGGCGCAGACGGGCCTGATCGGCGGCACCTTCCCGACGCACAAGACGCCGATGGCGGTGGTGCCGGGCCCGCGCGAGCTCAAGGACGGTCAGGACGAACTCAGCGTCCGCTTCGAGTCGCTCGACCTCGGCGGCGTGAAGCTCATCAAGACCTGGACCCTCAAGCGCGGCGCCTACGACATCGCCGTGCGCCACGACGTGGTCAACACGGGCACCGCGCCCGTGGCGCCGCAGCTGTACCTGCAACTCGTGCGCGACGGCAACAAGCCGCCGGGAGAGTCCTCGTTTTACTCGACCTTCACGGGCCCGGCCGTCTACACGGAGGCCAAGAAGTACCACAAGGTGGAATTCAAGGACATCGAGAGCGGCAAGTTCGAGATCGACAAGAGCGCGAGCAACGGCTATGTGGCCATGGTGCAGCATTACTTTGCGAGCGCCTGGCTGCTGGCCGACGGCATCCAGCGTGACCTCTTCATGCGCAAGGTGGACAACAACCTGTACTCCGTGGGCATGATCACCAACGTGGGCGAGATCGCCCCCGGCCAGACCAAGACCGTGGACGCGCGCCTGTTCGCAGGCCCGCAGGTCGAGAAGACGCTCGAGGCGCTGGCACCGGGCCTGGAACTCGTCAAGGACTACGGTTGGCTCACCATCCTGGCCAAGCCGCTGTACTGGCTGCTCGACCAGCTGCACAAGATCCTGGCCAACTGGGGTTGGTCCATCGTGGCCTTGGTGGTCCTGCTGAAGATTGCCTTCTACTGGCTCAATGCCAAGGCCTACGCGAGCATGGCCAAGATGAAGGCCATCAACCCGCGCATCCAGGAACTGCGCGAGCGCCTCAAGGACAAGCCGCAGCAGATGCAGCAGGAGATGATGCGTATCTACCGCGAGGAGAAGGTCAACCCGATGGGCGGCTGCTTCCCCATCGTGATCCAGATCCCCGTGTTCATCGCGCTGTACTGGGTGCTGCTGTCGAGCGTGGAAATGCGCAACGCACCCTGGATCGGCTGGATCCACGACCTGTCCGCGCCCGACCCGTTCTTCATCCTGCCGCTCCTGATGACGCTGTCGTCGCTGCTGCAGACCGCCCTGAACCCCGCGCCGCCCGACCCGATGCAGGCCAAGATGATGTGGATCATGCCGCTGATGTTCAGCGTGATGTTTTTCTTCTTCCCGGCCGGCCTGGTGATGTACTGGCTCACGAACAACCTCCTGTCCATTGCCCAGCAGTGGATCATCAACAAGCGCATGGGCGTGCCGCCGAAGTTCAACCTGCCCAAGTTCCGCTGATTCCGCCTATCGCGCAATCTCCCCCGAAGACAACGGCCGCTGCATCCAGCGGCCGTTGTTGTTTTGTGGGTACCATGCGCCTTCCTATGCAACCGTATGGAATGGAGACATACCGATGAAGCGCAAGACTTTCAAACTGGCAATGCTGAGCGCCGCGGCCCTGATGGCCGCGGGGGCGGTCAACGCCGCCACCATGCGCTGGGCGGGCGCCAACGACATCCTCACCGTGGACCCCCATGCCCAGAACCACCAGACCACGCACGCCTTCCTGCAGCAGGTGTACGAAAGCCTGGTGCGTTACGACCAGAAGTACCAGATCGAGCCCGCGCTGGCCACCAAGTGGACGCAGGTGTCGCCAACGCAGGTGCGCTTCGAACTGCGCAAGGGTGTCAAGTTCCACGATGGTGCGCCGTTCACGGCCGACGACGTGGTGTTCTCGCTCACGCGCGCGGGCACGGCGCCATCCAACATGATGTCCTCGGTGCAGAGCATCAAGGAAGTCAAGAAGGTCGATGACTACACCGTGGACCTGATCCTCAAGGGCCCCAATCCCATCCTGCTGCGCGAGCTGACCGAGGCGCGCATCATGAACAAGGCCTGGGCCGAGAAGCACAACTCGGTGAAGTCGCAGGACTACGCCGCCAAGGACGAGAACTACGCCTCGCGCAACGCCAACGGCACGGGCCCGTTCATCATGGTCGGCTGGCAGCCCGACGTGAAGGTCACGCTCAAGAAGAACCCCGATTGGTGGGACAAGCCCAAGGGCAACATCGATGAGGTGGTATTCACCCCCATCAAGTCGGCGGCCACGCGCTCCGCGGCCCTGATCTCGGGCCAGGTCGACTTCGTCGTCGATCCCCCGCCGCAGGATCTGGCGCGCATGAAGGCCGATTCCAACATCAAGCTCATCGAAGGCGCCGAGAACCGTACCATCTACCTGGGCCTGGACCAGTTCCGCGACGAGCTGCCCGGTGCCGGCACGCCTGGCAAGAACCCGCTCAAGGACAAGCGCGTGCGCCAGGCCCTGTACCAGGCGATCGACTCCGCGGGCCTGCACAGCCGCACCATGCGCAACCTGTCGGTGCCTGCGGGCACCATGGTGGCGCCCATGGTCCACGGCTGGACCAAGCAGCTCGATGAGCGTGCTGCCAAGTACGACGTCGAGGGCGCCAAGAAGCTGCTGGCCGACGCGGGCTACCCCAACGGCTTCTCGCTCAAGCTCGAGTGCCCCAACGACCGCTACGTGAACGACGAGGCCATCTGCCAGGCCGTCACCGCCATGTGGACGCGCATCGGCGTCAAGACCACGCTGCAGGCCGCGCCCATGGCGCAGTTTGTTACCCGTGTGATGAACTCCGACGTGAACGCCTACCTCTTCGGCTGGGGCGTGGCCACGTTTGACGCGCTCTATTCCATCGAGGCCCTCATGGCCACGAAGGACGGCAAGGGCCAGGGCGTCTACAACGGCGGCCGCTTCAGCAACGCCGACCTGGACGCGAAGGTTGCCCAGATCAAGGTGGAGATGGATCCCGCCAAGCGCGACGCACTCATCAACGACGCGCTCAAGCTCGTGAAGGACGAGTACTACTACCTGCCGCTGCACCACCAGATCCGCCCCTGGGCGATGCGCAAGAACGTGGAAACCCAGCACCGCGCGGACGACCGTCCCATGCCCACTTGGACCACGATCAAGTAAGCCGGCGCGCTGCGCCCCAACCATCCCAAAAGGCCCGCTTTGCGGGCCTTTTTGCTGGGTGGCCTCTGATTGATTGGTGTTAACCCTAGGTATTCAATAGGGTCAATTCGCTTGATTGATGAAAAATTTTCTTTAGCATAAGAATGTGTAAATTTTTTATCACGCACGCCACCGTTTCCCATGAGTACGCAGCCTGAACCCGAGCCAGAGCCGATCTCGATCGCCATGCGCATAGGCCGGGCGCGGCCGCAGCTCACGCGTTCGCACCAACAAATGGCGGACTATGTGCTTCGCCACCCGCTGCAGGCGGCGACCATGCCGATCGACGAATTGGCGTCGGCTGTGGGTGTTTCGGTGGCCACGGCCAACCGGTTCGCGCGCGCCATCGGCCTGGACGGGTATCCGATGCTGCGCGCCGAGCTGGTCCGGGGCTTCGAAGCCATGCTGGCGCCGGTGGAGAAAATGCGCGTGCGGCTGGAAAAGCCCGGCTCCGTGTACGACGCGTTCATGGCCGTCCTGGACGAAACCCAGGGCAATATCGCCGCGACGCGCGCGGCGCTCGACCCCGGGGCGTGCACGGCCGCGGTACAGGCCATTGCCAAGGCCCGGCGCGTCTATGTGCTCGGCTACGGCGCGTCGGGCTGGCTTGCCGGCATGCTGGCGCGCGGCCTCGACATGCACTGCGACAGCGTGCACCTGCTGGCCACCGTCGCCGGCGCCACCGACGCCGCGCGCCAGCTGCCGCGCATGGGGGCGCAGGACCTGCTCATCGTCATCAGCTTTCCGCGCTACCTGCGCGACAGCGTGGCCCTGGCGCGCGCGGCGCACGACCGCAGCGTGCCGTTGCTGGCCCTGACCGACGGCCCCCAGTCGCCGCTGGCGCCGCTGGCCAGCCACTGTCTGTTCGCCAAGACCGAGAGTTACCACGCGGCGAATTCCGAAACCACGGTGCTGGCGTTGATCGAGGCCCTGATCAGCGCCGTGGCGCTGCAGACGCGCGACACGGTGCAAAACGCCGCGCGTATGACCGAGGCCGTACTGCCCTGGCTGCATGGCAGCGGCCGCAGCGGCCTGCGCGCGCCGGCCACCCCCGCGTCTTCTTCCGAATGAATGGCATGAGCAACACCTCTTCCTCTCCCGTGCTTCCTGTGATCGCCATCCACGGCGGCGCGGGCACGTTGAGCCGCACCCACATCAGCCCTGCGCAGGAGCGGGCCTACCACGAGGCACTGCAGGCCGTGCTGCATGCTGGCCAGGCCGTGCTGGAGAGCGGTGGCACGGCGCTCGAGGCCGTGTGCGTGGCCGTGCAGGCGCTGGAGGACTGTCCGCTGTTCAACGCCGGCCATGGCGCGGTCTTCACGGCCGACGCTACGCACGAGCTCGACGCCGCCGTGATGGACGGCGCCACGCTGGCCGCCGGAGCCGTGGCCGGCGTGACCCGCGTGCGCAACCCGGTACGGGCCGCGCGCGAGGTGCTGCGGGGTGGCCAGCATGTGCTGATGATCGGCGCGGGTGCCGAGGCCCTGGCGCACAAGGCCGGGCTGGCCCTGGTCGATCCCGGGTACTTTTTCACCGAGGCGCGCCTGGCCCAGCTGCGTGCGGCGCAGGCCAAGGCCGCCGGCGCGGTGCTGGACCACGACGGCGCCGCAGCCCTGGCCGCGCCCGCCCCCGAGGGCCCGCTGCACGAGGGCCGCAAGATGGGCACCGTGGGTGCGGTGGCGCTCGACGCCCACGGCCATCTGGCGGCCGCCACTTCCACCGGCGGCCTGACCAACAAGCGCCCGGGCCGCGTGGGCGACAGCCCGCTGATCGGTGCCGGCACCTATGCCGATGACCGCACGGCGGCCATTTCCTGCACCGGCCATGGCGAGAGCTTCATTCGCGTGGCCGCAGCGCACGACGTCTGCGCGCGCATGGCTTACGGCGGGCAATCGCTGCAACAGGCGAGCGACGCCGTGGTGCACCAGACGCTGGCCGCCATCGGCGGCACGGGCGGGCTGATCGCCGTGGACCGCCAGGGCAACGTGTGCCTGCCCTTCAACACCGAGGGCATGTACCGCGGCCTGGCACGCGTGGGCCAGGCGCCCGAATCCTTCATCTACCGCTGACCGGGGCTGCCCTGCCATGACGACCCAACCTTCCAACGCCACCGCCGCTTCCCTGGTGCTGCCCGGGCAGCAGGTGCTGGCCGTGAACGACCTGAGCGTGCGTTTCACCAGCTCCGAGCGCACCGTGGATGCGGTACGCAACCTCTCCTTCCACGTGGACCGGGGCGAAACGCTGGCCATCGTCGGCGAGTCGGGCTCGGGCAAGTCCGTCACATCGCTGGCGCTGATGCGCCTGGTCGAGCATGGTGGCGGCAAGATCGTGAATGGCTCGGCGTTACTGCGCCGGCGCGGGGGGCAGGTGCTGGACGTGGCCCGGGCGACGCAGGCGCAGATGCGCGACGTGCGCGGCGCCGACGTGGCCATGATCTTCCAGGAGCCCATGACCAGCCTGAACCCGGTGTTCACGGCCGGCGAGCAGATTGCCGAATCCATCCGCGTGCACCAGGGCATGGACCGCGCCGGCGCGCGCGCCGAGGCGCTGCGCATGCTCGAGCTCGTGCGCATCCCCGAGGCGCGCAACGTGCTCGACCGCTTCCCCCACCAGCTCTCGGGCGGTATGCGCCAGCGCGTGATGATCGCCATGGCGTTGTCGTGCAAGCCCCAGCTCCTGATCGCCGACGAGCCCACCACGGCGCTGGACGTAACCATCCAGGCGCAGATCCTGCAGCTCATCCGCCAGCTGCAGGATGAGATGCACATGGGCGTGATCTTCATTACCCACGACATGGGCGTGGTGGCTGAGGTGGCCGACCGCGTGCTTGTCATGTACCGCGGCGACAAGGTCGAGGAAGGCTCCTCGACCGACGTCTTCGCTGCGCCCCGGCACGCCTACACGCGCGCGCTGCTGTCGGCCGTTCCCAAGCTTGGCGCCATGCAGGGCACGGACCTGCCGCGCCAGTTCGACCTGCTGCGTGCCGACGGCAGCATGCTCACCGGCCAGTCCTCGCCCGTTGATACCCGACCCGAGGGCGCCCAGCCCATACTGCGCGTGAAGAATCTGGTCACGCGCTTCGACCTGCGCTCGGGCCTCTTGAACCGCGTCACGCGCCGCGTGCATGCCGTGGAACAGGTCAGCTTCGACCTGTACCCGGGCGAGACCCTGGCGCTGGTGGGCGAGTCGGGCTGCGGCAAATCCACCACGGGGCGCTCGCTCTTGCGCCTGGTGGAGAGCCAGAGCGGCGCCATCGAGTTCGGCGGGCGCAACATCCTCGACCTGCCGCGCAGCGAGGTGCAGGCGCTGCGCCGCGACATCCAGTTCATTTTCCAGGACCCGTTTGCCTCGCTGGACCCGCGCCTCACGGTGGGCTTTTCCATCATGGAGCCGCTCCTGGTGCACAGGATCGGCACGCGCGAGGAGGCCCAGGCGCGCGTCGACTGGCTGCTGGAAAAGGTGGGCCTGCCGCGCGAGCACGCCCAGCGCTACCCGCACGAGTTCTCGGGCGGCCAGCGCCAGCGCATCGCGATCGCGCGTGCGCTCGCGCTCAACCCCAAGGTCGTCGTTGCCGACGAGTCGGTGTCAGCGCTGGACGTGTCCATCCAGGCGCAGATCGTCAACCTCATGCTGGACCTGCAGCGCGAGCTCGGCGTGGCCTTCCTGTTCATCTCGCACGACATGGCCGTGGTCGAGCGCATCAGCCACCGCGTGGCCGTGATGTACCTGGGGCGTATCGTCGAAATCGGGCCGCGCCGCGCCATCTTCGAGAACCCCCAGCACCCCTACACCAAGAAGCTGATGGCCGCCGTGCCCATCGCCGACCCGGTGCGCCGCCACCTCAAGCGCGCGCTGCTCGAAGGCGAGATCCCCAGCCCCATCCGCGCCGTGGGCGACGAACCCGTCGTGCCCCCCCTGGTGCAGGTGGGTCCGGGGCATTTCGTCGCCCCGCAGATCGCCTGATCCCGTTGTGATTCCCCTGTCGCTTCCTCAACCCGGAGTTCATCCATGAAGAAAACCGTCACCATCCGCCGTACCGCGCAGGGCCTGCTGGCCCTGGCCGCCTTCGCTGCCTGCGGCACCGTGCTCGCTGGCGGCAACGCCGTGCTGGCCATCGGCTACCAGCCCGAAACGCTGGATCCGTACAACACCAACACGACCATCACGACGGCCGTGACCAAGACCTTCTACGAAGGCCTGTTCCAGTTCGACAAGGACCTGAAGGTCAAGAACGTGCTGGCCGAGAGCTACGAGGTCTCCAAGGACGGCCTGGTCTACACCTTCAAGCTGCGCCAGGGCGTGAAGTTCCATGACGGCACCGACTTCAACGCCGCCGCGGCCAAGGCCAACCTCGACCGCGTGATGAACCCCGAGAACCGCCTGCTGCGCGCCACGCAGTTCAACCGCATCGCCAAGGTCGAGGCGGTGAACCCGCAAACGCTGCGCATCACGCTCAAGGAGCCCTTCGGCCCCTTCATCAATTCGCTGGCGCACGCCTCGGCCGCGATGATCTCGCCCGCCGCACTGCACAAGTGGGGCAACAAAGACATCGCCTTCCACCCCGTGGGCACGGGCCCGTTCGAGTTCGTCGAGTGGAAGCAGACCGAGGCCATCGTCGGCAAGAAGTTTGCGGGCTACTGGAAGAAGGGCTATCCCAAGGTCGACCAGGTGAGCTGGAAGCCCGTGCTCGAGAACAACACCCGCGCGGCCATGCTGCAGACGGGCGAGACCGACTTTGCCTTCCCGCTGCCCTACGAGCAGGCGGCCAACCTGAAGAAGGTGGACAAGGTCGAGGTGGTGAGCACGCCGTCGATCATCGTCCGGTTCTTGAGCATGAATGTGCTGCAAAAGCCTTATGACAACCCCAAGGTGCGCGAGGCCATCGCCTACGCCATCAACAAGGAGGCGCTGGCCAAGGTGGCGTTCGGCGGCTACGCCTTCCCGGCGCAGGGCTTCGTTCCGCAGGGCATCCAGTACGCGGTGAAGATGGACCCCATCCCCTACAACGTGCAGAAGGCACGCGAGCTGCTGAAGGAGGCGGGCTACCCCAACGGCTTCGAATCCACGCTGTGGAGCGCCTACAACAACACGACCAGCCAGAAGGTGATCCAGTTCGTGCAGCAGCAGCTGCAGCAAGTGGGCATCAAGCTGCAGGTGCAAGCGCTCGAAGTGGGACAGCGCACCGAGTGGGTCGATGCCTGGCCCGACGCCAAGACCGCCAAGGTGCGCCTCTACTACACCGGCTGGTCCTCGTCCACGGGTGAGGCCGACTGGGCGCTGCGCCCGCTGTTCTCGACCGAGGCGTGGGCCCCCAAGCTCAACAACATGTCCTTCTACAGCAATGAAGTCGTGGACGGCGCCATCGCCAAGGCCCTGGTCACCACCGACAGCTCTGAGCGCGCCAGCCTGTACAAGGCCGCGCAGGAGCAGCTGATGAAGGACCTGCCGCGCATCCCGCTGGTGACCGAGGAAAACCTCTACGCCCACTCCAAGCGCCTGTCCGGCGTGTATGTGATGCCCGACGGCAACATCAACAGCGACGAGATCTCGCTGAAGTAAGCCTGTTCGGCCCCGTGCGCTGCCCTAGTGCGCGGGGCCGATCCCGTTTCCCTTCCCCTGCCCTGCCGCGCGCGGCATTGCACCCATGCTCAATTACTTCCTCAAACGGCTGGCGGGCCTGCTGCCCACGCTGCTGATCGTGGCCATCCTGGTCTTCCTGTTCGTCCACATGCTGCCCGGCGACCCTGCGCGCCTGGCGGCGGGCCAGGACGCCGACGAGGCCACGGTGGCGCTGGTGCGCCAGGAGCTGGGGCTGGATAAGCCGCTGCCCGAGCAGTTCGTGCATTTCTTCACACGCATGGCGCAGGGCGATTTCGGCACGTCGATACGCACGCGCCGCCCGGTGGCGGTAGAGATCGGCGAGCGCTTCATGCCCACGCTGCTGCTCACGGTGTCCAGCATGGCCTGGTCGGTGGTGTTTGGCATGGGCATCGGCATCCTCTCGGCGGTGTACCGCAACCGCTGGCCCGACCGGCTTGGCATGACGCTGGCGGTCTCGGGCATCTCGTTCCCGGCATTCGCGCTGGGCATGATGCTGATGCAGGTGTTCTCGGTACAGCTGGGCTGGCTGCCCACGGTGGGCGCCGATTCGTGGCGCCACTACATCCTGCCCTCGCTCACGCTGGGCGCGGCCGTGGCGGCCGTGATGGCGCGCTTCACGCGCGCCTCCTTTGTCGAGGTGGTGCAGGAGGACTTCGTGCGCACCGCGCGCGCCAAGGGCCTGAACGAGCGTGTCGTCGTGCTCAAGCACTGCCTGCGCAACGCGCTGATCCCGGTGGTCACCATGATGGGCCTGCAGTTCGGCTTCCTGCTGGGCGGCTCCATCGTCGTCGAGGCGGTGTTCAACTGGCCCGGCCTGGGGCGCCTGCTGGTGGATGCCGTGACCATGCGCGACTACCCCGTGATCCAGACCCTGGTGCTGCTGTTCTCGCTGGAGTTCATCCTCATCAACCTGGTGGTGGACATGGCCTACGGCTTCATCAACCCCACCATCCGCTACAAGTGAGCCGCCCATGACCACGCCCACGATTTCTCCCATGCCCGCGGCGGCCAGCGGCGCGTCCCAGGCCGTGCGCACGCCCTGGCGCGAGTTCTGGCGCAAGTTCAAGAAGCAGCACGTGGCCGTCGTGGCCCTGGTGTTCGTGTTGCTGCTCGTGGCCGTCGCCGTGCTCGCGCCCTGGCTGTCACCGTTCGACGCCGAGAACTTCTTCGACTACGACCGCCTCAACGAAGGGCCGTCGGCCATGCACTGGTTCGGCGTCGATCCGCTGGGGCGCGACATCTTTAGCCGCATCCTGATGGGCGCGCGCATCTCGCTCGCGGCGGGCTTTCTGTCGGTGGCCATCGGCTGCGCCATCGGCACCACGCTGGGGCTGCTCGCGGGCTACTACGAGGGCTGGTGGGACCGCATCGTGATGCGCATCTCCGATGTGCTGTTCGCCTTCCCCGGCATCCTGCTGGCGCTGGGCGTGGTGGCCATCCTGGGCAGCAGCATGACCAACGTGGTCGTGGCCGTGGCGGTGTTCAGCGTGCCGGCGTTCGCGCGCCTGGTGCGCGGCAACACGCTGGTGCTCAAGCACATGACCTACATCGAGTCGGCACAGAGCATTGGCGCGAGCGACTTCACCATCATCGTGCGCCACATCCTGCCGGGCACCATCTCGTCCATCGTCGTGTACTTCACGATGCGCGTGGGCACCTCCATCATCACGGCCGCCAGCCTGTCCTTCCTGGGCATGGGCGCGCAGCCGCCCACGCCGGAATGGGGCGCCATGCTCAACGAGGCGCGCGCCGACATGGTCAACGCGCCACATGTGGCGCTGTTCCCCAGCCTGGCGATCTTCTTCACCGTGCTGGCCTTCAACCTGCTGGGCGACGGCCTGCGCGACGCGCTCGATCCCAAGATCGACCGCCAGACATGATGGACCGGTCCCCCCGTATTGGCCGCCTGGATGCCGGCGCGCGCGACGCCATCACCGACGTGGCGGGCGTCACCGTCGGCCATTGCACCTTGGACGATGGTGCCGTGCAGACCGGTGTCACCGTCATTCGCCCGCATGCGCGTGATCCATTTCGCCACAAACTGCCCGCCGCCGCTGCCGTCATCAACGGCTTTGGCAAGAGCGTGGGGCTGCTGCAGCTGGCCGAGCTGGGGCAGCTGGAGACGCCGATCGCGCTGACCAACACCTTCAGCGTCGGCGCGCTGGCCCAGGCCCAAATCCTGCAATGCCTGCGCGCCAATCCCGAGGTCGGCCGCAGCCTGCCCACGGTGAACCCGCTGGTGCTGGAGTGCAACGACGGCTACCTCAACGACATCCAGCGCATGGCCGTCACGGCGGCGCACTATGAGCAGGCCTGCGCCAGCGCGGACGTGGCGGTGGCGCAGGGCGCCGTCGGTGCGGGGCGCGGCATGTCCAGCTTCCAGCTCAAGGGCGGCATAGGCACGGCCTCGCGCCGAGCGGCGCTGGCGGACGGCGCGCAGTACACCGTGGGCGCGCTGGTGCTGGCCAACTATGGCGTGCAGTCCAACCTGGTCTGGGGCGGCGCGGCCATCGGCGCGCAACTTGCGGCGCTGGCCGCCAGCGCCGCGCAGCCCGAGGCCGAGAAAGGCTCCATCATCATGGTGCTGGCCACCGACGCGCCGCTGGACGCGCGCCAGCTGCAGCGCCTGGCCGGGCGTGCCGCTGCCGGTTTGGCGCGCACCGGCTCGGTCTACGGCCACGGCAGTGGCGACATTGCGCTGGCGTTCTCCACGGCCTACACCTTGCCGCACCTGCCCCAGTTGCCTGAGGCGCCGATGCCTGCCGTGGCCCTGGTGCACGAGGCGCTGCTGGACCCCTTGTTCCAGGCCGCTGCCGACAGCGTGGAGCAGGCCATCGTGCATGCGCTGTGGCATGCCGAGCCCGTCACCGGCCGCGACGGCCACCAGCGCGCCGCGCTGCGCGACCTGCTGAGAAAGCTGCCATGAAGATCCTGATCTCCGTCGATATCGAGGGCGTCGCCGGCGTCTACCACCCCGAGCAGACGCGCGCTGGCAACCCCGAGTACGAGCGCGCACGCCGCCTGATGGCGGCCGAAGCCAACGCCGCCATCGCCGGCGCGTTCGACGGCGGCGCCGGTACGGTCTATGTCAACGATTCGCACGGCGGCTTTCGCAACTTGCCGCCCGACCTGCTCGATGCGCGCGCCGAAGCCATCCAGGGAAAGCCGCGCTACCTCAGCATGGCCAGCGGCGTGGAGCTGGGCGTGGCCGGCATGGTCTGCATCGGCTACCACGGGCGCGCCCAGGGGCGCGGCATCCTGGCGCACACCATCAACAGCTTCGCGTTCGCACGCATCGCCTTCAACGGCCAGGAACTGGGCGAGCTCGGCATCTACGGCCTGCTTGCCGGCGCCTACGGCGTGCCGGTGATTGCCGCTTCGGGCGACGACGTGTTCATCGCCGAACACCAAGCGCTGCTGCCCGCCACGCGCTTCATCCAGGTCAAGCAGGCCCAGGGGGCGAACAGCGGCGTGAGCCTGTCGCCCGAACGCGCCTGCGCCGTGATCCGCGAGGGCGTCGCCCAGGCCGTGGCGCAGGCGGCGGGCGTGGTGCCGCTGGCCATGGCCGGCCCCATCACCGTCGATCTGCAGACGCAAACCGTCGCCCTGGCCGACCTGTTCTGCCAATGGCCCACGCTGGAGCGTGTGGCGGGCGACGCGCTGCGCTTCACGGCGCCGGACACGGAAAGCGCGGTGCGCATGATCAACTGCCTCTCGGCCATGTCGGCCATGCTGCGATGAACCCACTTCCCAAGACGCATACCGTCGGCATCCTCGCCGGCATGGGCCCGGCCGCGGGCGTGGACTTCGCGCGGTTGTTCGTTGCCGCCTGCGAGGATTGGCTGCGCAGCCACGGCCAGGCCGTCTGCGACCAGGCCTATCCCGCGCACTGGATGGCCCAGCTGCCCATTGCCGACCGCACACGCGCGCTCGCCGACGGTGCGGCGCCCCAGCCGCTCGAGGCCATGGCGCAAGGCCTGGTGCAACTGGCTGGCCTGGGCGCCCGCGCCGCGGCCATGCCCTGCAACACCGCGCACGCCTGGCACGCGGCCCTGCAGGAGCGCGTGCCCCAGCTGCAACTGCTGCACATGCCCCGGGAAACGGCGGCCGAGCTGCGCCGCCGGGGCATCGAGCGCGTGGCGCTGCTGGCCACGCAGGGCACCTACCGCATGGGCCTGTACGAGCAGGCCCTGGGTGCGCAGGGCATTGCCTGCGTGGTGCCGGACGGGCAGGCCCGACAATGGCTCATGGAGGGCATTTACGACGGGGTCAAGGCCGGCAACCTGCCGCTGGCGCAGCAGCGCTTTGCCGCTGTGGGCGCACAGCTGCGCGCCGGGCAGGGCGACCTGCCGCTGGTCATGGCCTGCACCGAGATCCCGCTGGCGCTGCCGCAGGCGCCGCAGGCCCAGGGCTGGGCGCTGATCGACCCCACCGCCATCCTGGCGCAAGCCCTGGCGCGTACGGCCTATGGCGGCTGAATTCGCACGGCCTGGCCGCCGGGGGGCGCAAGCGTCAATAATCCGGCGCTTGCTGCCTCACTGAAAGCCCCGCCCATGCTCGCTCGCCACCAGGACCCCATCGTCGCCATCGCCACCGCGCCGGGGCGTGGGGCCGTGGGCATCGTGCGCGTGTCGGGCAAGGGCCTGGCGCCCTTCGTGCAGGGGCTGCTGGGCCGCGCGTTGCGCCCGCGCGAGGCGCATTACCTGCCGTTCCCCGATGCGGCAGGCCAGGCCATCGACCGGGGTCTGGCGCTGTTCTTTCCCGCGCCGCACAGCTATACGGGCGAGGACGTGCTGGAGCTGCAGGCCCATGGCGGCCCCGTGGTGCTGCAGCTGCTGCTCGCGCGCTGCCTGGAGGCCGCGCAAGGGCCGCTGCCGCGCCTGCGGCTGGCCGAGCCCGGAGAATTCACCGAGCGCGCCTTCCTGAACGACAAGATCGACCTTGCGCAGGCCGAGGCCATCGCCGACCTCATCGACGCGAGCACCGAGGCCGCCGCGCGCAGCGCGGGCCGATCGCTCTCGGGTGCGTTCTCGCAGGAGATCCACGGCCTGCGCGACGCGCTCGTGCACCTGCGCATGCTGGTCGAAGCCACGCTTGACTTTCCCGAGGAAGAAATTGACTTTCTGCGCAAGGCGGATGCGCACGGACAGCTATCGAATCTGCAGCAATCGCTGGCGCGCGTGATGCAGCGCGCGCAACAGGGCGCGCTGCTGCGCGAGGGCATCAAGGTCGTGATTGCGGGCCAGCCCAATGCGGGCAAGAGCTCGCTGCTCAATGCGCTCGCGGGGGCGGAGCTGGCCATCGTCACCCCCATTGCGGGCACCACGCGCGACAAGGTGCAGCAGACCATCCAGATCGAGGGCGTGCCGCTGCACGTCATCGATACGGCGGGCCTGCGCGAGAGCGATGACGAGGTCGAGAAGATCGGCATCGCGCGCGCATGGGACGAGATCGCGGGCGCCGACGCCGTGCTGTTTCTGCACGACCTTACCCGCCAAAATGCTCCTGAATATGTAGCTGCAGACGCCCATATCGCAAGCACCCTGGGCCAAAAGCTGCCCGAAGGCGTGCCCGTGATCGACGTGTGGAACAAGATCGACCGCGCGCCGGATGGCGGGCACGCGCCCGAGGCGCCCCAGGCGGGCGCGCACGGCGCCGTGTGGCTGTCGGCGCGCACCGGCGAAGGGCTCGATGCGCTGCGGCGCGCGCTGCTCGCCGTGGCGGGCTGGCAGTCGGCGCCCGAGGGCGTCTACATCGCGCGCGCGCGCCATGTGCAGGCGCTGCAGGCCGTGGATGCCCACCTCATGGAGGCAGCCGCCCAACTCGCGAGCGCGGGCCCCGCGCTCGACCTGCTGGCCGAGGAGCTGCGCCTGGCGCAAAACGCGCTCAATGCGATCACGGGCGAATTCAGCTCCGACGACCTGCTGGGCGTGATTTTCTCGAGCTTCTGCATCGGCAAGTGAAGCCCCGGGGCAGGGCCCGGTTTAGTGTAAAAAGTGGTAAGGGGTGCTTGTGTGTCCGGGGCAACGCAGTTAGCTTTGGCCCACCATGAATGCCGTACTCCCCGCAACTGCCCTCAAATACGACCTGCGTGCCCTGATCGACGCCATTGCCCAGGCCAATGCCGAGGACAGCCTGAGCGGCGGCATGCTCACGGCGGCGCAATGGGACGTGCTGGCGCCCTATCTGCAGCCCTGCGTGCTGCCCGCGAGCCAGGTGCTGTTCGGCCAGGGCACGAACGACCGAACCCTGTACTTCGTGGAAAGCGGCAGCCTCAGCGTGCACTATGAGGACGACAAGGCGCGGCTGCGCCTCGCGCTGGTGGTGGCCGGCTCGGTGGTGGGCGAGGGGGCGTTCTTCTCCCACCGCCCGCGCAGCGCGACCGTGCAGGCGGCCTCGCCCAGCAAGCTCTGGGCGCTGTCGGCCTTGCGCTTCACCGAGCTGTCCAACCGGCAGCCGGCTGTGGCGCTGGGGGTGTCGATGGCGGCGGGGGCCGTGCTCGCCAAGCGCCTGGGAAACCGCCGCCGGCGCGTCGCGGCGACCTGACGGCCGCCCGTTGTCGGGCTGCCACTACCGCATGGCAGCTCTGGGGTGCGCGGTACACTCTCACGAACTTTTCGCGTATCCGACGAAGGCACGGCATGTCACTGTTCAGCTGGTTCTCCCGCAAGCCCGCCCCATCGAAGTCGCGGCCGGGGGGAGAGCCCAGCGGCCCGCGCAATGCCGGCGCCACCGTGCCGCAAGGACAGGGCTGCGCGGCGGCGCCGCCCGGCGATCCTGCGGCCAACCGCAAGAACGAGCGCATGGAGCGCCGTGAACTGCTCTACACCGTGGTGCGCGACGCCATGGTGCGCTCGAGTGTGCTCTCGGCCGGCTACAAGTTCAAGGTGCTGTCACTGGACCAGCGCGGCCGCCAGTTCGTCGTGATGATCGATCTGGCGCAGGAATATGGAGGCGACACCGCGCGCTTGTCCGAGATCGAGGCGCTGGTGGCCCAGACGGCCAAATCGCGCTTCGACATCCTCGTTACGGCCGTGTACTGGCGCATCAACGAGCATGTGGCCGTGGGCCAGCCGCAAAAGGCGGCCGCTGCCCCTGGGCCGGCGACCGCGCCCAGCCAGGCCTCCCGGCCCGCCGTGCGCCCTGTCGCACCGCCCGTGCCAGCAGCCTCCCCCGTGATCGGCACCCAGCCCCCTGCGGCTGCCGTGCCTGCGTCGCCGCTGCTGGCTGCGCGCCCCGCGCCCCGCTTCGAGCCCATCGAAGCGGACGAGGTGGCCGCCTTCAAGCGCGCGCTGAGCCAGGCCTCCTCCGGGGGGGCGTCCACGCCCGCTGCCGCCCCGGCCGGGGTATCGGTGCGCTCGGGGCCGTTGCTGCAGCCGGCCTTTTCCGCGCCCACGGGCTTCGAGGACACGCAGCTGTCGGAGTCCGACGCGGATCCGGATGGCCTGAGCCGCACCCAGTACGGCGACCTGAACTGAGCTGCGCGAAGGGCTCAGTGCCCTTCGAAGTCCACCAGCGTGAACAGCGGCAGGCCGCTTGCACGCAGGCGCTGCGAGCCGCCCAGTTCGGGCAGGTCAACGATGGCGGCCCCTTCCGTGACCGAGGCGCCGAGTTTTTCGAGCAGCTTCTTGCCCGCCATCATGGTGCCGCCGGTCGCGATCAGATCGTCGATCAGCAGCACGCGATCGCCGGGGCGCACGGCGTCGGTGTGCAGCTCCACGGTGGAACTGCCGTACTCCAGCTCGTAGGTCTCCTCCACCGTGGTGAAGGGCAGCTTGCCCTTCTTGCGGATCGGCACGAACCCCACGCCCAGCTCGTAGGCCACCACGGCGCCGAGGATGAAGCCGCGCGCGTCCAGGCCCGCCACCACGTCGGGTCGCAGGGCCTTGTCCATGTAGCGGTGCACGAACGCATCGATGAGCACGCGGAACACCTTGGGGTCCTGCAGCAGCGGCGTGATGTCGCGGAACTGCACGCCCGGTGCGGGCCAGTCGGGGACGGTGCGGATGTGCTGGCGGAGGAAATCGGAAACGCTGAGGGGTTGCATGGGCTTGGGCTGGGCGGCGCCGGGACGGGCGGCGGCCCCAGCAGTGTAAACAGATGCATCCGCTGCCCCATAATCGAATCACCCCTGGCGCGTGCTGGCATCGTGGCGGTGCGTGGTGGTGGGCCGCTTGTGCGAAAGTTGGTGGTTCATGTCCGTTTCTGTCCTGTTGATCGAAGGTGCCACCCACCATGCCCAGGCCGCGGCAAGGGCCCTGGCCGACGCCCGGCCCCTTTGGCGCGTGGAGGTGGTGTCCACGCTCGCCCAGGCACGGGCGCGGCTGCAGGACGGCGCCACAGCGCCGGTCGATGCCGCGCTGACGGCGCAGCAGCTGGCCGATGGCGACGCCTTCGACGTGCTCGACCTGCTGCAGGATGGCGTGGCGCTCATCATCGTGCCCGAAGGGGGCGAGGCCCATGCGGCGCATGCGATGCGGCGCGGGTTTGCGGATTTCGTACTGCAGGATCCACGCCATGGCCACTTGCCCATGCTGGCGCCGCAGATCGAGGCTGCGATCGCACGCGGGGCCGGCCTGCGCGAGCGGCGCCACGTCGAGGCCGAACTCGAACGCACGAGCGCGCTGCTGGTCGAAAAGACGCGCGCGCTTGAGGCCACGCTCGCGAGCATGACGCAGGGCATCACCAATGTTGATGCCGAGGGGCGCATCCGCGTCCACAACCAGCGCTACCTGGAACTGCTCGATTTGCCGCCCGAGCTGCTCGAGGGCCAGCCACCGGCTGAACAGATCGTGAAATTCCAGACCGAGCGCGGCGATTTCGGCACCGGGTTCTGCCTCATCGAGCCGGGCGCGCGCGACTACGTCGCCGCCGAATACCAGGCCCACGGAGGGCAGCTCACTGTGCCGGGTTCGTACATCCGCCGCACGCCTGCCGACCGCTACATCGAGGTGCGCACGCGCATGCTCGAGGGGGGCGGGCGCGTGCGCACGTTCACCGATGTGAGCGACTACCTCGCGATCCAGGAGGCGCTGCGCCAGAGCGAGGCGCGCTGGCGCAGCCTTACCAAGCTGTCGTCGGACTGGTACTGGGAGCAGGACGCGCACTTCCGTTTCGTGCGCTTTGACGGCAGCATCGAGCGCGAGCTCGGAACGCCCGACGCGCAGCTCTACGGCCTGACGCGCTGGGAGGCGCCGCATGCAGGCGTGACCGAGGCGCAATGGCGGGCCCACCGCGCCCAGCTGGAGGCACACGAGGTGTTCCACGATTTCGAGATGCAGCGCACCTCGCCCGATGGGACGGCAATCTGGGTCTCGGTGAGCGGAGAGCCGATCTTCGACGCCGAGGGCCGCTTCACGGGCTACCGCGGCGTCGCGCGCAACATCACCGAGCGCAAGCGCGCGGAGGCCGAGATCCAGCGCCTCGCGTTCTACGACGAGCTCACGGGCCTGCCCAACCGGCGCCTGCTCATGGACCGGCTCGAGCAGGCCGTGTTGGCGAGCGCGCGCGATGGCGCGCATGGCGTCCTGTTGTTCCTCGACCTGGACAACTTCAAGGGCATCAACGACACCATGGGTCATGAGTGGGGGGATGGCCTGCTCGTGCAGGTCGCCCAGCGCCTGGCCGGCTGCGTGCGCGCGAGTGACACTGTGGCGCGCCTGGGGGGCGATGAGTTCATCGCGGTGCTCCAGGGCCTACCCGCCGACGCGGAGCAGGCCGTCGCCATGGCAGAGTCCGTGGCGCAGAAGATCCTCGCCGCGCTGAACCAGCCCTACGACGTGCGCGGGCGCGCCATGCACAGCACGCCGAGCATCGGTATCACGCTGTTCCGCGGCGCAGGCATGTCCGTGGCCGAGCTGCTCCAGAGCGCCGACCTCGCGATGTACCAGGCCAAGTCGCGGGGGCGCAACACGCTGTGCTTCTTCGACCAGGGCATGCAGGCCGCGGCCGTGGCGCGCTCGGCGCTGGAGGCCGACATCCGCGCGGGCCTGCCGCGCGGCGAGTTTCTGCTGCACTACCAGCGGGTGGTCGACGCCGATGGCGTGATACTGGGTGCCGAGGCCCTGGTGCGCTGGAACCATCCCCGCCGCGGCATGGTGCCGCCGGGCGACTTCATCAGTGTGGCAGAGCAGACCGGGTTGATCCTGCCGCTGGGGCGGCATGTGCTGCGCGAGGCCTGCGAGGAGCTCGCGCGGTGGGCGGCCGACCCGGCGCGTGCCCGCTGGACGCTGTCGGTGAACGTGAGCGCGCAGGAATTCCGCCACCCGGGCTTCGTGCAGCAGGTGCTGGATCTCCTAGCCGAGACGCGGGCCGATCCGCGCCGGCTCAAGCTCGAGCTCACCGAAAGCCTGCTGCTGCACGACGTGGAGGACGGCATCGCCAAGATGCAGGTGCTGCGCGCTCTGGGCGTGGGCTTTTCGCTGGACGACTTCGGTACGGGCTACTCGTCGCTGTCCTACCTCAAGCGCCTGCCGCTCGACCAGCTCAAGATCGACCAGAGCTTTGTGCGCGACGTGCTTTTCGATCCCAACGACGCGGCCATCGCCTGCACCGTGGTGGCGCTCGCCCAGAGCCTGGGCCTGGACGTGGTGGCCGAAGGAGTGGAATCCGACGGGCAGCGCGACTTCCTGCTGCGCAACGGCTGCCGGCGCTTCCAGGGCTACCTGTTCGGACGGCCGGGGCCGGCCAGCGCGCTGCTGGAATCAGCCTAGGGTCCTAGCCACCGCGCAGCAGCTTGTCCTCGGCCAGGGCCAGCGCCGTCGGATGGCCCGAGAGCACCAGCGTGTCGCCTTCGGCCAGCGTGGCCTGGCTATCCGGCGCCGACAGGCGCCCGTTGCCATGGCGCACATTCACCACGCGCACCCCCATGGCATGCAGGGCCAGTTGTGCCAGCGGCAACCCCAGGCTGCCCGCGCCGGGCGGCAGCGTCACGGTGGACAGGCGCTCCTGGTCGCGTTCGGAAACGGTGTCGTCGTCGGCGCCATGGAAATAGCCGCGCAGCAGGTTGTAGCGCGCGTCGCGCTGGTCCTGCACCGTGCGCAGCACACGGCGCATGGGCACCCCCACCAGGGCCAGCAGATGGCTGGCGAGCATGAGCGAACCCTCGATGGCCTCGGGAACCACCTCGGTAGCGCCCGCCGCCCGCAGCTTGTCGAGGTACAGGTCGTCCTGCGTGCGCACCACCACGGGCACGCGGGGTGCGTGGGCCTGCGCGTTGGCCAGTACCTTCATGGTGGCGGGGATGTCGAGGTAGGTGACGGCCACGGCGCTGGCGCGTACCAGGCCCGCCGCCATCAGGGCCTGCAGGCGCGTGGCATCGCCGAACACGACCGAGTCGCCCGCGGCGGCGGCTTGGCGCACGCGATCGGGGTCCAGGTCCAGCGCCATGTAGGGAATGCCTTCGCGCTCGAGCATGCGCGCAAGGTTCTGGCCGCAGCGCCCGTAGCCGCAGATGATCACGTGCTTGCTTGCGTTGATCGACTTGCGCGCGATCGAGGTCATCTGCAGCGATTGCTGCAGCCAGTCGCTGGCCACGAGCTTCATCACGATGCGGTTGCTGTAGGTGATGAGAAAGGGCGTGGCGAGCATGGACAGCACCATGGCCGCGAGGATGGGGTTCATGAGCGCGGGCTGCACGAGCCCATGCGCCTGCGTGAGCGTGAGCAGCACGAAGCCGAACTCGCCAGCCTGCGCGAGGTACAGGCCCGTGCGCAGCGCCACGCCCGTAGTGGCCCCCATGGCGCGCGCGAGCAGCAGGATGATCGCGATCTTGAGCAGCAGCGGCCCCGCGAGCAGCAGCGCGATCAGGGCCCAGCGCTCGACGAGGATGTGCCAGTCCAGCAGCATGCCCACGGTGATGAAGAACAGGCCCAGCAGCACGTCGTGGAAGGGGCGGATGTCGGTGCCCACCTGGTGGCGGTACTCGGTCTCGGACACGAGCACGCCCGCGATGAAGGCGCCGAGCGCCAGGCTCAGGCCCGCCAGCTCGGTCATCCAGGCCAACCCCAGCGTGATGAGCAGCAGGTTGAGCATGAACAGCTCGTCGCTCTTGCGCCGCGCCACCTGCGTGAGCCACCAGCGCATCACGCGCTGCCCGCCCGACACCAGCAGGCCCACGAGCACCGCGGCCTTGAGCAGCGCGAGCCCCAGGGCCACGAGCAGACGGTCGGGTGAGCTGCCCAGCGCCGGGATCAGCACGAGCAGCGGCACCACGGCCAGGTCCTGGAACAGCAAGATGCCGAGGATGCGCCGGCCGTGCTCGGATTCCAGTTCCGCGCGTTCCGCCATGAGCTTGACCACGATGGCCGTGCTGCTCATGGCCAGCGTGCCCGCAAGCGCGAGTGCGGTCTGCCAGCCCATGTCCCAGGCGCCACCGATCCAGCGCGCAAGCAGCAGCGCGCCGGCCATGCCGGCCACCATGGTGAGCGCCACCTGCATCAGCCCCAGCCCGAACACGTACTGCCGCATCGCGCGCAGCTTGGACAGGCTGAATTCCAGCCCGATCGAGAACATGAGGAACACCACGCCGAACTCGCCCAGGTGGCGCACGCCTTCCGAGTTCTGGGTCAGCGCGAGGGCATGGGGGCCGATGAGGATGCCCGCCACCAGGTAGCCCAGCATGGGGGGCAGCTTGAGGCTGCGGCAGGCCACCACGCCGAGCACGGCGGCCAGCAGGTACAGCAGCGTGAGCGCGAGTGAGGACATCCGCCCATGCTATCCGAGCGCCGCGGGCCCGCTCGATAGAATCGCCGCATGCCCGTTTCGTCCCCTGCCCCGCACTCCTTCGACGCCGCCCAGGCCCTGCAGCTCGCCCGCGAAACCTTCGAGATCGAGTCCGCGGCCCTGATGGCGCTGGCTCAGCGGCTGGACGAGCGCTTCGCGCACGCGGTGCAGCTCGTGCTGCAGACCCGGGGGCGCGTGGTGGTCATGGGTATCGGCAAGAGCGGCCACATCGGCCGCAAGATTGCCGCCACGCTGGCCTCCACCGGCACGCCGGCCTTCTTCGTGCACCCGGCCGAGGCCAGCCATGGCGACCTGGGCATGGTCACGGCCGAGGACCTGGTGCTGGCCATCTCCAACAGCGGCGAGAGCGCCGAGCTCACCGCCATCCTGCCCGTGCTCAAGCGCCTGGGCACGCCGCTTGTCGCCATGACGGGCGGGCCGGGCTCCACGCTCGCGCGCTACGCCGACCTGCTGCTCGACAGCAGCGTCGAGCGCGAGGCCTGCCCACTCAACCTTGCGCCCACCACGAGCACTACGGCGCAGCTGGCCCTGGGCGACGCCCTGGCCGTGGCCCTGCTCGATGCGCGGGGCTTCCGCGCCGAGGATTTCGCGCGCTCCCACCCGGGTGGCGCGCTGGGCCGCAAGCTGCTCACGCACGTGAGCGACGTGATGCGCACGGGCACCGATGTGCCGCGCGTGGCGCCCGAGGCCTCGTTCAGCGAGCTCATGCGCGAGATGAGCGCCAAGGGCCTCGGCGCCTCGGCCATCGTGGACGGCCAGGGCGCGGTGCTCGGCATCTTCACTGACGGCGACCTGCGCCGCCGCATCGAGGCCGGCGCCGACCTGCGCACGGCCACGGCGGGAGCCGTCATGCACCCGGGGCCGCGCACCATCGCGGCCGGCGCGCTCGCGGTCGATGCGGCCGAACTGATGGAGCGCCACGGCATCACGAGCGTGCTCGTGGTCGATGCCACGGGGCTGCTCGTGGGCGTGGTCCACATCCGCGACCTCATGCGCGCGAAGGTGATCTGATGCAGCCAGTCCTGACTTTCGCACCTGAACTGCTGCTGCGTGCGCAGGACGTGCGCGTGGCCTTCTTCGACGTGGACGGTGTGCTGACCGATGGCGGCCTGTACTTCAGCGAGCTGGGCGAAACCCTCAAGCGCTTCCACACGCTCGACGGCCATGGTTTGAAGCTGCTGCAGAAGGCAGGCATCACGCCAGCCGTCGTCACGGGGCGCGATTCGCCCGCGCTGCGCCTGCGCCTGCAGGCCCTGGGCGTGGAGCATGCGCGCTTCGGCACCGAGGACAAGCGACCCGCCGCCGAAGAGATCCTCGCGGCGCTGGGCCTGGCCTGGCACCAAGCCGCGGCCATGGGCGACGACTGGCCCGACCTGCCCGTCATGCGCCGCAGCGCCCTGGCCGCCGCGCCCGCCAACGCCCATGCCGAGGCGCGCGCTGCAGCCCACGTGGTCACGCAGGCGCGCGGCGGCGACGGCGCCGTGCGCGAGTTCTGCGACCTGCTGCTCGTGGCCAGCGGCCGCTATGCGGCGCTGCTGGCGGATTACGCGCAATGAGTACCCTGGCCCGGCGCTCCTGGGATCGGCTGTCGCTGTACCTGCCGGTTCTGCTCATGGGCCTGCTGGCCCTGGGCACCTGGTGGCTCGTGCGCAATGCCCCCGTGCCGCAGGCCCCCGTGGCCGAGCGCCCGCCGCGGCACGAGCCCGACTATTTCATGAAGGTGTTCTCGGTGAAGACCTTCGACGGCACGGGCCGGTTGCACAGCGAGGTGCAGGGCACGATGGCACGCCACTATCCCGACACCGACACGCTTGAGATCGACCAGGCGCGCATGCGCTCGGTCTCGCCCGAGGGGCGCATCACCGTGGCCACGGCCAACCGTGCACTGAGCAATGCCGACGGCTCCGAGGTGCAGCTGTTCGGCAACGCCGTGGTCACGCGCCAGCCCATGCGCACGCCCGACGGCAAGATGCTGCCGCGCCTCGAATTCCAAGGCGAGTTCCTCCACGCCTGGACCAACGATGAGCGCGTGCGCTCCCACCTGCCCGTCACGCTGATCCGCGGCACCGACCGCTTCACGGCCGACAGCATGGAATACGACAACCTCGACCAGGTGCTGCAACTGCGCGGCCGCGTGCATGGCATGCTGATGCCGGCCCCGGGCCGCTGAACCGCGCGCTGCCCCTGCGCCAGGAGCCTCTGCATGCCCGCACCCCTGGTTTTCATCACCGGCGCCTCGAGCGGCATCGGCCAGGCCCTGGCCGCGCGCTTTCACCAGGCCGGCTACCGGCTGGCCTTGGTCGCGCGGCGTACCGAAGCCATGAAAACCTGGGCTAGTGCTCAAGGATTCAGCGTTGATAGCTATGAAATCTATAGTGCTGATGTGGCCCAGCCCGAGAGCATCCGGGCTGCGGGCGAGGCCTGTCTGGCGCGCCAGGGCCTGCCCGACGTCGTGATCGCCAACGCGGGCGTCAGCATCGGCATGGACACGGCCGAGCGCGAGGACATTGCGGTGATGGCGCGCATCTTCGCCACCAACAACATCGGCATGGCGGCCACGTTCCAGCCCTTCGTGGCACCGATGGCGCGGCGCGGCAGCGGCCGGCTCGTGGGCATCGGCAGCGTGGCAGGCATCCGGGGGCTGCCGGGCCATGGCGCCTATTGCAGCAGCAAGGCTGCCGTCATCAGCTACTGCGAGAGCCTGCGGGGCGAGTTGCGCGCCTCGGGCGTGCGCGTGGTGACGATCTGTCCGGGCTATATCGATACCCCGCTCACGCGGCAGAACCGGTATGCCATGCCCTTCTTGATGCAGCCGCAGGACTTTGCGGCACGGGCCCATGCCGCCATCGAAGCCGGCGCGAGCTACCGCGTGATTCCCTGGCAGATGGGCGTGGTGGCCAAGCTGCTGCGCTTGCTGCCGAACGCACTGTTCGACCGGCTGCTCGCGGGCCGCCCGCGCAAGCACCGTGACGGCGCCAAGGGCTGAGCGCGGCTGCGGCCAGCCATGAAAAAAGGCTCCCGAAGGAGCCTTTCGTGGGTGTTGCGCGGGCAGGGCTCAATAGCTGTTGCCACCGCCGTAACCGCCGCGGCCACCACCGCCGCCGCTGCGCGAGCCCGAGCCGTAGGGGCTGCGGAAGCCACCTTCACCGCCACGGCCACCGCCGCCAAAGCCGCCACCGCCCTCACGGCCGCCGCCATAACCACCGCCGCCGCCAAAGCCACCGCTGCGGCCGCCACCGCCGCCGAAGCCGCCGCTGCGAGGCGGACGCGGTTCCATGGGACGGGCCTCGTTGACCACGATGCTGCGGCCGCCCAGAGGCTGGCCGTTCATGCCGTTGATGGCGGCTTGCGCTTCGGCATCGCTGCCCATTTCGACGAAACCAAAGCCTTTAGAGCGGCCCGTGTCCCGCTCCATCATGACCTTGGCGCTCGTGACGGCGCCGAAAGCGCTGAAGGCCTGCTCCAAGTCGTTGTCGCGCACCGAGTAAGGCAGGTTGCCGACATACAGTTTGTTGCCCATCAAGGGACTCCTAAAAAACCATGAAAAAGCGGAAAGCGATGGAGTCCCGAAAACGCAGCCGGCTTATCTGAATGACGCACAACGCGCGAAACTGACGGATCACCGCAAACTTGGCCGGGAAATCCCGCCAACGCATTATGCGCCACAAATTCTTGAAAAATGCAAGCGATGTTGCGCGCTGTGGCGGTTTTGCCGCGGCACAAAAAAAGGGACCCTTGGGGTCCCTTGGCAGGCCATGAGAACCGCTGGCGGTTTCTCATGGTGAGGCGTTATCAGTAGCCGCCGCGGCCGCCGCCGTAGCCACCGCCATTGCCGCCGCCGAAGCCGCCCGAACGGCCGCCGCCGAAGCCGCCGCCAAAACCACCGCTGCGCGGGGCGCGGGGTTCCATGGGACGGGCTTCATTCACCACGAGATCGCGGCCGCCGAAATTCTGGCCGTGCACGCCTTGGATGGCGGCTTGCGCTTCGGCATCGCTGCCCATTTCGACGAAGCCAAAACCCTTGGAGCGGCCGGTGTCGCGCTCCATCATGACCTTGGCGCTATTGACCGAGCCAAAGGCGCTGAAGGTTTGTTCGAGGTCGCCGTCGCGGAAGGAATAAGGCAGATTGCCCACGTACAGTTTGTTGCCCATGAGGGACTCCTGAAAAAACATGAAAACGCGATGGAGCCCGACGCAATCAGCAAACCCGTGACGACTTCAAAGACGCGAAACTGACCAAACACCGCACATGCATTCCTGCGGGGCAGAAATGCCCGGCCATTATGGTTCATATTAATGGGCGCGGCCAAAGCCTCTGGGGCGCGCCTGCAACACTTTGGCTCAGTGTTTTCACTGAGGCGCTTGTGTGTAAACGCTACAATGGCGACCTGTCTTTGGGGAGTAGCCCGCCCGGCGTGCCATGCGCCGGGGGCATGCGTCAACAAACTTGGGCCCTCACGGCCTATGGCGCATGCGGCGCAAGGAAGCGATTCCGTGCTGGGCGAGACCATTGACTGCGCACCGATCCAACAGGCCGGAGTCGGGGCGTGGTCAATGCGTTCTCATGCCATCCGGCCGGATAGGACCCCACTTCCATGGAAGCCTTCTTCGTTTCGACCTCCATCGTGGCGCTTGCCGAGATGGGCGACAAGACCCAACTGCTCTCGCTCGTGCTGGCCGCACGCTTTCGCAAGCCCTGGCCCATCGTGCTGGGCATCTTTGTGGCCACGGTGGTCAATCATGCCCTCGCCGGGGCTGTGGGCACCTGGGTGACCACGCTGCTGGGCCCGCAGGCTCTGCGCTGGGTGCTGGGCCTGTCGTTCATTGCCATGGCCGTGTGGATGCTGATTCCCGACAAGCTCGACGACGATGAGACGGGCGCCGGCCCGCGCCTGGGCGTGTTCGGCACCACCGTGGTGGCCTTCTTCCTGGCCGAGATGGGCGATAAGACGCAGATCGCCACCGTGATGCTGGCCGCGCAGTACAGCGCCTACCTGTGGGTGGTGGCCGGCACCACGCTGGGCATGATGCTCGCGAACGCGCCCGTGGTGTGGCTGGGCGAGCGCATCACGCGCCGCGTGCCGATCCGCGCAGTGCATGTGGTGTCGGCCGTGATTTTCCTCGCGCTGGGCCTCGTGGCGCTGTTCGTGCCGGCCTGATGCACACGCAGGGGGCTTTTGGCATAATGGCCTGACGCGCCGATTTGCCACCGCTTGCGGGCGCTTTATAAATCCAGCTAAAGACCCGTCCGACGGCATACCGACCCGGCCTCGTTTTTAGCGATGCCGGGTTTTTTCATGTCCTTCATCGCCACGCCCCAGTCCATGCACTTTCCGCAGGCCCTGCCACTGCAGGGCGGCGCCTCCATCCGCGACTACGCCCTGGCTTACGAGACCTACGGCCAGCTCAACGCGGACCGCTCGAACGCCGTGCTCGTGTGCCACGCGCTTAACGCCTCGCACCACGTCGCGGGCGTCTACGAAGGCCAGCCCAGGAGCGAGGGCTGGTGGGACAACATGATCGGCCCCGGCAAGCCCGTGGACACCAACCGCTTCTTCGTGATCGGCGTGAACAACCTGGGCTCGTGCTTCGGCTCCACGGGGCCCATGCATGTGAATCCCGACTCGGGCCAGGTCTACGGCGCCGACTTCCCCGTCGTCACCGTCGAGGACTGGGTCAACGCCCAGGCGCGGCTGCTCGACCGCCTGGGCATCGAGAAACTGGCCGCCGTCATGGGCGGCAGCCTTGGCGGCATGCAGGCCCTGAGCTGGACCCTGCAATATCCCGAGCGCATGCGCCATGCCGTGGTGGTGGCCAGTGCGCCCAACCTCACGGCCGAGAACATTGCCTTCAACGAGGTGGCGCGCCGCGCCA
>JAYSFC010000039.1:0-29224 GCA_041913505.1 Acidovorax sp.
CGCACCCGGACATCTTCAACGTGCTGCTGCAGGTGATGGACCACGGCACGCTGACGGACAACAACGGGCGCAAGGCCGACTTCCGTAACGTCATCATCATCATGACGACGAATGCGGGCGCCGAGACCATGAACAAGGCCGCCATTGGCTTCACCAACCCGCGTCAGGCGGGCGACGAGATGGGCGACATCAAGCGCCTGTTCACGCCCGAGTTCCGCAACCGGCTGGACGCCATCGTGAGCTTCAAGGCGCTGGACGAGCAGATCATCCTGCGCGTGGTGGACAAGTTCCTGCTGCAGCTCGAAACCCAACTGGCCGAGAAGAAGGTGGAAGTCACGTTCACCGACAACCTGCGCAAGCACCTCGCCAAGAAGGGCTTCGATCCGCTCATGGGCGCGCGACCGATGCAGCGCCTGATCCAGGACACCATCCGCCGTGCGTTGGCCGACGAGTTGCTGTTTGGTCGCCTGACCGAGGGCGGGCGCCTCACGGTGGATATCGCCGTCAAGACCGACGAGAAGGGCGCCGAAACTTCCGAGGTGCTGCTGGACATCCAGCCGCTGCCCAAGAAGGACCGCGCGGCCAAGTCTGAGCCTGCCGAGCCCGAAGAGGCAACGACGGATTGAGCGCCGCCGGCTGGGCGCATTCCCCGGAAAACCGCAGCATCCGCTGCGGTTTTTTCATGTGCAAAAGATGAAAAATACCAACAAGGCCACCCTCATCGGGTTGGTGGCGATCTTCCTGTGGAGCTCCATCGTTGGCTTGATCCGCAGCGTCAGCGACCACCTCGGGCCCACGGGCGGGGCCGCCATGATGTACAGCGTGGCCTCGGTGTTTCTGCTGCTGTCCGTGGGGTTGGGCAAGCCCCGGGAGTTTCCGCGGCGCTATCTGCTGTGGGGCAGTCTGCTGTTCGTGGCCTACGAGCTGTGCCTGGCCTTGTCCATCGGCTATGCCCACAACGGTCGGCAGGCGATTGAGGTGGGCATGGTCAACTACCTTTGGCCTACCTTCACGATCGTTGCGGCGATCCTGTTCAACCGGCAGAAGGCCAACTTCCTGATCGTTCCAGGGTTCGCGCTGTCCGTCGTCGGCATCGGCTGGGTGCTGGGGGGCGAGCAGGGGTTCGATCTGCCTGGAATGCTGGACAACGTTCGCGACAACCCGCTGAGCTATGGGCTGGCCTTCGCTGGGGCCTTGATCTGGGCTGGCTATTGCACCGTGACGGCCAGAATCGCGGGCGGCAAGAATGGCGTAACGCTGTTCTTCATGCTGGTGTCCGTGGCGTTGTGGCTCAAGTACCTGATCGCGGGTGGCGGGAGCATGGTATTCAGCCCTCAGGCCGTCATCTATCTGGTGCTGGCGGCCGCGGCGATGGGCTTTGGCTACGCAGCCTGGAACGTGGGCATCCTGCATGGCAACGTCACCGTTCTGGCGGGTGCCTCGTACTTCATCCCGGTTTTTTCCGCGGCCCTCTCGACCTTGCTGCTGCGCACGCCGCTGTCGCTGGCTTTCTGGCAGGGCGCGGCCATGGTGTGCGGCGGCGCGGTTCTGTGCTGGCTGGCAACGCGTGCACCGCAGGCCAGGCCCTCGGCCGTGAACTGAGGCTGGGTTCAGAGCCGCATTTCCCAGGTTTCGCCCGTGAGTTGCTGGCCGAAGTCCTCGTAGGGCTCTGACTTCGCGAGCACGAAGCCGCGCTTGGCATAGATGGCGCGTGCCGCCGTAAGGCAGCTATTGGTCCACAGCACCATCTTGCGGTAGCCCTTGGCGCGTGCGAATGCAATGCACTCGTCTACAAGGCGCCCGCCCAGGCCCAGGCCGCGCGCGCGTGGCGCCAGCACCAGCATGCGCAATTGCGCCACGGTGGCCGATTTGCGCACCACGAAAACGGCACCCACGCGCTCGCCGTCGAGCTCGGCGATCCAGCATTTCTCCCAAGCCGGCTGAAACTTGCGCAGGAACTGCGCCGCAATCTCGGCCACGAGCGCCTCGAACGCACTGTTCCAGCCGTACTCGCGTGCGTAGATCTCCCCATGCTGCTGCACGACCCAGCCGATGTCGCCCGGGGCGGGATCGCGCAGCACAACCGTGCGCGTGGCGGCGGGCGCACCGGGCGCGAGCAGTGTCTCGATGCGCTGCATGGCCTCGATCAATGCCTCCTGCTGTATGGGTGCCAACGGGGCCAGCAGGGCCGCGGCTTCATCGCGCGAGCGCTGCTGCAGCGGCGCAAAGGCGGCATGCCCCGCTTCGGTAAGGCATAGCAGGCTCTGGCGCGCATCATGCGGGCTGGGGCTGCGTGCGAGCCAGCCGGCGTTCTCAAAGCGGCGCAGGATGCGGCTGAGGTAGCCGCCGTCGAGGCCGAGGTCGTCAGCGATCTCGCGGGCGATCGGGGATTGCCGGTGGGCCAGTTCGTACAGCACGCGCACGTCGGTGAGTGACAGGTTGCTGCCCAGGTACGGGTCGAGCACCCCGATGCGGCGCGTGAAGAAGCGGTTGAAGCGCCGCACGGCGCGCACGGCTTCGGGTGAAGCAGTGGAGGGTGGGGGATAGTGGGGCATGGGGTAGTTGGTTGTTAATTGACTTTGTCAAATATATAGATGATTTTGTCAATTATGTAAACCAACGTGCTACTCAGGGTGCCAGCAGCTGCTGCAACAACTCCAGGGTGGGGTAGCCATCCGCCACGCCACCAAGGCTCTGCTGGTACTGGCGCAGGCCCGCTCGCGTGGCGGGGCCCACCACGCCATCGGGCGTACCAACCGCGTAGCCGCGCTGGTTCAGCGCCGTCTGCAGTTCTCGCACCTGCGTGCGCGACAGGGCCTCGAGCTCGCGCGGCCACGGCGCCACGACGCCCGGGCCACCGCCGATCTGGCGCGCGAGCAGGCCCACGGCCAGCGCGTAGTTCACGGAGTTGTTGTAGCGCAGTAGGGCGCGGAAATTACCCCCAACGAGGAAGGCCGGGCCGCGCGCTCCCGCAGGGATGGCCACAGACGCAGCCTCGATTGTGGGCAGGGGCTGCCCGTCGATGGCGCGCAGGCCTTCGGCGGCCCATTGCGCGCTGGTCTGGCGCACGCCGGGGTCGGCGCGCGCGTAGTCGAAGCCGGGCGGTAGTTGCACTTCCACACCCCAGGGCTCGCCGCTGCGCCAGCCCGAGTGCTGGAGAAAGTTGGCGGTGGAGGCTGTCACGTCGGGCACGCTGCCCCAGATGTCGCGGCGGCCGTCGCCGTCGGCGTCGATGGCGTACGCGAGGAAAACGGACGGTAGAAACTGGGTATGGCCCATGGCGCCGGCCCAGGAGCCCTCCATGCGTTCGGGCGCGATGTCGCCCTGGTCGAGGATGCGCAGCGCGGCCAGCAGTTCGCTGCGTGCCCAGCCACGCCGGCGGCCTTCGTAGCCCAGCGTGGCCAGCGCATCCACGGTTCGGAAGCTGCCGAAGTTCTGTCCGTAGTTGCTTTCCATGCCCCAGATGGCGGTCACGACTTCGGCGGGAACGCCGTAGCGCGCGGCGGCCGCGTCGAGCGGCACCTGGTACTCGGCGCGCTTGGCCTGGCCCTGTGCGACGCGCTGGGGAGATACGGCTGTGTCGAGGTAGGCCCAGGGCGTGCGGGTGAACTCGGGCTGTGCGCGGTCCAGTTCGATCACGCGCGGCTGCAACTGCGCACTGCCCAGTGCCTGCTGCACCGTGGCGGGGCGGATGCCCGCGGCCAGTGCATCGCGCGAGACTTCGGCCACCCAGGCGGCGAACCCCGCCTGCTCAGCCTGTTCGGCTGGAGCGGTGGGCGCGGCGGGGGCAGGGGCCAGAATGGGCGCTGGAACAGGGGCCGGGGCGGCATGCGTCGGCACGGACGGCGCAGGTTGCGGCGTGCCGGCGCAGCCCGCCACGAGTGCCACGGCCAGGACAGTCCAGGGAAAGAGTGCGTACTTCATGCCCGCATTGTCCTGCGCCCGGCGGATATGCGGCAGTGCTCCCGGCATACTCTCGGGCCATGCACACCTTTTTCTGGCACGACTACGAAACCTTCGGCGCCAACACGCGCCGCGACCGGCCCGCGCAGTTCGCCGGCATCCGCACCGACGCAGAGCTCAACGAAATCGGCGAGCCGCTCATGCTCTACTGCCAACCCGCGCCCGACTACCTGCCCGACCCTGAGTCCTGCCTCATCACGGGTATCACGCCGCAGGTGTGCCTGGAGCGCGGCGTGCCCGAGCACGAATTCGCCGCGCGCATCGAGGCCGAGCTGGCCCGCCCCGGCACCATCGGCGTGGGCTACAACACGATCCGCTTCGACGACGAGATCACGCGTTTCATGTTCTGGCGCAACCTCATCGACCCCTATGCGCGCGAGTGGCAGAACCAGTGCGGGCGCTGGGACCTGCTGGATGTGGTGCGCATGGCCTATGCGCTGCGGCCCGATGGCATCGTGTGGCCCAAGAAGGAAGATGGCTCGCCCAGCTTCAAGCTCGAACACCTGTCCAAGGCCAACGGCCTCGTGCATGAGGCCGCGCACGATGCGCTGTCGGACGTGCGCGCCACCATCGCGCTCGCGCGGCTGGTCCGCGAGCGCAACCCCAAACTCTTCGACTTCGCGCTCTCGCTGCATAAAAAGGACCGCGTGGCCACCGAGCTGCGCCTGCCCGCCACGGCCATCACGGCGCGGCCGTTCCTGCATGTGTCGGGCATGTTCCCGGCGGAGCGCGGCTGCCTGGCTGTGATGTGGCCGCTGGCCGGCCACCCCACGAACAAGAACGAGCTACTGGCCTGGGACCTGGCCCATGACCCGGCCGAGCTTGCCACGCTGAATGCCGAAGAGATCCGCACGCGCCTGTTCACGCGCACGGCAGACCTGCCCGAGGGCGTTGCGCGGCTACCCGTCAAGACGGTGCATCTCAACAAGTCACCCATGGTGGTGGGCAATGTGAACACGCTCACGCCGGCCCTGGCGCAGCGCTGGGGTATCGACCTGGCGCAGGCCGCGCGGCACACCGAGGCGGCGCGCACGCTGCCCGACATGAGCGCGATCTGGTCCGCTGTCTTTGCGCGGCCCGCCGAGCCCGCGCCCGATGTGGAGCAGGACCTGTACGGCGGCTTTGTCGGCAACGAGGACCGCCGGCGGCTCAACCACCTGCGCACGCTGGGCGGCGAGCCGCTGGCGCGTGCGAACGTGGGTTTCGACGACCCGCGCCTCGCGGAGCTGCTGTTCCGCTACCGTGCGCGCAACTTCCCCGACACCCTCAGCGCCGAAGAGCAAGCGCGCTGGCTCGCCCACCGCACTGCCTGCCTGCTCGAGGGGCAGGGTGGGGCGCTCACGGTGCAGGCCTTGTTCGATCGCATCGACGCACTGTCCGAGCAGGCCGATGAACGGGAGGACGAGCGTGCGCAGGAAATCCTGGGAGCGCTGTACGACTATGCCGAGGCCATCGTGCCCGATGCCTGATCGCGGCATCGGAAGCTTCGCACGTATAGTTCTGTCTTCATTGATACCATTTTTTGCATGACCGACCCTTTCTCGACGGCTGTCGACGGAGCGTCCCAACCGCCGCCCGATGGTCCGCACTACCTGCGGGCCGTGACGGCCATGGCCGAGCACTGCCAGGTGATCGCGCAGAGCGCGATCTATACCGATAACGGCATCAAGCTCGTGGAAAAGGGGGCCCGCATCGATGCCCGCCTGTACGACCGCCTTGTGCAGCACACGCTGCGCGACTCGATCGACGGCCACCTCGCGGTGGACAACGCTGTGGACGTCGCCTTCCTCGAAGCCCAGGCACGCGAGCAGTGCGCTACCGCCCCCTTGCCTTTACGGCTGGTGAAGTCCCTGGGGGATGCGCAGCGTCTGCTGGCGCCGCTGCGCTCCATGCAACTGCCGCCCCCCTTGGCCTTCAAGCTCACGGTGATGCGCGAGCAACGGCCTGATCTGCTGACCCACAGCGTGTGCGTGATGCTCGTGGCGCTCTACCTGGGGGTGCGCAGCGGCTGGAGCGAACGCGAATGCGTGCTGCTGGCCACGGCCGCGATCTTGCATGACATCGGCGTGCTGCATATGGACCCGGTCTGGCGCAATCCGGAACACCGGATCATGGGCGTGGGCCGCAAGCACCTTGAGGTCCATCCCGTCACGGCCATGTTCGTCGTGCGCGGGCAGCAGGCCTACCCCCGCTCGGTGGACGTGGCGGTGCTTGAGCACCATGAGCGCATGGACGGTACGGGCTACCCGCGTGGCCTGGCGGGCGAGCAGATTTCGCCCATGGGCCAGATCCTGCTGCTGTCCGCAGTGGTGGCTGCGTTCTTCGAGAAATACACCGATCGGCCCGCCCAGCGGCTGTCGCTGACGCTGCGGCTGAACCATCGCAAGTTCCCCGCTTCCCTGGTGGCCCTGATGCTGCCCCTGCTGGCCGATGAGGCCTTGCCTGAGGCTGAACTGCCGCCATTGCAGCGCGATGCCGAGCTGCACATCCAGGTGCTGTCAGATGCGTTTCAGCGATGGTCGGATTTGCGCGCCCAGTTGCCCGCAGAGTGGCTGGCCTTGCCCTCGGGCCGTGCCTGCGCCTTCGTGGACCTGCGCCTGGCGGCGCTGCAGAAGGCATTGATCGAGGCGGGGTCGCATCCGCGCCAGCAGGCCGACATCCTGGCGTTTCTGCAGGATGATGCCCAGGGGCTTGCCGAGCTGGCCTTCGTGGGGCGCGAAGCCCTGTGGCAGTTGCAATCTATCGTCGATGCGAGCCTGCGCCGCTGGCCCCAGGTCATGGCACGCGCCGATGCGGCCGATACCGCCGTCGCGGACTGGTGCGACGCCTGCGGCCTGTTGCTGGCAAGCGTAGCCTAGCTGTTGTTCCTGGCCGCCACCGAGCGGTGGCCATGAGGCTGTGCAGTGGCTTCATGAATACTGTATATTTAAACAGTATTCATGCCAGAAGCCGCCATGCCCTCCATCCCATCTTCTGCACCGCGCGCCCCTCGCCCAGGGCCGGCGCTCGCGGGGATGTGGGCGCATGTCTGGCGAGGGGACCAGCTGGCCGCTGCGGCGGTGCGGGCCGAACCCTCCGGCCATGCCGCGCTGGATGCCTGCCTGCCTGGCGGCGGCTGGCCCGTGGGGGCGTTGTCCGAGGTGTTGCTGCCTCCCGAAGCGCGGCCCGAATGGCCTCTGGTCCTGCCGGCCTTGGCCCACGCAGCTGCGCGGCGCACGGGGCAGGTCGTGCTGGTGGCGCCGCCCTGCGAGCCTTTTGTCCCGGCATTGCAGGCCGTGGGCCTGCCGGCCCAGCGGCTGTGCTGGATACACCCTCCCGGTGTCGATGGCGTGCAGGCGGCCTGGGTCTGCGAGCAGGCGCTGCGCTGCCGCGATGTGCTGGCCGTGCTGGCTTGGCTGCCTCGGGCCCGGGCAGACGCCCTGCGCCGCCTGAACCTGGCCGCCGCGGCACATGGGGCCTTGCTGTGGGGCTTTCGGCCCCTGTCGTGCCGGGTCCAGTCCACGCCCGCCCCGCTGCGCCTTGCGGTGCGCAGCCTCCCCGATGGCCTCGCGGTACAGGTGCTCAAACGCCGGGGGCCGCCCGTGCAGGAGCCGGTTTGGCTGCCCACTGGGGCTCTGCCCGCGCACGCTCCCGTGGCGGCGGTGCTCGCGGGTATGCGGGCGGCGCAAGCCTGGCGCCGGTCGCCAGGGCCGGAGGGGGGAGTTCTGCCGGAGTCGCGCCATGCATTGGATCGCCTGGCCCTGGCCGAGCGCTGAACCCGCACCGGGTGTGCCGGCCGACGCTGCCGGCTGGTGGGCCCTGCGCTTCACGCCGCGCGTGGCACGGCTCGACGAGGCGCTGCTGCTGGAGGTGTCGTCCACCGAGCGCCTGTGGGGCGGCCGTGCGCGCCTGCTGACGTTGCTGCGGCAGGCCGCGGGCGGTGAGGGAGGTGAGGGGGAGGTGAGGGCGGGGGGAGCATTCCCTTTGCCCAGGGGGCGACCGCGCAACAGGCCCTGGCCCTGCTGCGCCTGGCGCAGGCCGGGCGGACACCGCCGCGCCATGTGCCGCAAGGCCTGCCGCTGCACACACTGACCGCACTGCGCCCCCATGCCGCCAGCTTGGAGCGCATGGGCTGCCGCACCTGGGGGGCGCTGCGCACCCTGCCGCGCGCCGGCGTGGCGCGTCGCCTGGGGGCCGCTGCACTGCGGGCGCTGGACCAGGCTTGGGGCGATGTGCCGCAGCCCCTGGCCTGGCTGGCATGCCCCGAGCGTTTCAGCGCCTGTGCCGAACTGCCTGCGCTGGCCGAATCGGCCGATGCCCTGCTGCGGCCTGCGGGGCCGCTGCTGGCCGCGCTGCGTGCCTGGCTGCAGGCCCGCCACCAGGGTGTGCTGGGGCTGGAGCTGGGCTGGCGCTATGACCTGCGCCGTATCGACGGCGTCGAACTACCGCCCGGAAACCGCCTGGCCGTGCGCACGGCCGAACCCGCGCAAGACCTGGCCCATCTGCGCCGGTTGCTGGCCGAGCGCCTGGCACACCAGCGCCTGGCGGCCCCCGTGAACCAGATCACCCTGCAGGCCCTCGAAACCGCGCCGTGGACCGACGGCAGCGGTGCCCGCGCTGATCTGCTGCCCCCGGGGCCGGAAGACGCCCGCCAACGGCAAGGCGAGCCCTGGGGGCAGTTCGTGGAGCGCCTTTCGGCCCGCCTGGGGGCGCAGCAGGTGCGGGCTCCGCGGCTGCAGGCCGACCACCGGCCCGAGCGCATGCAGGGCTGGCAGCCCGCCGCCTGTGCTACGGCCGGTGCGCAGGCCGTGCCACTGGCGGCGCAGGCCGCGCTGTACCCCGCCTGGCTGGTCCGCCCGCCGCGGCCGCTGGCGGTGCAGGGCAGCCGCCCTTGCTGGCATGGCCCGTTGCGCCTGCTGGCCGGGCCGCAGCGCCTGGAGGCTGGCTGGTGGGAGGCCGGAGACACGCAGGAGCAGGGCCTGGCGCAGCGCGACTACTTCATTGCGCACAACGTGGTGGCCGGCATGGTGTGGGTGTTCCGCGAGCGGCCCGCTCCGGGCACAGCCGCAGGGGAGCGCTGGTTCCTGCAGGGCGTGTATGGCTGACTTCGCCTTGCCAGGCTATGCCGAGCTGCATTGCCTCTCGAACTTCAGCTTCCAGCGCGGCGCCTCGCACCCGCAGGAGCTCGTGGAGCGCGCCCACCAACTGGGCTACACCGCGCTGGCCCTCACGGACGAATGCTCCGTGGCCGGCGTGGTGCGCGCGCATATCGCGGCCCAGGCCTGTGGCCTGCACCTGATCGTGGGCAGCGAATTCCTGTGGGGCAACTTCCGCCTTGTAGCCCTGGCGCGGGATGCCGAGGGCTGGGGCCAGCTGTGCGAGTGCATCAGCGCCGCGCGCCGCAATGTGCCCAAGGGACAGTACCGTATCGACAGCGCCGATCTGGCCCGGCTCCAGGGCTGCGAGCTGTTGCTCGTGCCACGGCGGGAGTGCTTTGATGCTCATGATTTCATAGCTATCAAACACCAGGTGGAGAGCACTATGGGCCAATTAGGCCTTCCGTGCTGGCTGGCCGTGGAGTTGCACCTGGCACCTGACGACGGCCTGTGGCTCGCCACATTGCGGCGCGTGGGCCAGCACTTGGGCCTGCCGCTCGTGGCTGCGGGCGACGTGCACATGCACAGCCGCTCGCGCAAGCCACTGCAGGACGTGATCACGGCCGTGCGCCTGGGCCGCAGCGTGGCCGAATGCGGCTTCACGCTGCAGGGCAATGCCGAGCGCCACCTGCGCCAGCGCGTGCGGCTGGCAGGCATCTACCCGCCCGAGCTGCTGCAGGCCACGCTCGCGGTGGCGGCGCGCTGCACTTTCAATCTCAGCGAGATCCGCTACCACTATCCGCTCGAAACCGTGCCGGCGGGCATGACGCCGCGCGAGGCGCTGGCCTGGTACACCTGGGAGGGCGCGCGCGGCCGCTATCCGCTGGGCGTGCCCGAGGAGGTCATCCGCCAGATCCGCAAGGAGCTCGCGCTCATTGCCGATTGTGCATACGAGATGTATTTCCTCACGGTGCACGATGTCGTGCGCTACGCTCGCAGCCAGGGCATCCTGTGCCAGGGGCGCGGCTCGGCAGCCAATTCGGCCGTGTGCTACTGCCTGGGCATCACGGCCGTCGACCCGAAGGAATCGCACCTGCTGTTCGAGCGCTTCATCAGCAAGGAGCGCCGCGAGCCGCCCGACATCGACGTGGACTTCGAGCACGAGCGGCGCGAGGAGGTCATCCAGTACATCTACGGCAAATACGGCCGTGAGCGTGCGGCCATCGCGGCCGTGGTCATCACCTACCGCACGCGCAGCGCGCTGCGCGACGTGGGCCGCGCGCTGGGCGTGGCGCCCGCACTGGTCGATGCCTTTGCCAAGGACCACCAGTGGTTTGACGAGCAGTTCGCGGCAGAACGCCTGCAGCAGCTTGCCGAGGCCGTGGGCGCGCCCATCGCGGCGCTCTGGCTGGAGCTGGCCGCGCAGCTCAAGGGCTTTCCGCGCCACCTGGGCCAGCACGTGGGCGGCTTCGTGCTCACCCAGGGCAAGCTCACGCGCCTGGTGCCCGTGGAGCCCGCGAGCATGCCGGGCCGTTCGGTAATCCAGTGGGACAAGGACGACCTTGATGAAGTTGGCCTCATGAAGGTGGACGTGCTGGCCCTGGGCATGCTCAGCGCGCTGCGCCGCTGCCTGCAACTGCGCGCGCTGTTGCGCGGCGATCATTGGGGGCTGCACGAGATCCCGCGCGAGGACCCCGCCACCTACGACATGGTCTGCGCGGCCGACACCGTGGGCGTGTTCCAGATCGAAAGCCGCGCGCAGATGAGCATGCTGCCGCGCCTGCGCCCGCGCAAGCTCTACGACCTCGTGGTGGAAGTGGCCATCGTGCGGCCGGGGCCGATCCAGGGCGGCATGGTGCATCCCTACCTGCAGGCACGCGAGCGGGAGCGGCGCGGGGAGCCGCTGCAGCTCGAAAAAGAAGAGCTGGGCGGGGCGCTCGCGCGCACGCTGGGCGTGCCCATCTTCCAGGAGCAGGTGATGCAGATCGCCATGATCGCCGCGCGCTTTTCCGCAAGCGAGGCCGATGCGCTGCGCCGCTCCATGGCGGCCTGGAAGCGCTCGGGCGGCGTGCACCGCTTCGAGCGCCGGCTCATCGACGGCATGGTGGACAACGGCTACGACCGCGGCTTTGCTGAGCGCATCTTCCAGCAGATGCTGGGCTTTGGCGAATACGGCTTTCCCGAGAGCCACGCGCACAGCTTCGCGCAGTTGGCCTACGCGAGCAGCTGGCTCAAGCGGCACGAGCCAGCGTGTTTTCTGGCGGCGCTGCTCAACTCGCAGCCCATGGGCTTCTATGCGCCGTCGCAGCTCGTGCAGGACGCGCGCCGCCATGGCGTGCGCGTGCTGCCCGTCGATGTGGCGGTGAGCGGCTGGGACTGCACGCTCGAAGGCCCCGCGCAGCCCGTGGCAGGCGTGGGCCCGCTCCAGCCCGCCGTGCGGCTGGGCCTGTGCCTGGTGGCCAGCCTGGGCCGGGCCGCGGCACGGCGGCTGGAGGAGGCGCGCGCGCAGGCGCCGTTCGCCAGCACCGAAGACCTGGCCCTGCGCGCGCAGCTAGACCGGCAGGACCTGCAGGCCCTGGCGGCAGCCGATGCGCTGCGCCAACTTTCAGGCCATCGCCGCCAGCAGATGTGGGATGCCGCGGCCCAGCTGCGGGCACCAGCCCTGCTGCGGCAGGCACCCGTGAACGAGGCGCCACTTGCGCTGCCCTCGGCCCCCGAGGGCGAGGAGATCCTGTTTGACTATGCCGCCACGGGCCTCACGCTGCGTCGGCACCCGCTGGCGCTGCTGCGCGAGCGCCTGATGCGCTGGCGCCTGCAGACGGCGCTGCAGTTGCAGGCCGCGCCGCATGGGCGGCGCGTGCGCGCCTGCGGCATCGTCACCGTGCGCCAGCGGCCGGGCACGGCCAAGGGCACGATGTTCGTCACGATCGAGGACGAGACCGGCCCGGTCAATGTGATTGTCTGGCCCGCGCTGCTCGAGCGCTGGCGCGCCGCACTGCTGGGCGCACGCCTGCTGGCCGTGGAAGGGCTGTGGCAGTGCAGCGCTTCACCGGGCGCGGGTGCTGGCGAGGGAACCGGCGAGGGGGCCGTGCGCCACCTCGTCCTCCAGCGCTGCAAGGACCTCACGCCGTTGTTGGGTCGGCTGGCCGGGGTGCTGGGGGGGAGCCGGGATTTTCACTGACCGCCTCATGAGGCGACGGGCCACTGTTCGGCAGGCTTGGGGCGGCCGAAGGCATAGCCCTGCAGGAGCACGCAGCCAATGCCGCGCAGCAGCGCGACCTACTCGGGCGTTTCGACCCCCTCGGTGACCACGCTGAGTTCCAGATCGTTGGCCATGGAAACGATCGCGCGCACGATCTTGCGGTCCATCGGATGGGTGGCGATGTTGCGCACGAAGGAGCGGTCGATCTTGATGATGTTGACCCGGTAGCTCGACAGGTAGCTCATCGAGGAATAGCCCGTGCCGAAGTCGTCGATGGCGATGCGCACGCCCAGCTCGCGCAACCGCGTCAGGGCTTGCGTGGCCAGTTCCTCGTCGCCCAGCAGTATGTCCTCGGTCACTTCGAGCACCAGCCGCTCGGGGGGGCATGCCCATGGCGCGCAGAATGTGCGTGAGCTGCGTGGGAAACTCGCTGCTGTAGATGTCGTTGACCGAGACATTCACGGCCAGGTAGGGCTGCGTGGAAGCCTCCAGGTGTGGCAAGAAAGCGTGGCAGGCCTTGCGAAGTACGTACTGCGTGAGCGCGCCGATGTGGCCCGACTCCGTTGCGGTGCGGACGAATTCGGGGGGCGGTATCGCACCGAGCTGGGGGTGTTGCCAGCGCGCGAGCGCCTCGAAGCCGGCGATGCAGTTGCGCTCCGTGTCCGTGATGGGCTGGAAGTACACCTCGATCTCGCCGCGCTCGATCGCATCGGGCAGGCTGGCCTCGATCTGGAACTGGCGTGCGGCGCGCTCGTGGATGCTGCTGTCGAAGGTGACGACCTGCGCGCGGCGGCTGCGCTTGGCCTCGTACATGGCTGTGTCGGCCTCGCGCAGCAGGCGGCCGGGGTCGAGGGCGTCCAGCGGCACCGAGCTCATCCCGAAGGCCGCCGTGACCGGGATGCGCCGGCCGTGGATGAGAAAGGGCTGCTGGAACAGCGTTTCGCAACGCGCGCGCAAGTGCTCCAGCGCCCGTTCGCTGCGCAGGCGCGACACGATCATGAAGGCGTCGCCGCTGAAGCGCACCAGTGCCTCGTGGTGGCCCCGCCATTGCTGTAGCCGGGCTGCCACGGCGGCCACGACTTCGTCACCGAAGGCATGGCCGTAGGTGTCGTTCACGAGCTTGAAGCGGTTGAGGCCCAGCATCACCAGGGCCACGCGCTCCTCGCCGTCCAGCGCGGCTCGGGGCAGCGCCTGCAGCAGCTCTGTCAGGCCATTGCGATTGGGCAGGCCCGTGAGCTCGTCGTGCGTGGCCTGGTGGTGCAGTGCCCGTTCGCGCCCGGCCTGGAAGCGGCTGCGTGTGATCAGCACGGCCACCGTGATGAGCAGCAGCGCCACCATCAGCGAGAAGCTGATCAGCGGCGTGCGGTACTCGGGGTCGAAGACCGAGGGCGGGGCATTCACCAGCGCGCTGTCCGCAGGCAGCTTGTGCATGTCCAGCCCCAGGCGACGCAGCTCGGCGTAGTCGAACAGCACGGCCAGTGGGGTCTTGCGCACGTAGGGAATGCGCGAGGCTTCCTCGCCGGCCAGCACGCGCCGCGCCATGGCGGCCTGCAGGCGGCCGGTCTCGAGCCCGCTGTTCATGTAGCCGCCCACGGCGCCATGGCCTACGGCCGTGTCCAGGTCGGAATACACGGGCCTGGCCGTACGTGCGCGCACATAGGCCGCCACCTCCTCGGGCTCAAGCGGGGGCGCACTCGCCCCCTGCCGCGGCATGGTGCCCAGCGCGAAGACGAGCGTGCCCTCGGGCAACTGTGCCAGGTGCGCCTCGACCTGCTCCAGGTGGGAGACGGACCAGTGCTCGACGGCCGGGCCTGGCGGCAACTGGGCCAGGGCCGTATCCACCGTTTCGCGCAGCCCGGCGCCGGTTTCGTCCCGTGCCGTCAGGAACAGCAGGTGCTGCGTGCGCGGATGCAGTGACAAGGCCACCCGCAGTGTGCGCGTGAGGTCGAAGCGCTCCAGAATGCCCGTGACCTGCGGGCGCAGACCCACGATCTGCGCCGGATCGCCGTTGATGCCGCTGAAAACCACGGGGGTGCCTGCGAAGAGCGTGTCCTGGCGTACCACGAAGTCGAGCGCGTTGTCGTCCATGGTCACAACCAGATCGAAGCGCTGGTTCGCGTATTTATCCGCAAGATAGCGGGCCAGGTGCTGGCGGTGCGCGGCACCGGGGTAGCGCTTGGTGTCCATCCATTCGGTGTGGAAGACCGGCTTGCTGGCCGTACCGCTGTCCCATTCGTTGAAGCCCGCCAGAATGCGGTCCTCCCAGCTGTGGCCCGGGTGGTAGGACAGCAGGATCAGCACGTGCGGGCGCCCGGGGGCCGCCTGGGCCGTGAGAGGTGCGAGAACCCATACACACCCCGCCAACAGCGCGCACACCATCGAGCGCGCTACCGAGCGCACCTGTGCGGGCGGCGGCAGGCTGTGCAAGCGGGATAGGAGCCGGAGCATGGGAGCGGTGGAGTGGATGCAACGAAATGCAACAGCATTCTGGCATACACACATGTCGTGGCCGCGGTAGCTTTGGCTTTGCGAGAAAATGCCCATTGCGCAGGCCCGTTCTATACCTGCAGCTCCTGAACTGATAGTAAGCCGCACACCATGCACAACCCCCACGATCCCCGCGTCCTACCCATGCGCGACGGGGTGAACCCGAGCTGCGTGGTCTTGCCATCAACGGGGCAGGGCAGCATGCTGGACTTTCTTGCGCAGCGCCTGCCTGCCGTGGATCGCACCGATTGGCTGCGCCGCATGGCTGCGGGCGAGGTGTTGGATGAATACGGCGTGCCGGTCGCGCCCGGGCGGGCCTTCGTGCCCGGCATCCGGCTCTACTACTACCGTGAGCTGCCGCACGAGGCCACGATTCCGTTCGCGGAAACCGTGCTGTTCCAGGACGAGCACCTGCTCGTGGCCGACAAGCCGCATTTTCTGCCCGTGGTGCCCACGGGCACTTACCTGCAGCACACGCTGCTCGTGCGCCTCAAGCGCAGGCTGGGCCTGCGCGAGCTCTCCCCAGTGCACCGCATCGACCGCGACACGGCAGGGCTCGTGCTGTTCTCGGTGCAGCGCGCCACGCGGGGACGCTACCAGGCGCTGTTCCGCGACCGTGCCATGCGCAAGGTGTACGAGGCCATCGCACCCTGGCGGCCCGACCTGGCATTTCCGCGGGAGCACGCGAGCCGCCTGGAGGAAAGCCCGCAGTTTTTCCGCATGCACGAGGTGCCAGGCGAGCCCAACAGCCACACGCGCATGGAGGTGCTGGAGGTGGCGGCACCCTGGGCCCGCTACCGGCTCGAGCCCATCACGGGCAAGCGCCACCAGTTGCGCGTGCACATGGCGGCCCTGGGACTACCGCTGCGCGGCGACGCGTTCTATCCCGAGGTAAACGATCCGCCCGAGGGCGACTATTCCAACCCGCTGCAACTGCTGGCGAGGCTGCTGGAGTTCACGGATCCGGTGACGGGGGAGTCGCGGCGGTTCGAGAGTCGCCTGGCACTGCGGGGGCTGGCGTGCGGGGACTGATACCGGTATGAAGTGGAGCGGGTGAAGGGAATCGAACCCTCGTATGAAGCTTGGGAAGCTGCCGTTCTACCATTGAACTACACCCGCGAGGCTCGCCATTATAGGGGCGGGCAACGCGTCTTCAGAACTCGGCGTGAAACCGTGCGGTGTAGACGTTGACCGGCCCGCGGTCCGCGTTGTAGCCCGGATTGCGGATGTGCTGCCAGCCCAGGCTGAAGGCGCTGTCCACGCCACGTACCGACGGCAGGCCGAGGCGGTAGTAGGTTTCAAAGATCTGCTCGGGGCGGTAGTGGTCCAGCCGCCCGTCGCCCACAAAGAAGCCCAGGCCGCCCAGCGCCAGGTATTCGCGGTGCACGCTGGAGAGGCTGTTGCGTGCGTAGGCCATGCCCAGGGCATCGCTGGCGCGGCCCCAGAGCGCGCCGTTCAGGGTGACACCGGTCGAGAAGGCCTGGTCGATTTCCGAGAAGGCGTAGACCTCGCTGCGGCCGTCGTTGCGTGACCAGCGCGCGAACATGCCGATCTCCGGGGTCAGGGACTGTTCCATGCTGAGGCCCCAGCCCACCTTGCTATGGAGCGAGCGAACCGCGTCCATCGACGGCGTGGCCTGGTTCTGGCGACCCCAGTCGATTGCGTCCTGAAAGCGCCCCATGATGGCCACATTGCGGAAGGCCAGCACGCGCCAGCGGCCTGGCTGGCCGCCCAGCGTGTAGCCGCGCTCGAGTTCGATCTGATCGCCGTAGTGGCGGAAGATGGCGTGGTCGAGCGGCAGGCCGTTGGGGTCGCGTGGCTGCATGAAGCGCCCCACGCGCAGGGCCCAGTCGTCGTGGTAGTACTCGAGCGCGGCACCCCAGGAATAGCCGCGCGCGTCGGCCGCGAAGTCCCAGGCGCCGTGGGTCAGCAGGGCCCAGTTCATGAACTGGGTGCGCCCGTCATGGGCCTGGTCGTTGTTGTCGAAGATGTCCGAGGCGGCCAGGTTGCCGGCCGTGAGCACGAGCCGGCGCCTGTCCTGGAAGCCTGCGAGCTGGTTGGCCTCGCCGGGCACCGCTTCGCGCTCGCCGCCCAGGCCCCAGGTGTGGCGCGCGAACAGCCGGGCCCGGTACAGCGTGGGGCTGGGTCCCGCGGTCTTCTGCAGTTCGGAATTGGTAGGGCCGCCCAGGCCGGTGAGGTTGGACATGGGCACGCCCTGCACGAGCTCGGGATTGAAATACAGCTCGGTGTCGCGGCCCAGCCGCTTGCCCAGGAACAGCGTGGAAGTGAACGAATAGCTCTTTTCCTTGAGCGGCGACAGGCTGTCGTGGCCGCTGTAGGCGGCCTGGAACGCGGGCTTGGCCTGCCAGACGTAGGTGGCCTGGGCGTGCACGCTCCAATCTTCGGGCTCCTTGGTGGGTTCCTCGGCCCGTGCAGAACCTGCAAGGACGGCGAGCAGCAGGGCAGGTAAGGCGGTGCGGTACGAGGAGCGGTGCATGAAGAAAAAAGTTATTGCCAAGGGCGGGCGCGTACGGAATGCCGGGCGCCGCGGGCGCGTAGTGTAGTGGCCGCGCATGGCGACCGCGTGACGCAGGGGCCTGGGACAAGGGGCCGACCGGGACGGCGGGCGCCGTCCCTCGTGGTGCGTGCTTGCGGTGCAAGAGCCTCGATTTCAGCGCTTTTGAGGCTGTAGTGCTTGCGTTCCAAGCACTTTATGCTATTGAAATAGAAGCAATCTCAGAGTGCCTTGGCCGTGGGCAGTGTCTCGGGTGGCGTGCCTGGCTTGAACATCTGGGCCAACTGGTGCCGTAGCTCGGGCGTGTCCTCATGGCCGTGCACCGCGACGGCATGGCGCACGGCGGCTTCCAGCAGCTCCTTGGGGTTGTCGGCGCTGATCGCGATGCTGCAATGCATGGCGCTGGGGTATTCGCGGCAGTCGATGTACTGGCGGGTCATGATGTGCTCCTTTGTGCGTTCAGGGTCGGGCCTCGTAGACGAGGTTGAAAGGGGTCTGCGCCGCACGGCGAAAGCGTGAAAAGCCGCCTTCGGTGACCACTTGGCGCATGCGCGCCTCGCCGGCCTGCGCGCCCAGGCACAAGCCCACCTCCTGTGACCGCGAAGCGGGCGTGCAGATGAAGGTGGAGGCCGAATAGAACACGCGGCCCACGGGATTGAGGTTGTCTTCGAGCCGGTCGTTGGCGAAGGGCTCGACGATCAGCCAGGTGCCGTCGGGCTTGAGGCTGTGCCTGACGTGGGCACTGGCGCCCACGGGGTCGCCCATGTCGTGCAGGCAGTCAAACATGGCGACCATGTCGTAGGCCTCGCCGGGAAAATCCTTGGAGCTGGCCACGTCGAACCGCACGCGCTCGCCCAGGCCCGCACTCTGCGCGGCGGCGCGCGCGTACTCGATCGACGGAGCGTGGTAGTCGAAACCCACGAAGCTCGACGCCGGATAGGCCTGCGCCATCAGCAGCGTGGAGGCGCCATGCCCGCAGCCCACGTCGGCCACGCGGGCGCCGCGCTCCAGCGCGGCCTGTGCACCATCGAGTGCGGGAATCCACTGGCTTACCAGATTGGCCGCGTAGCCGGGGCGGAAGAAGCGCTCGGTGCCCTGGAACAGGGAGGGATCGTGCTCGTGCCACCCCAGGCCGAGCCCGGTGCGCATGGCCTGCACCATCTTCGGGATGGCTTTGAACTGCGCCACGGCAATCTGGAAGGCGCCCGCAATAAAGGCCGGGCTGCCTTCCTGGGCCAGCGCCAGGGCCTGTTCCTCGGTGAGGGAAAAGCGTTTGCTTGCCGGGTCGTACTCCGCATAGCCGCTCGCCGCCTGGGCCGACAGCCACTCGCGCAGATAGCGCGGATCGGTCTCGGTGCGCCGGGCAAGCTCTTCTGCGGTGCAGGGCCCTTCGGCCAGTGCCTTGTACAAGCCGAGTTGATCCCCGGCCGCCACGGTCGCGGCGTGCATCACGGCGCCGAGGTCGCCGACGAAGTGCGCCATGAACTCGTTGAGTTTGGCTTCGTTGATGGGCATGGTGGCTCCTTTCGGGCAACCGCTGGCGCACGGGCTGCTGGCTGCCTATACTGGCCCGTGCACGATCACCCGCCCCGGTATCGTCGGCCCGCCCGGGGCAGGGCGCCAATACGCAGCAATGCGTACACCCTGGTGGGATGCCCTGCGCGATGAACCTCCTCAACCGAACCGACTACGCTGCCGCTTTGCGGCTGCTTGCGCATGCCGAGATGCAATCGCACGATGTGGCCGCGTTCGCAACAGGTGTGGGCCGCGCGCTCAATGGCTACATCCCTGCCGACTGCACGGTGTTGTCGCGGTGCGACCTGCACACGGGCGGTTGCCAGCGCCTGGGCGTGCCGGAGAGCGGCATGCCGAGCGGCGCTTTCGTGCTGGCGGTGCCGCTGTACCAGGAGGAGGGCGTGTCCGCGAGCTTCTTTGTGGGGCGCTGTGGCGCTTGCTTTCAGGCGCATGAACTGGCTCGGCTGGCGCTGCTGCGACCGCACCTGGCCTTTCTGTGCCGCCATGCGGGCCCGTCGGTCCCGGCCGCCTGGGGCGGCGCCGAGCCGGCCGGGCTCACGGCGCGCGAGCGCGATGTGCTGCAATGGCTTGCCTGCGGCAAAACCGATGCGGATATCGCGGCGCTGCTGTGCATCAGCCCGCGCACAGTGCACAAGCACCTGGAGCACATCTACGTGAAGCTCGGCGTGGAAACCCGCACCGCCGCCGTGGTGCGCATGTGGCCGGCCATGGCGGGCGCCTGCGCCGCGCGCGGGCTGCGGGCGCCTTCCCCGGAGCGCCCGCTGACCTTTACCTGAGGATGTCGCCCAGGCAGAGGTACTTGATCTCGACGTAGTCGTCCATGCCGTGGTGCGAGCCCTCGCGGCCCAGGCCCGATTGCTTCACGCCGCCGAACGGCACGTGCTCGGTGGCCAGGATGCCCACGTTGATGCCCACCATGCCGTATTCCAGCGCCTCGCTCACGCGGAAAATGCGGCCCACGTCGCGGCTGTAGAAGTAGCTGGCCAGCCCGAACTCGGTGGCGTTGGCGGCATCGATGGCTTGCTGCTCGGTCTCGAACTTGAACACGGGGGCGAAGGGGCCGAAGGTTTCCTCGCGCGCGCAGAGCATGTCGGCGTTGGCGTTAGCCACCACGGTGGGCTCGAAGAACTGACCGGAGCCCAGGCCCGACAGGCGCTGGCCGCCGGCAACCACCACGCCGCCCTTCGCCACGGCATCGTCCACATGGCGCTGCACCTTTTCCAGCGCCGCCTCTTCGATGAGCGGGCCCTGGTTCACGCCGTCTTCGAAGCCATTGCCCACCTTGGCGGTCTTCACCTTGGCGGCGAACTTCTGCACGAACTGGTCGTACACGCCGGCCTGCACATAGATGCGGTTGGAACACACGCAGGTCTGGCCGGCGTTGCGGTACTTGCTGGCAAAGGCGCCCTCCACGGCGCTGTCGATGTCGGCATCGTCGAACACGATGAAGGGCGCGTTACCGCCCAGTTCCAGCGACATCTTCTTCACGGTAGGTGCTGACTGGGCCATGAGGATGCGACCCACCTCGGTGCTGCCCGTGAAGCTGATGTGGCGTACGACGTCGCTTGCGCACAGCACCTTGCCGATGGCGATGGAGTTGGCGCTGTCGGCGCTCAGGATATTGAGCACGCCGGCCGGGATGCCCGCGCGGATGGCCAGCTCGGCGGCAGCCAGCGCGGTGAGCGGCGTGAGTTCGGCGGGCTTGATGACCACAGGGCAGCCTGCGGCCAGGGCCGGGGCCACCTTGCGCGTGATCATGGCTAGCGGGAAGTTCCACGGCGTGATGGCCGCGCACACGCCGATGGGTTGCTTGAGCACCAGCAGGCGGCGGTTGTTGTCGAACTGGGGCAGGGTTTCACCGTTGACGCGCTTGGCCTCTTCGGCAAACCACTCCACGAAGCTGGCGCCGTAGGCCACCTCGCCCTTGGCCTCGGGCAGGGGCTTGCCTTGCTCAGCGGTCATGATGCGGCCCAGGTCGTCCTGGTGGGCCATGAGCAGGTCGTACCACTTGCGCAGGAGGATGCTGCGTTCCTTGGCGGTCTTGGCCTTCCAGGCGGGCCAGGCAGCGTTGGCAGCGGCGATGGCGGCTTCGGCATCCTGCGCGCCGAGGTTGGCCACATCGGCCAGCTTGAGGCCCGTGGCGGGATCATGCACGTCGAAGCGGCTGGCGCCCGCGACCCATTGGCCGTTGATGAGCGCGTCGGTCTTGAGCAGGCTGGGGTCCTTGAGCAGGGCCAGGGGCGAGGTCTTCATGTCCATGGGGCTTCCAGAGGGTTGGAGGGGTGAATGGAGAAAAACGGGCCGGTGCGGCATATAGCGCTGACTGGCAGGCTAGCACGCCGCGGGCTTCCAGGTGGTCGCCAAGGCGGCACCAGTGGCAGGGGTATCGCTTCAGGCCCGGCGCCCGCGCAGCCACTCTAGCGCGAGGAGCAAGCCGGTGGTGAACAGGATCAGCATCGTGGCCACGGCGGCGATGGTGGGCGAGATGTTTTCGCGGATGCCGGTAAACATCTGGCGCGGCAACGTGGTCTGCTCGGCCCCCGCGAGGAACAGGGTGACCACCACCTCGTCGAACGACGTGGCAAATGCGAACAGGGCGCCTGAAATCACCCCGGGAGCAATCACGGGCAGCGTAATGCGGAAGAACGTGTTGAGGGGCGTTTCGCCCAGGCTCAGCGAGGCGCGCACGAGGTTGTGGTTGAAGTTGGCCAGCGTGGCGAGTACGGTGGTCAGCACGAACGGGGCACCCAGGGCCGCGTGCACGATGATCAGGCCCGCATAGCTGTCGGCCAGGCCCAGCGGCGCGAAGTACAGGTACGTGGCCACGCCCACCACGATGATGGGTACCACCATGGGCGCGATGAGCAGGCCCATGAGCAGGCCCTTGAACGGAAAGTCCGCTCGCGACAGGCCCACCGCCGCGAGCGTGCCCAGCACGGTGGCCACCAGCGTGGCCGCTGGCGCCACGATGAAGCTGTTGCGCGTGGCGCGCGCCCATTCGGGGGAGTCGAAAAGGTTGGCGTACCACTTGAACGACCAACCGTGGATGGGATAGGCAAGAAAGGAACTGTCCGAGAACGACAGCGGCACCATCACCAGGATGGGAGCCAGCAGGAACAGCAGCACGGCCACGCACAGCGCGCGCAGCAGCCACCAGCCGAGCTTGTCGGCAAAGGTGGCGTAGAGGGGGAAGGCAGGCAGGCGGATCATGGCGGGGCCTTGGTAGGGGGAAGGGGTCAGCCCAGGCTCAGTTCGGCCTTGCCGATGCGGCGGTACACCCCGTACAGCAGCAGGGTGGCGGCCAGCAGCAGGGCACCCAGCGCGCAGGCCATGCCCCAGTTGACTTCCACATTGGTGTAGCGGGCGATGTAGTAGCTCAGCATCTGGTCGTCCGCACCGCCCAGCAGGGCCGGCGTGACGTAGTAGCCGATGGCCAGGATGAACACCAGCAGAGCGCCTGCGCCGATGCCGGGGTAGGTCTGCGGTACGTACACGCGGAAGAAGGCCGCCAGCGGCGAGCTGCCCAGCGACACGGCGGCGCGCACGTAGGTGGGTGGCACGCTCTTCATCACGCTGTACAGCGGCAGGATCATGAAGGGCAGCAGGATGTGGACCATGGCAATCACCACGCCCGTGCGGTTGAAGAGCAGCGCCAGGGGCTGCTCGATGAGACCCAGGCCCATCAGGCCCCGGTTCACCAGGCCCTCGGACTGCAGCAACACGATCCATGCGGCCACGCGTACCAGGATGGAGGTCCAGAACGGCACCAGCACCAGGATCATGAGCACGTTGGCCGAACGCGCGGGCAGCGACGCGAGCCACCAGGCCAGCGGGTAGGCCAGCAGCAAGCAGATCACCGTCACCACCAGGCTGATGTGGAAGGTGCGCAGCAGGATGCCGCCGAAGGCGCGCTGCTCTTCGGGCATGCGCTCCACATGGCCGAGCACATCGCGCTGCAGGTCCACCGAGGCGAGCAGGTAGTCCGGCGTCCAGCGGGCGCCGTTCTTGGCAATCGCGCGCCACAGCGGAGGTTCGGCCCAGCGTGCGTCCTTCTCCACCAGCTGATCGCGGATGGCCGTGGCGTCCCCTTGCAGCGGCAGGGCGCGGTATGCGCCCATGATGAGAGAGCGCGCGCCGGGTACGTCGGAGTTGAGACGGCGTGCCAGGGCGCCCGCATCGGAGTTGTCCGTCAGCCGTGCCAGATCCTGGATGAGCGCCGCGTAGGCTGGCGCGCCGGGGGCGGCCTGGCGGTCCCAGCCATCGAGGGCACGCACGGTGGCGGGCAGGGCGTTGGCGACTTCGGGGTTCTCCACCGCGCGCTGTAGCAGCGCGACGATAGGCACCAGCAGGGTGAGCAGAAGGAACACCAGCAGTGGCAAGGTCAACGCAAAGGCTCGCCACTTGCGCCGGGATTCGGCGCGGGAGAGGGCCTTGCGCAGCGCGCCGGGATCGCTGGGGTGCGCTGCGCTTGCGGGAGGGGCTGCCAGGGTGGCTTGCATGGTGTCGTGCCTTCAGCTCTCAGGGTTGCGCGGGTTTACTGCGTGGCCCAGGCCGCGAAGCGCTTTTCCAGGGCCTCGCCCTGGTCCGCCCAGAAGGCCACGCTGAACTGCAGCGCCTCCTTGGCGTTGGTGGCCGAGGTGGGCAGGTCGTCCAGCACCTTCTTGTCCAGCGTGGCCAAGGCCTTGGTGTTGGCGGGTCCGTAGGCGATGTTTTGCGCGTAGGCCGCCTGGTTCTGCGCCTGCAGGGTGAAGGCGATGAACTTCACGGCGGCGTCCTTGTTCGGCGTGCCCTTCGGGATGGCCCAGGAATCCAGGTCATAGATGCCGCCCGGCCAGAAGATCCGCAGGTTGCGGCCTTCGCGGTTGGCGGCGTCGATACGGCCGTTGAACACCGTGGTCAGCGCCACGTCGCCGGCCACCAGGAACTGGGGCGCCTGGGCGCCGGCCTCCCACCACTGGATATGGGGCTTGAGTTCGGTCAGCTTCTTGAATGCGCGGTCGGCGCCGTCTTTGGTGGCCAGCACCTTGTACACGTCGGCCGGCTTCACACCGTCGGCCAGCAGCGCGAATTCGAGGTTGTAGCGCGCGCCCTTGCGCATGCCGCGCTTGCCAGGAATCTTCTTGGTGTCCCAGAAATCGGCCCAGCTCGTGGGCGGGGCCTTGAGCTTGTCGCCGTTGTAGGCCATCACGGTGGACCATACGAAGATGCCCACGGCGCACTCGTTCACGGCCGCGGGTAGCAGGTCGGCCTTGGGGACGATTTTGCTGTAGTCCAGCTTTTCGTACAGGCCTTCGTCGCAGCCGCGTGCAGCGTCGGGCGATTCCACCTCCACCACATCCCATGTGACCTTCTTGGTCTCCACCATGGCCTTGACCTTGGCCTGCTCGCCGTTGTATTCGACGGCCACGATCTTGTTGCCCAGCTTTTCATAGGGCTCGTAGAACGCCTTCTTCTGCGCATTGGCGTTGGCGCCGCCGAAGTTGACGACGGTGATCTGCTGCTGCGCGAAACCGGGCAGGGCCAGGCAGGCCAGGGCGGCGCAGGCGATCAGGCACTTCTTTTTCATGGTGTGTTTTCCTTGTGGATGGAAGGACGGTGGACAGAAGAAGAGAAAACCATGCCCGTTTCACAGGGCATAGATGCGGGTGGACTCGGGGGGGAATTCCAGCTGCACGTGCTCGCCAGGCTGGGGGTGCGGGTTGGCGTCAGCGCGCGTGAGCGGCAGCTTGACGGTGGCGGGCTGCTGGCCGGGGGCGATGTCGCACATCAGCCGCAGGTGGTCGCCGTAGTAGATGGCACGCGACACGGTGGCGGGCACCCGGCCTGCCGCGGGGGCGGCATCGGCGGGGTGCAGGATGACGCGCTCGGGGCGCACGCAGGCTTCCACGCGGTCGCCCGCCTGGGCTCGGTTCACGTTCACGCCGTGCAGCACGGGGCCGTGGGGTAGGCGCAGCGCCGCATGTTCGCCCGCGCTCTCCAGCGTGCCGGTGAGCACGGTGCTGTCCCCCACGAAACCCGCTACAAAGCGGTTGCCGGGGGTTTCGTAGAGCGACTCGACATCGGCCAGCTGCTGGATCACCCCTTCGTTGAAGACGGCCACGCGGTCGCTCATGGTCAGGGCCTCGCCTTGGTCGTGGGTCACGTAGACGAAGGTCACGCCCAGTTGGCGGTGCAATTCCTTGAGTTCGATCTGCATGTGCTCGCGCAGCTGCTTGTCCAACGCGCCCAGGGGTTCGTCCATGAGCACGAGCTGCGGCTCGAACACCAGCGCGCGCGCCAGGGCCACGCGTTGCTGCTGGCCGCCGGACAGGCGCGCGGGCAACCGGTCGGCCATGCCCGACAGGCGCACCATGTCCAGCGCCTTCTTCACGCGCGCGGCCTGCTCGGCCTTGGGTACCTTGCGCACCGTGAGCGGGTAGGCCACGTTTTCCCCCACCGTGAGGTGGGGGAACAGCGCATAGTTCTGGAACACCATGCCGAAGTCGCGCTTGTGCGGCGGGGTGCGTGTGATCTGCCTGCCGCCCAGCAGGATGTCTCCCGACGTGGGCGATTCGAACCCCGCCAGCATCATCAGCGTGGTGGTCTTGCCCGAGCCCGAGGGGCCCAGCAGGCTCAGGAATTCGCCGCGCTGGATGTCCAGGTTCAGGGAGCGCACGACGAGCTGCTCGCCGTCGTAGGTTTTCTGCACGCCGCTGAAGCGCACCAGGGGTTCTGCGAGGGTCATGGTGGTCGGTGTGGTCTCTGGATGGGGGCCGGCTCAGCCCACGGCCGCGAAGCTGTCGGCCAGGATGGCGAGGCCTTCTTGCAGCAGTTCGTCGGAGGCGGTCAGCGGCACGAGGATGCGGATCACGTTGCCGTAGGTGCCGCACGACAGCAGGATGAGGCCGCGGCGCGCGGCCTCGGCCACCACCTTTTTCGTCAGGGCAGCGTCGGGGCGCTGCAGGTCGCCGTTCTCGAAGAGCTCGATGGCCACCATGGCACCCAGGCCGCGCACGTCGCCAATCGCGGGTACCTTGGCCGCCAGGTCCTTGAGGCCGCGGGTGAGCAGTGCGCCCATGTCCTGCGCGCGGGCCAGCAGTCCTTCCTGCTCGAATGCGCGCATTACGGCCAGCGCGGCGGCGCACGCCACGGGACTGCCCGCGTAGGTGCCGCCCAGGCCGCCGGGGGCGGGGGCGTCGATGACGTCGGCACGGCCCACCACGCCCGACAGCGGGAATCCGCCGGCCAGCGATTTGGCGGTGGTGATGAGGTCCGGGGCCACGGGCCACTGCTCGCAGGCAAACCAGGTGCCGGTGCGGCCCGCGCCGGTCTGCACTTCGTCGGCGATCAGCAGGATGCCGTGGCGGTCGGCCAGCGCCTTGAGGCCCCGGATGAACTCGGGCGGCGCCACGTTGAAGCCCCCTTCGCCTTGCACCGGCTCGACGATGAAGGCGGCCACGCGCTCGGCCTCGATGTCGTTCTTGAAGACCAGTTCCACGGACTGCAGAGCCTGCTCCACGCTCACGCCATGCAGCGGGTTGGGGAACAGCGCGTGGTACACCTCGCCAGGGAAGGGGCCGAACCCCAGCTTGTACGGCGCGACCTTGCCCGTGAGGCCCAGCGTGAAGTTGGTGCGGCCGTGGTAGCCGCCCGTGAAGGCGATCACGCCCGGGCGGCCCGTGTAGGCGCGGGCGATCTTGATGGCGTTTTCCACGGCTTCGGCGCCCGTGGTGAGCAGCAGGCTCTTCTTGGCAAAGGCGCCGGGGGCGAGGGTGTTGAGGCGCTCGCTCACCTCCACATAGGATTCATAGGCCACCACCTGGAAGCAGGTGTGGGTGTACAGGTCGAGCTGGGCCTTCACGGCCTCGATCACGGCCGGGTGCAGGTGGCCGGTGTTGAGCACAGCGATGCCGCCCGCAAAGTCGATGAAGCGGCGGCCTTCCACATCCCACAGCTCGGCGTTGCGGGCCTTTTGGATGAAGAGGTCGTGGGCCTGCCCCACGCCCCGGGCCACGGCGGCGTGGCGGCGGGTGAGGAGGGCGGCGTTGGTGAAATGGCGTTCTTGCTGCATGGTGCGGTCGATGGGTGAAGAGGGAATGGGGCGGATTCTGGAAGCCGCGCCAGCGTGCGTCCATGTACAGCGGAGCCCTGTTTGGCGCGGACTGTGCAGGGCTAAAATCCTCTACAGGCAATCCCTGATTTGGCGTGCTCCAACACGGTGCACAATTCGCCCCCTTTTTTGCTTGTGTGATGCTTACCCTCAGCCCGGACCTCCAGACGCCGCTGGTCAGCCAGATCGTGGATGGCCTGCGCGGGCTGATTACGGGACAGGTGCTCAAGCCCGGCAGCAAGCTGCCCTCCATCCGTGCCTTTGCGGCAGCGCACGGTGTAAGCGTGTTCACCGTAGTGGAGGCCTACGACCGGTTGGTGGCGCAAGGCTGGCTGGTCTCGCGCGCCAACGCTGGCTTTTTCGTGAAGCGCCGGGGCGATGAGGCGCCGCTTGCCGCCGTGGGCCAGGCGCGGCCGGTGCCGCGTTTCGACGCACGCTGGTATCTCAAGCAGATCTTCGAGAACCGCAACCTGCCGCTCAAGCCCGGCTGCGGCTGGCTACCGCACGACTGGCTGTTCGGTGACGCGGTGCGCCGCAGCATGCGTCAGCTTTCGGCCGACGGGCCCGAGCTGGACGGCTACGGCCTGCCCCACGGGCACATGGCGCTGCGCATGGTGGTGGCCGAATCCATGGCCGAGCACCACCTGCAGGTCGATGCCGACCAGGTGCTGCTCACCCAGGGATCTAGCCAGGCGCTCGATCTGGTGGCCCGCCGACTGGTCAAGCCGGGCGACGTGGTGCTCGTGGACGATCCGGGCTATCCCAACCTGCTGTTCATGCTGCGGTTTGCCGGGGCCCATGCCATTGGCGTGCCCCGCACCCCCACGGGCTACGACCTGCCCGGGCTGGAGGCATTGCTTGCGCAGCACAAGCCCGTGGCTTTCTTCACCCAGCCTCGCCTGCAAAGCCCCACCTGCTCGGTGGCCTCGGTGGCGCATCTGCACCGGCTGCTGCAGCTGGCCGAGCAGCATGACTTCATGCTCGTGGAAAACGACATCTACGCCGACATGGACCCGGTTGCCCGGCCCTCACTGGCCAGCCTGGACCAGCTCAACCGGGTGATCTACCTGTGCAGCTATTCCAAGACCATCTCGCCCAATCTGCGCACGGGTTTTGTTCTGGCACGGCAGGACCTGCTCGATGAGTTGGTGCAGATCAAGATGGTGTCGGGCCTGACCTCGTCGGAAATCACCGAGCGCATCACTTTCGGTGTGGTGACGGACGGGCGCTGGCGCAAGCACCTCAAATCCCTGCGCGAGCGTCTGGCCGAGGCGCGCCGCCAGGTCGGGCGCCGCCTGGACAGCCTGGGGTTCGAGCTGTTCCATGAGCCCGAGGCGGGCATGTACCTCTGGGCCCGCCACCCTGACCTGCCTGACAGCGCCGTGCTGTCCCGAGAGGCCACGGGCGAAGGCATCATGCTGGGCCCGGGGCAGCTGTTCCTCGTGGAGTCCCGGCCCACGGGGTGGCTGCGCTTCAACGTGTCGTTCAGCGAGGATGAGCGCTTGTGGACCTTCCTGTCCCACCGCATCGAGCTGGGGCAGCAGGCCGCTGCCTAGCGTAAAGACGCGGCAGGGCCGCGAATGGCGCCATGGGTGCCCTGGCGGCCGGCCGCTCTCGATAGAATCGGGGGTTCCCCTCCGAAGGGGCCGCCTTGCGGGGCGGTACTTCATTCATACAGCCTGCCACGCCCATGACGACCTCTACACCGGCGACCGTTGCCGACATCCGCAAGACCTTTCTGGACTTCTTCGCCTCCAAGGGCCACACCGTGGTGGCGTCGAGCCCCCTGGTGCCGGGCAACGACCCCACGCTGATGTTCACCAACTCCGGCATGGTGCAGTTCAAGGACGTGTTCCTGGGCACCGACAAGCGCCCCTACAACCGCGCCACGTCGGTGCAGGCCTGCCTGCGCGCAGGCGGCAAGCACAACGATCTGGAGAACGTGGGCTACACCGCACGCCACCACACGTTCTTCGAGATGCTGGGCAACTGGAGCTTTGGCGACTACTTCAAGCGCGAATCGCTCAAGTGGGCCTGGGAGCTGCTGACCGAGGTCTACAAGCTGCCGGCTGACCGCCTGCTGGCCACCGTGTACGCCGAGGACGACGAGGCCTACGACATCTGGACCAAGGAAATCGGCCTGCCGCCCGAGCGCGTGATCCGCATCGGCGACAACAAGGGCGGCCGCTACAAGAGCGACAACTTCTGGATGATGGCCGACACCGGCCCCTGCGGCCCGTGCTCGGAAATCTTCTACGACCATGGCCCCGAGATCCCTGGCGGCCCCCCGGGCAGCCCTGAGGAAGACGGCGACCGCTTCATCGAGATCTGGAACAACGTGTTCATGCAGTTCGACA
>JAYSFC010000040.1:0-28814 GCA_041913505.1 Acidovorax sp.
GGAGCCAGGTGCTGGTGTTCACGCGCACCAAGTTCGGCGCCAACAACGTGGCCGAATACCTCACCAAGAACGGCGTGCAGGCCATGGCGCTGCACGGCAACAAGAGCCAGAGCGCGCGCACGCAGGCGCTGTCGGGCTTCAAGAGCGGCGAGATCCGCGCCCTCGTGGCCACCGACATCGCCGCGCGCGGCATCGACATCGACGACCTGCCGCACGTCGTGAACTATGAAATCCCCAACGTGCCCGAGGACTACGTGCACCGCATTGGCCGCACGGGCCGTGCGGGGCGCGAAGGCCAAGCTGTCAGCCTCGTGTGCATGGACGAGGAAGGCTTCATGATGGAGATCGAGCGCTTCACCAAGCAGGAGATCCCCGTGCAGGTGCTCGAGGGTTTCGGCCCCGAGGCGGACGAGAAGGCTGAGCCCATCGCCATGGGCCGCCAGACCATCTGGGGCGGTGCGGGCAAGCCCCCGAGCCGCGAGGTCATGCAGGCCGCCGCCAAGGCCGCGCGTGCCGAGATGATGGACCGCATTCGCACCAACAAGGCCGAGCAGAAGGACCGCGGCGGCAAATCCGGCAATGGCAGCGGCGGCCAGCAGCCCCGCCAAGGCGGTGAACGCGCTCAGGGCAATGGCCAGAATGGCCCGCGCCAGAACCAGGGACCGCGCAACGCGCAGGGCCAGGGCGGCGGACGCGGCGGCCAGGGTCAAGGCCAAGGCCAGGGGCGCAATCGCCGCGGCGGACGCACAGGCGGCAATCCGGTTGCTGACCGCAACGACGAGTTCTACGACGACCACCGCCAGCCACGCGCCGATGCCCACCTGGGCACGCAGCTGGGGCATCCGAAGCCGGTGCGCCGCCAATCCCAAGGCGGCCAGCCCGACCCGATGCGCACCAGCGTGGACAGCATGTCCAACCGCGGCGGACGCGGTGGCGCATTCCGGGGCGGCGGCAACTTCGGCGGTGGTGGCGGACGCGGCGGCTACGGCCGCTGACGGGCACAGGGGGCAGGCAGAGGCAGCTCTGGCATCCTCTGCCCCATGCGCCAAACCGAACCCACCCAGCCCCTGGCCACCCTCATGGTGGCCACATGCAATCTGCTGAACCTGGCAAGCGCCGGGCGCAGCTTCTACCCCCACCAGGATCCCTACAGCCCCGCCGAGTTCGAGCGCAAGCTCGACTGGCTGGGCGACCGCTTGCGCGCGCTCAACGCCGACGTGCTGGCGGTGCAGGAGGTGTGGGACGAGGCCGCCCTCAAGGGTGCGGTGGCGCGCAGCGGCCTGCACTACGGCTTCGTGGCCGCCCCTGGCGCCGAAAATAACGCCTCCCAGAACGGTGCCCAGGGCACGCCGCGCGTAGGCCTGGCAACGCGCCTCAAGGTCGAGGCGCTGCAGTCCTTCTCTGAGTTCGCTGCAGGCCTGCAGGTCGAAGTGCCGGGACTGGGCGTGCACCGCCATTTCGAGCGCCCACCCCTGCTGGCCACGCTGCGCATGAAGCACGGCCAGTTGGTCAACGTGATCACGGCACACCTCAAGTCCAAGCGCCCCAAGTTCCTGCAGGATGCGGGGGGCAATCCGCTGGAGGACACCGACGACCGCAAGACCGCGGCCCTGGCCTCCCTGCGTTCGCTCATCATGCGCGGGGCAGAGGCCGCGGCGCTGCGCTGCATCGTGATTGAACTGCTGCAGCACACCGAGACGCCGCTCGTGGTCATGGGCGACTTCAACGACACCCCCCACAGCGTGACCACGCAGCTCATCTGCGCCACCACCGAAGTGGCCTACGACCGCGCGGCGCGCGACGTGGCGCTGTTCAACGCCTACGACCTGCAGGGCGACGCCGCGCTCAAGAAGGACGTGGCCTACTCCCACATCCACCAGGGCACGCCCGATGTGCTCGACCAGATCCTCGTGAGCGAGGAATTCCTGCCCCACGGCCGCAACAGCGTGGGCGACGTGCGGCGCGTTGACTACTTCAACGACCACCTGCACGAGGGGCGCGACCGAACGCGCTCGGACCATGGCTTCGTTCGCGCGTTGCTACGCCTCAAGATACCCGCGCGCTCCCCCGCCGAACCCGCCACGCAGGACAGTTAACATCGCAAGCCATGGCGGGGGCGTGACGGCTCTCTCCGAGCCCCCGATGGCAACCAGAACGGCGACCAGCCATGGCAGCCCCCAACCTGCTACTGACCATGATGACCCAGACCTCCGCATCCGCCCTGCCCCCAGACGCCCCCAAGCGCCCGGCCCCCGGTCGACTCGCCTTGCTCTGCGCCGCCGCCCTGCTGGCGGCCTGCTCCAGCACACCCCTGCCCCCCTGGCCCACCGTCCCCGGCTCCCCCACGGCAACAGCCCCCCGCCCTGCGGCGCCAGCGCCCGTGCCGCGCGTGCAGCGCGGCGTGGTCGTGCCCCCGCCTCTGGGGGCAGCACCTATTCCCCCCGCGCCGCAGCCCGGCGTAACCGTTACCCCCCTGGGGCGTACCCTGCCGCCCGTGGGGCTGCAGCCCGCCCCCGAGGCACAAGGCGCCCTCCCCTACGGCCCGGCCGTGGCCGCGCGCTTCCCCGATCCCGCCGTGCGCTACGACACCCCCGGTCTGGCCGAGGGCCGGCGCGCCTTCACCACGAACGCGGAGCTGGCCGAGTGGCTGCAACGCCTTGTCAACCACCCTCCGGCTGGCGGCACGCGCCTGGAGGTGCTGAACCTGGGACCCTCACAGCACGGAGCCCCCATCCAGGCTCTCGTGGCCACGCGCGCCAACGGCGCAGACCCAGCCAGCCTGGAGGCCGGTGCACGACCCACGGTAGTCCTCGTGGGCCAGCAGCATGGCGATGAACCCGCCGGCAGCGAGGCTCTGCTCGTCGTTGCACGCGAGCTCGCTCCCGGTGGCCTGCTCGAACCGCTGCTCGAGCGCATCAACGTCGTGGTCGTGCCGCGCGCCAACCCTGACGGCGCCGAAGCCGGCCAGCGCGTCACGGCCAATGGTGTGGACATGAACCGCGACCACCTGCTGCTGGGCACCCCCGAGGCGCAGGCCCTGGCCGTACTGGTGCGCAACTACCGCCCCATCGCCGTGCTCGACGCGCACGAATACACCGTCGTGGGCCGCTTCCTGCAGAAGTTCCACGCCATTCAGCGCTACGACGCGCTGCTGCAGTACGCCACCACGGCCAACGTGCCCGAATTCATCACCAAGGCCGCGCGCGAGTGGTACTACACGCCCATCACCAATGCCCTGCGCGCCCAGAACCTCAGCAGCGACTGGTACTACACCACCTCTACCGACCCGCAGGACCTGCGCGTATCGATGGGCGGCACCCAACCCGACACGGGCCGCAACGTCAACGGCCTCAAGAACACCGTAAGTCTGCTGATCGAAACACGCGGCGTGGGCATAGGCCGCGCGCACATCCAGCGCCGCGTGCACACCCAGGTCACGGCCATCACGAGCGCACTGCGCAGCACGGCCGAACGCGCCCAAAGCCTCGAGCAGGTGCGCTCCTACGTGGCACGCGACGTGAGTGCGCAAGCCTGCCACGGCCAGGTGGTCGTCGAGGCCGGCCCCACCCCGGGCCAGCACGACCTGGCCATGCTCGACCCCGACACGGGTGCCGACCGCACGGTGCAGGTGGCATGGAACTCTTCGCTCGAACTGCGCGCGCTCAAAACGCGCGCACGCCCCTGCGGCTACTGGCTCGCCGCCAACGCAAGCACGGCCGTGGATCGCCTCAAGCTACTGGGCGTGCAGGTAATGCGCGTGGCCGAATCCGGCTCGGTGCTGGCCGATACCTATACCGAAACGGATCGCAGCTCGGCAGTGCGCGAGGACGTGCGCGGCACCGTCGCGGGCGCTGGCGATATCGTACGGGTCCAGGTCACCCCCACGCGCGCCGCCATCGACGTGCCCGCCGGAAGCTATTACGTGCCCTTGAGCCAGCCCCTGGCCAACCTGGCCGTGGCCGCGTTGGAACCCGACACGCAAAATAGCTACTTCGCCAACCGGCTCATTACGGGCCTGTCCGACACGGCGCGCGTAATGGCTACGCCGTCGCTGGTTTTCGAAGAACCCGATTGACGCGCGGGGTGCTGGAGGCCATCTCAAGCACCCACGCCTGCGCGACCGCGCAAGCGCTGGTAGGCTGGAGTTTTCGTCCTTTCCAGAGCGGAGACCCCTCGATGATCGACCTGTACTACTGGCCCACGCCCAACGGCTGGAAGATTTCCATCATGCTCGAGGAGTGCGGCCTACCTTACCGCTGCATTCCTGTGAACATCGGCCAGGGCGACCAGTTCAAGCCCGAATTCCTGGCGCTGAGCCCCAACAACCGCATGCCGGCCATCGTAGACCACGACCCGCCCGGCGGCGGCGCCCCAATCGCCCTTTTCGAGAGCGGCGCCATCCTCGCCTACCTGGCCGAAAAAACGGGCCGCTTCTGGCCCTCCGATCTGCGCGAGCGCTACCAGGTCATGCAATGGCTCATGTGGCAGATGGGCGGCCTGGGGCCCATGTCGGGCCAGAACGGACACTTTCGCAACTACGCCCCCGAGAAGGTGCCCTACGCAATTGACCGCTACGGCCGCGAGGTGAATCGCCTCTATGGCGTGCTCGAAGGCCAGCTCGGCCGTACCCAGGCCTGCGTGGCAGGGGCCGAATACAGCATCGCCGACATGGCCATCCTGCCGTGGATGCGCCTGCACGAGGCCTACGAGATTTCGCTGGATGCCTTCCCGAACGTGCAGCGCTGGATGGACACGCTGATGCAGCGCCCTGCCGTGCAGCGTGGCCTGGCGCTGCTCAAAGACCAGCGCCGTGCAATAACTGACGAGCAACGCAAAGTGCTCTTCGGCCAGACCGCCGAGAGCGTGCGCACCAGCGCGCAGAAGGCCCTGCAGCCCCAGTGATCAGAAGATGCGCATGGAGGCATCTATGTGGGTGCTTTCGGCTTGCGCCCTGACCACGGCCTGCCATGCAACGCAAAACAACGCGTTGCCGCGGGTATGATTCAGCCTCCCGCGCAGCCGCCTATTGAGCGAACCGGCCCAATGGCCACCGCGCGCTTTCACTGCCCGTAGCTCAACTGGATAGAGCAGCTGCCTTCTAAGCAGCAGGTCGGGGGTTCGAGTCCCTCCGGGCAGGCCAAAACTGCATTTCAGACAGTTTCACAACCTCTCAAAACCCGCATGTTTCCTAGCATTGCGGGTTTTTTGTTGTCTCAAGCCATCTCACTACGTACCATGAGATACCGTCAAAAACACGGTATCTCTGACGGTATCTCTGAAGCACCGCACCCCAGATACCGTTAGCAGGGGAAGCAATGGCACTCGCAGACACATTCGTTCGACAGGTAAAGCACAGCGGCAAAGCCAGCGGAGACAAGTACGCCGATGGCGGGGGTATGTACCTGCTTGTCAAGGCCAGCGGCAGATACTGGCGGATGGACTACACCCACGCCGATAAACGCAAGACACTTGCATTAGGCGTGTACCCCGAAGTCTCTTTGGCGAAGGCCCGCAAGCGCCGCGAAGAAGCCCGCGAACTCCTGGCCGAAGGGCTGGACCCCAGTGCAGCCAAGAAGGCCGAGAAGCTGGCAACCCGCGTAGCCGCAGCCAACACTTTTGAAGCGGTGGCCCGTGAATTCCACGCCACCCAGGCCAGCGGCTGGAGCCCCCGCTATGCAGCGCGGTGGATCGAACGCATGGAGAAAGACCTGTTCCCGCACATCGGCAAGCTGACGTTGCCCGCCATCACCGCACCTGTGCTGCTGGACGCACTGCGCAAGGTAGAGAAGCGCGGCGCCAACGAAACCGCCCACACCCTGCGCCAGACCGCCGGGCAGGTGTTCCGCTACGGCGTGCAGACCGGGCGCTGCGAACGCAGCCCCGTGACCGACTTGCACGGTGCATTGAAGCCCATCGTGGTCAAGCACATGGCCGCCGTGCTGGAGCCTGCCAAGGCAGGCGAGCTGCTGCGGGCCATTGACGGCTACACCGGCCAGCCCATGACCAAGGCGGCGCTGGCGCTGTCTGCCCTGCTCTTTCAGCGCCCCGGCAACATCCGGCAGATGGAATGGGCGTGGATCGATTTCGACAAGGCCTTGCTGACCATTCCATCCCAGGACATGAAGCGGCGGCTGGCGCAGAAGCTCAACGGCAGGCCGCACTTTGTGCCCCTGGCCCCGCAGGCCATCGCCATCCTGAAAGAGCTACAGCCCCTCACCGGCCATGGCCGTTACGTGTTCCCCAGCCTGCGCACAGGCGAGCGGGCCATGAGCGACAACACCATCAATGCAGCCTTGCGGCGCATGGGCTTTGCCTCCGACGAGATGAGCGCCCACGGGTTCCGAGCGATGGCGCGCACGCTGATGATTGAGCGCATCCACGGCATATCTGCCGATGTGATCGAAGCCCAACTGGCGCACGGCAAGTCAGGACCACTGGGGGCCGCCTATGACCGAGCGGAATTCATGGAGCAACGACGCCGGATGATGAAAGAGTGGGCGGACTATTTGGACAAGCTGCGCAAGGGAGCTGATGTGATCCCGTTGCATGGCGCTGCGTGATTCACGCACCGACCGATTTTCCAGCCCTAGGCTGATCCCCAAAAACCCATTTCCCTGACGGGCTGGGCTGGCACCTTCTCAGGGAATTCATCAAGGGAATGCATGGAACGAAAACGGATAACGATACCGAGCCTTGAGGATCGAGCGCTTAAGGCAATCGCCAACAACGAGAACGGCGCCGACTACGGCGTCTTACAGGTACTCGCAGGGCTTGTCCTAGGCGGCAGAGAAATCGACCCAGATTTTCAAAAGGTGGCCAATGCCATCGTTGTTCAGTCATTGCTTTTCGACACTTTGCCGCCAAAGCGAAAAGGACGCCCCAAGAACGAAGACGGCGACGGGTTCAGTGTTGCCCTGATGTATTACGACCTTCTGGACAGCGGAGTTCGCTACGCAGACGCAGTGGCCCAAGTCGCGGGCGAGTTCCACAAAGACGAGCGACACATCATGCGCATCGTGAAGGAGAACAGGCACCTCATCGGAAATTCAAAGGAGGAGCGCCAAAAGAATCGAGACTGGTGGCGCATTTGCGCCGAGGTACGCGAGTCGGTGATTGCAAAGGGCGGCATCCCAGCCGACGAGCAAATGCTCAAAGTATTCGAGGAGGCCGACGCAAGAGACCGGAACCGGGATCTAGTCGGAGAACTGGACGAAATCATCGAGGCTGTGGTGAATCGGAGATTCCCAACTGACACGAAATGAGTGCCATTTCTCGCCAGTGACCGCGCCCCGACAACTAGAGACATTCAAGCCGTCAACTTCACAGGACGGCACGTAATGTCAAAACAGATCCCTACATTTGATGCCCTGCCCGACAGCGCATTCATCCGCGAAGCGCAACTGGTGCAGAGCCCCAAGCGCCCCGACAGCCCGGCCCCCCTGCCCTTCAGCGCCCCCACCCTGTGGCGCAAGGTGAAGGCAGGCACATTCCCCAAGCCGCACCGCCTGTCTGAGCGTGTGACGGCCTGGAAGGTGGGCGACGTGCGCGCGTGGATCAACCAACACACCGCCGATGCGTAAGGGGGCACACCATGCACACCGACGCAACCAAGCGGCAGGCACTGGCCGAGATTCTGGCCGCGCATCCGGGCACCGACACCACGGCGCAATGCACACGCATCCGGGCAGCGCTGGCCCGCTTTGCACTCACCACGTTTGAGGCTTCACGCTATCTGGGCTGCTACGACCCGCGCGCAAGGGTGATGCAACTGCGCCATGCCGGTGATGTGATCCGCACGCACTGGCAGACGGTGGAAACCGAAGGCGGTGGCAAACACCGCGTGGGGCTCTACGTGCTGGAACCCAAGGGGGGCAACCATGCAGAGCGCCATTGATGGATTCAGCACCGCCATGGAGGCGGCGGGCTTGCCACCACCGCCCACTATTGAGGCAGATGGAAGCCTGCACCGCTTCAGTACCAGCGGCAAGCGTGGCGACGACTCGGGCTGGTATGTGCTGCACCCGGACGGCATCGCAGCGGGCGTGTTTGGCTGCTGGCGCAATGGCTGGTCACAGACTTGGAGCAGCAAGCCCGACACGGCCATGACCCAGGCCGAGCGCGATGCACACCGCCAGCGCATCAAGGCCATGAAGGCACAGCGCGATGCAGAGCAGGCCCAACGCCAGCAACAGGCCCGCCAGACAGCGGCGGCACTTTGGCAGGCCGCAGCACCGGCCATGCAGCATGAGTACCTGGCGCGCAAGGGCATACAGCCCCACGGCGCACGGTGTGATGGACAGCGGCTGGTGATCCCGCTGCGTGATGTGGACGGCACATTGCACAGCCTGCAGACCATTGCGCCCGATGGCGACAAGCGATTCATGCCCGGCGGGCGTGTGGCAGGCTGCTATCACTCCATGGGCAAGCCCCAGGGCGTGCTGGTGGTGTGCGAAGGCTTCGCCACCGGGGCCAGCATCCATGAGGCAACGGGCTACGCGGTGGCGGTGGCCTTCAACGCGGGCAACCTGCTGCCCGTGGCCCAGGCGCTGCACGGCAAATACCCGGCGCTGCGCATCGTCGTGGCTGCCGACGATGACTGGCGCACCGAGGGAAACCCAGGCCTCACCAAAGCCACTGAGGCGGCGCAGGCGGTGGGCGGCGACCTGTCAAAACCTGACTTTGGCGACAGCCGCCCGGAGAACGCGACAGACTTCAACGACCTGCACCAACTGCTGGGGCTGGATGCGGTGAAGGCGTGCATTGATGGTGCTGCGACTGCATCCACCGACAGCGGCTGGCCAGCCCCCGTGCCCCTGCCCAGCGGCCTGCCACCCGTGGCACCCTTTGATGCAGAGCTGCTGCCCGAGGCCCTACGCGGCTGGGTGGCAGACATTGCAGACCGTATGCAGTGCCCTCCCGACTTCACGGCGGTGGGCGCGCTAGTGGCTCTGTCCAGCCTGATCGGTGCGCGTGCGGTGGTCAAACCCAAGGCCCGCGACGATTGGGCAGTGACGCCCAACCTGTGGGGCGCCATCGTGGGCCGCCCAGGCGTGATGAAGTCGCCCGCACTGAGCGAGGTATTGAAGCCCCTGCAGCGCCTTGAAAAAACAGAACGGGAACAATGGCAGGCAGCGCACGAAGCCTGGCAACTCGATTGCAAGGTGGCCGAGCTGGCCGCCAAGGCCAACGAAAAGCAGGCTGCAGCCCAGGCTGCCAAAGACCCAGCCAAAGCGCGGGCGCTGCTGCAGCCAGCGGACAACCTGACACCAGAGCCCACCATGCGGCGCTACGTGGTCAACGATGCCACGGTGGAAAAACTGGCCGAGCTGCTGACGGTAAACCCATGGGGCACGCTGGTTTACCGCGATGAAATCCACGGCCTGCTGTGCAGCATGGACAAACAGGGGCAAGAAGGCGCGCGGGGCTTCTACCTGACGGGCTATGACGGCAACCAAGGCCATGCAGTGGACCGCATCGGGCGCGGTGAATCGTTTGTGCCCCGCGTGTGTCTGGCAATGCTGGGCGGCATCCAGCCCGGCAAAGTGCAAAGCTATGTGCGTGACGCCGTGGCAGGTGGTGCGGGTGATGATGGCCTGCTGCAGCGCTTCGGGCTCACCGTGTGGCCCGATGTGAACCGCGAATTTACCTATGTGGATCGGTGGCCCGACACCCCCGCAAAACAGGCTGCATGGGCGGTGTTTAAGCGCCTGAATCAAATGCAGCCAACCACCGACAGCGATGCACAGGAATGGCGCTTCACCACCGATGCGCAGGCCCTGTTTGAAGAATGGCTGATCCCGTTTGAAACCGAGCTGCGCGGCGAAGAACTGCACCCCGCCCTGGTGTCGCACCTTGCCAAGTACCGCAAGCTGGTGCCTGCCCTGGCGCTGATCTTTGCCCTGGTGGACACACCGGAAAGCGGACACCTGATCTATGAGCGCGAGCTGATCCGCGCACTGGCGTGGGCCGACTACCTGCGCACCCATGCCGAGCGCCTTTATGCCGCAGCGGTGATGCCCGAAACCAGCGCAGCCAAGCAACTGCTGGACAAGATCAAGGCGGGCAAGCTGGCCGACAGTGACGGCGCTCTGGTGGATGCGTTCACGCCCCGACAGGTCGCTGTTAAACACTGGGCAGGACTGGGCACGCCAGACGCCGTGCGCAAAGCCGCTGACCTCCTGGCCGACTATGGCTGGCTGGAGCGTGAGGCCACGCCCAGCGGCGCGGCAGGCGGCAGGCCCAGCGAGCGATACGTGCTGCACCCCGTGCTGGTGAAGGGGGGCGCGTGATGAAGTGGCTACAGCGCCTGAAATCGGCACTCCCCCCCGACGCCAACGCTACGAAACCTACAGAACCCGGTTTCGTAGGTTTTGTAGCGTGCCCCGATGGGCCTTCTGAAAACTTCACAGCCCCGCAGCGGCCACCGGCCAACGAAGCGACGGCAGACCCCGACCGCTGGTGCTGGCCCCATGGCCCGGCAATGAACACCGCAGAGATTGACACCTTTGCGGCGCGGCTGGCGCGATTCACGGACAAGGGGCTGACCCTGCACGACTCCGAAGCCCTGGCCGACAAACTGGTGATGCGGGACAGGGATAACGACAGCCGCCGACTGTGCCTGGAGTGCGCCCACCTGCAAGGCGTGGGCCGCTGGGGCTGCGGGAACTGGAAACAGGCCGCCATCTGCACCCGCCCGGCAGACGCAGGGCTGGCGCATGTGCTGGTGGTGACGCCTCAGCACTGCCCAGGGTTCAAGGGGCACTCACGATGACCAAGAAGGCCCAGGCCCCTGCGGTGCAAAACGGCAACGCCGACCCCAACACCCTGCAGCTACACAAAGACCCCGCGCAGACCGACGCAGCCCAGATCGCAGCGATGGCGCTGGGCAGCGTTGCGGCCAACGCGATGACCGCGCGCACCTTTGCAAAGGGCACGTTTGGCACGCTGGACGTTACCGAATGCGTGATGACGTTGAAGAAGCGGGTGGACACCACCCACGGCGACGACCTCACGCACGCAGAAACCACCCTCACGGCGCAGGCCGCAACACTGGACGCCATCTTTAACGAGATGGCCCGGCGTGCAGCGCTGAATATGGGCGAGTATCTGGACGCCACCGAGCGCTATATGCGGCTGGCACTCAAGGCCCAGGGCCAGTGCCGCGCCACGCTGGAGACACTGGCAGCCATCAAGAACCCGCCGGTGATCTTTGCCAAACAGGCCAACATTGCCCACGGGCCGCAGCAGGTGAACAACGACGGTTTCCCGAACAGTACGCGCACCCGCGCGCGCGCGAGAAAAGCGGAACCCACGCCAGACGAACTATTAGAGGGGCCGCAGCATGGCAGCACGGACATGGACGGCAGAGCAACGACAACGCCAGCGCGAGGCCATCCAACGGTGGAAGCCCTGGAACCAATCCACCGGCCCCGCAAGCCCCGAAGGAAAAGCGGTGGCGGCGCGTAATGCCTACACAGGCGGGCAGCGCAAGGAGATGCGAAAGGCCATCAAGGAGTTGCGCGAAGCGCTACGAGCACAGCGCGACATGCTGGAGGACACATAGCAGGGGGCGGGGTGAAAGTCTGGGCCTGCGGTTTCGGAGACACCCCGCAGTTCCTCACGCGCAGAAAAAAGCCCCTGTTTGAAAACAATCAAACGAAAATTCGCCCATCAACCATGCCCCCCGTGAACTCATGCAGATTAGGGAACAACGTGTATTTCAAAGCCATCTGCGCACTTAGCGCACTACTCGCAACAACGGGCGCAAACTCGCAGCAAGCGGAAATTGCAACATGCAGAAGCCCTGCTGGTAAGGTGTTCCGACACTTCAGCGGCATCGTGGAAAAGGCAGATTCAGGATGGTCAGATGAAAAAATCTCAGATGGAGTGCTGACGCTCGTGCGGACATCAAACGGAACGCTGGACATGCTGTTCATAGATGCACGCAACAAGCCTATCAGCATGACGCAGGACGGCGCAAAGCTTGTGCTGCTTAGGTCATCCAACAGATCAATTTCGGTGCTTGCGCACTACCCTGGCGCAACTACAGAGATCTATTCGTTCTTTCAGGAAAAAGACGGTCGCAATAGATACAGCGTTCTCACCAGCAGAACAGGCCCGCAGGCTGCTGTGGAGAAAAGTAGCGTTATGGTCGGCCTATGTGACCCCATCAAATTTGACCTGCTGCCGCGATAAGTGCGCGAGCCGGTAGGCAGGCAAACGACAGCGAATCTGGCGTGGACTTTTCGCAACGCAGCGGGACACTTTTAGAAATGACGGTACTTTTGACGGTACTTTTCTAAATCGAAAACATGAAACCCAGCATTCATGCGGGCTTCAAGGCGCTATGTGAACTCCTCCGGGGCCAAGCCCTGCAACCGCGATCAAATCGGCTTCTGTCCATGTGGGCGCAAAACGAGGTGGGCGGTAAGGCCAATGACAATACCCCAGAAAGCCGAGCCCAGCCCCATCAAGGACATGCCCGAGGCCGTGACTAGGAACGTGATCACCGAGGACTCGATGTAGGCAGGCTCATTGGCAAGCATTTTGATGTTGGACACAATGGCCCCGATCAACGCCAGGCCTGCCAGAGCGGCAATCAACGCGGGCGGGAACGCATTGAAGACCAGGGTAACCGAGCCGGCAAAAAGCCCCCCAATCAGATAGAACACGCCATTGGCCATGCCCGCGACGTAGCGTTTCCCGGTATCCGGGTGTGCATCCTTGCCAGTACACAGCGCCGCGGTGATGGCGGCCAGCACAATGGAGATTCCGCCGAAGCAGGCCATCGCCAGAGATGCCAGCCCCGTTCCTGCCAGCACCGCCCTGGATGGAGCCTGGTATCCCGCCAGCCGCATCACCGCCATGCCGGGAAGGTACTGGCCCGTCAGGCTGACCAGCACCAGCGGCGCGGCAAAGCTCAGCAACACACCCAGGTGGAACTCGGGCACCACCAGCACGGGCCTCGCTACCACCAGCTTCAGGGCTTGAAGGTCGGTATGTCCCGTGGCGAACGCCACGCCAAACCCGGTCAATGCCACCCACACCACGGCATAGCTGGGCCAGAAGCGCCGGCTGACCAGATACGCAGCCAGCATGGCAAACACGGCGGAGGGAAGCTCCATGCTGGCGCGGAAGGCCTGCACCCCGAACTGAAACAGGATGCCAACCATCATCCCCGCAGCGATGCCTTTGGGGATGAAGTTGACGATTTTCTCGAAACAGCCAGTGACCCCAATGGCGACGATGACGGCACCAGCCACCAGATATGCGCCAACCACCTCGGGCATGGTGATACCGGGAAACAGGCTGAGCAGCAAGGCCGTCCCCGGCGCGGACCAGGCCGTGATGACCGGCTGCTTGAGCCACCAGCTCAGCAACAGGCCACTCACGCCGGCCCCCATCGAGATGGCCCAGATCCAGGACGTCAGCTCCGCATTCGAAACATGGCCGGCCTGCGCGGCCTGGATGAAGATGACCAGCGGCCCCGCATACGCAATCAGAACCGACAGGAGCCCGGCCACCCAGGCCGTGACGGACCAATCCTTGAACCCCATCGGCGAGCCCCTACCGCTGGCTGACGGCGGCGTCAATCCACATGGATCTTGCGCTCCTTGATGAGCTTGTCCCAGCGGTCGATCTCCCGGCGCAGGTGCGCCGCCAGTTCCTGCGGCGTGGAGCCGATGGGCTCGGCGCCCACGCTTTCGAGCTTCTTGAGGGTATCGGGCTGCTTCATGGACTCGTTGAGCACTTTGTTGAGCCTGGCCAGCACCTCGGCGGGCGTGCCTGCCGGCGCAAAGACGGCGAACCAGGGCGAGACTTCATAGCCGGGCAATCCCGCCTCGGCGATGGTAGGTACGTCAGGCAGCGCAGAGGACCGCTTGGCCGTGGTGACCCCCAGGGCACGCAGCTTACCCGACTGGATGTGGGGCCGCGCCGAGGTGATGCTGTCGAACATGAGATCGACCTGGCCGCCCAGCATGTCGGTCAGCGCCGGGCCGCTGCCCTTGTAGGGGATGTGCAGAAGATTCAGGCCAGCCAGTGAGGCAAACATTTCCCCGGCCAGATGGATCGACGTGCCATTGCCCGCCGAGGCATACGTGAGCTTGCCCGGGTCGCGCCGCGCATGGGCCAGCACGTCCTTGACCGACCTGTCGCCATTCCTGGCGGCATTCACCACCAGCACATTCGGCACCACGGCCAGCAAGCTGACGGGCGCGAAGTCCTTCACCGGGTCGTAGCCGAGCCTGGCGTACAGCGCCTTGTTGGTCGCCATGCCGATCGAGGTGATCATGATGGTGTAGCCATCTGCGGGCTGCTTGGCCACGTAGTCCGCGCCAATGTTGCCGCCCGCGCCGGGGCGGTTCTCGATCACGAAGGGCTGGCCGAGCTCCCGCGCGGCCTTGTCGCCCAAGGTGCGGGCGATTGCATCCATGGCGCCGCCCGGTGGGAATGGCACCACCCACTTGATGGGCCTGCTGGGCCAGGCCGCTTCGGGCTGGGCCATGGCTGCGCTGGGCAGCACCAGGGCTGCGGCAAGAAGGGAAAGGATTCTCCGGTTCAGCGTCATGTCGGGCTCGCTTATTGGATGGCGGAAGGGTGCGTGGCCAGCGGTGTCACCGTGATCTTCATGAACGGGAACAGAGGCAGGCGGCTCAGGGTGTCGTGCAGTTCATCGTTGCTTTGCACATCGAACACGCTGTAGTTGGCGTACTCGCCCACCACGCGCCACAGGTGCGGCCATTTCCCCGAGCGCTGCAGTGCCTGCGAATAGGCCTTCTCCTCGGCCTTGATGCGTGCCGCCTCTTCGGCAGGAACGGTAGACGGGATGTCGACAATCATGTGGACCAGGTACAGCATGGGGTTTCCTTTCGGTATGAAAAATGCGCTGGTTGAATAGCGGCCTCGAGCGCCCGCATCAAGCGGCACCGACGGGGGACAGCCGGGCAACACCTGCGGCCCTGCCGCGTTGGGTCAGCACGAAGATGCCCATGGCCATCGCAGCAACCAGGCCCGGCACGGCAAAGGCCAGGAAGTTCATCTGCAGCGGCAACGCCGCCGCCATCAAGGTGCCGCCGAGCAGCGGGCCAACGATGGCACCGGTGCGGCCCACGCCCGACGCCCAGCCCAGCCCCGTGGAGCGCATGGACAGCGGATAGAACTGCGCCGTGTTGGCATACAGCAGGATCTGCGTGCCAATGGTGGTTGCACCGGCCAGGGTGATGAGCAGGTACAGCACCGACATGGGGCTGTTGTAGCCCAGCGCAGCGATGGACACCGTGCCCACGGCGAAGAAGGCCACCACCACCTTCGGCAGGCTGAAGCGGTCGCCCAGCCAGCCGCCAGCGATGGCGCCGGCCATGCCGCCGAAGTTCAGCGCCAGCAGGAAGGACAGGCTCGACCCCAGGCTGTAGCCCGCATTGGCCATCAGCTTGGGCAGCCACGAGCCCAGCGCGTACACCATGAGCAGGCAGCAGAAGAACGACACCCAGATCATGAACGTACCCAAGGCGCGGCCGTCCTTGACCAAATCCAGCATCGGCACGCCAGCCCCCTTCGCGTCCGCCTGGACGAGTTGGGCATCGGCCGCTATGCGTGCACCGGGATCGATACGGGCCAGCATGTCGCGGGCGCGCCCCCCGCGCCCCTGGCGCAGCAGAAAACCCACGGACTCAGGCAACTTCCACAGGATCAGCGGCAGCAGCACGATGGGCACGGCGGCCGAGAAAAACATGGCCTGCCAGCCGAAGCGCGGCAGCATGTAGATGCCCAGGCCCGCCGAGAGCATGCCGCCGAGCGAGTAACCGCTGAACATGATGGCCACCAGCGTGCTGCGCAGGCGCCGGGGTGCGTACTCGTTCATCAGCGCCACGGCATTGGGCATCAGGCCGCCGCAGCCCAGGCCCGCGATGAAGCGGTAAATGCCAAACTCCGTGGGCGACTGGGCAAAGCCGTTGAGAAAGGTGGAGCCACTGAACAGCAGGAAGCAGATGGCAATGCCCTTCTTGCGGCCGATGCGATCCGCCAACGGCCCGAAGATGAACGCCCCGAACATCATGCCGAACAGCGCGTAGCTGCCCAGGGCGCCGGCTTGCACCGGCGTGAGGCCCCACTCCTTCATCAGCACGGGCAGAACCACGCCGTAGATGAAGAGGTCGTAGCCATCGAAGATCAGCAGCAGGGCGCACAGCCACATCACCATCCAGTGAAAGGGCGTGAAACGGGCGTTGTCGATGATCTCGTTGACTTCTACGGTTTTCATGTCTGTCTCCTGTGTCTTGTTTTCTGGCCATTGAAGGGCAGGCCTTACCCCAGATCCCCGCCTGCAACCGGCAACACCGAGCCGGTGATGTAGCTCGCCTCGTCCGACGCGAGGAACAGGATGGGCGCAACCTGCTCGTCGATGCTGGCGTAGCGCTTGAAGAAGGTGGACTCGGTGACCTGCTGCACCGCCTCGCCCATCCATGCCTTTTCCTGCGCGCTGTCGCCGGCAGCGTTGCGCGGGATGCGCCGGGGCGGAGCGTTGGTGCCACCCGGCGCAGTGGCAGCGACGCGAATGTTGTGCTGCGCATACTCCATCGCCAGCGACTGCGTCAGCGCATTGACGCCGCCCTTGGCCGCTGAGTACGGCACGCGGCGTATGCCGCGCGTGGCGTTCGACGACACGTTGACGATGGTGCCGCCGCCACGCGCCAGCAGGTGCGGTAGCACCGCATGGCAGGCGTACAGCGTGGGCATCAGCGAGCGGCGGATTTCCGCATCGATCTGCTGCGGCTCGAATTCGGCGAACGGCCGCATGCGGATGGCGCCTCCCACCCCGTTGATCAGGATGTCGATGCCGCCAAAGGTCTGCGCGGCGAACGCCATCGTGGCCCGGGCACCTTCATAGGTTTCGAGATCGGCCACGAACCCTGCGGCGCTGCCACCCTCGGCCTCGGCCGCCACGTCGGCAACGAAGTCGGCGCGGTCGACGAACACCACCTTGGCCCCCTCTGCGGCGGCGCCCAGTGCCACGCCACGGCCTATGCCCTGGGCCGCGCCGGTCACGATCACAACCTTGCCCTCAAAGCGTTTTTTCATGCTGTGCTCCGCCTATGCAGTGGCTTGGTTGGGCGTGAACTTCTCGTAGTGGAAGCTCGCGGGCGCGATGCCCTCGGTCTTGAAGTGCTTCTGCACCGCCTCGACCATGGGCGGCGGGCCGCACAGGTACACGTCCACGTTCCCGCCGTGCAGCGCCTGCGCGGGCATGTGGTGGGTGACGTAGCCCTGGCGCTCGTGCGCGGTCTGCGGGTCGGCCACGCAGGTGGTGAACGTAAAGCCGGGCACGCGCAGGGCGTATTCCTGCAGCCGCTCGACCTGCACCAGGTCCTGGTCACGCGTCACGCCGTAGATCATGTGCACCGGCTGGGTCGTGCCCTGGCGCGCCAGCACCTCCAGCATGGACAGGAAGGGCGCCAGGCCCGTGCCCCCCGCGAGCAGCAGCAGCGGGCGCTGCACGGCGCGCAGGTAGAAGCTGCCCAGCGGGCCGGTCATCTCCAGCTGCTGGCCACGCTCGGCACCGGCGAGCCAGCTGCTCATCAGCCCGCCCGGCACCTGTTTGATGAGAAACGTCATGCGCTTCTCGCCCGGCGCCGAGCTGAAGGAGTAGGAGCGGTGCTCGCCGCTGCCCGGTACACCGATGTTGACGTACTGGCCCGGCAGGAACACGGGCGCATCCTCGGGGACGTCCAGCACCAGCTCATAGGCGGCGTCGCCAAACGGCGCAACCTCGGCAACGGTCGCACTGAACTTGGCGGTACCGGTCTTGCAGGCCGTGGAGGGCACGGGCACGGCGATCACGCAGTCGGACTTGGGCACCATCTGGCAGGTCAGCACCAGGCCCTGCCCGGCTTCGTCCTCGGTCAGCGCATCCTCGATGTAGTCGTCACCCATGTCATAGGTGCCGGTTTCGGCGCGGCACTTGCAGGTGCCGCACACGCCGTCGGAGCAATCCATGGGTAGGTTGATGCGGTTGCGGTAGGCGGCGTCCAGGACTTTTTCATTGGCGCCGCAATCGACGAAGCGGGTGACCCCGTCCTCGAAGTTCAGGGCTATGCGGTAGCTGCTCATCGTGGTCTCCCTGTCCATCAGATGTGATAGATATCGATGACCTGGCGGATGTAGTCGCTCTTCAGGACGATCTTCTTGCGCGTGATCAGCCAGCCGTCGCCGCGCCGGGCGAGCGTGGCGTAGACCGTGCCGAAGAAATGGTCGGTGACCTTGTAGCGGTGGCTCAGCGTGTGGAAGTTGTAGCGCACGTCCACTGCGTCATCGCGCTCAGCCAGTACCTCCACGTTGGTGAGCATGTGGTTGGTACGCGTCTCGGGCAGCGAGGCGCTGGAGCGCTCGGTCTTGATGCGGAAGACCCGGTCCTCCAGGCCATCGCGGTTGGCGTAGTAGATCAACGAGATCTGGCTCTGCGGGTCGTCGGTGAGCTGGTCGTCATCGTCCCAGGCAGGCATCCAGAACTCGACCTCGGGAGCGTAATGCGTGAGCCATGCGTCCCATTCGCGGTCGTCCAGGTGGCGCGCCTCGCGGTAGAGAAAGGCGCAGATGGCGTTGTAGTCGGCGGTCATGCCTGATCTCCTTCACGTTCCTTTTGCACGGCCTTGCGCATCTCCTGGGACCAGTGGGCGTGCTGGCAGACGAACAGGCCCTCGTCCTCGCTGCGCTCACCGCTGAGCAGTGGCGTCATGCCCAGGCGCTTAGCGTTCTCGTCGGGGCCCTTGAGCCACAGCGGTGCGCCGCGGCTCAGATCGTTCCACTGCGCGGCCTTGGCGGCATAGCCCGTCTGGCTGGCGCGGAACTCCTCCAGGTCATCGGCCGTGCCCATGCCGGAGACGTTGAAGAAATCCTCGTACTGGCGTATGCGCGTGGCACGGTCCTCGGCGCTCTCGCCCTTGGGGGCGAAGCAGTAGATGGTGATTTCGGTCTTGTCCACGCTGATGGGGCGCGCCACGCGGATCTGCGTGGAAAACTGGTCCATCAGGTACACATTGGGGTAGAGGCACAGGTTGCGCGTCTGGCCGATGATGACGTCTGCCTTGTCGGCGCCCAGGCGCTCGGCCAGCTCCTCGCGGCGGTTGTAGATGGGGCGCACCTCGGGGTTCATGGTTTGGGTCCACAGCAGGATGTGGCCGTTCTCGAAACCATAGACGCCGCCCACGCTCTTGCTCCAGCCGCTCGGGTCCACGGCCTTCGTGCCGCCCTCCTTGCGCCGGCTCATGGTGGCGGCGTAGTTCCAGTGCACGGAGCTGACGTGGTAGCCGTCGGCGCCGTTTTCCATCTGCAGCTTCCAGTTGCCGTCGTAGATATAGGAGGAGTTGCCGCGCAGCACCTCCAGGCCCTGCGGCGCCTGGTCCACGATCAGGTCGATGATGACCTTGGCTTCGCCCAGGAAGTCCTGCAGTGGCTGCACGTCGGCATTCAGGCTGCCGAACAAAAAGCCTTTGTAGCTCTCGAAGCGCGCCACCTTTTTGAGGTCGTGCGAACCGTTGGTGTTGAACTGCACCGGGTATTCGGTGGTCTTCTCGTCCTTGACCTTGAGCAGCTTGCCGGTGTTGCTGAAGCTCCAGCCATGGAACGGGCAGGTGAAGCTGCCCTTGTTGCCATGCTTCTTGCGGCACAGCATGGCGCCGCGGTGCGAGCAGGCGTTGATCACGGCATTGAGCTGCCCGTCCTTGCCGCGCGTGATCACGATGGGCTGGCGGCCGATGGTGGTGGTGAAGTAGTCGTTGATCTCGGGGATCTGGCTCTCGTGCGCCAGGTAGACCCAGTTGCTCTCGAAGATGTGCTTCATCTCCAGCTCGAACAGCTGTGGATCGGTGAAGACGTCGCGGCGGCAGCGAAAAAGGCCTTTTTCCTCGTCGTGCTGCAGGGCGTCCTGAAGCAGCTTTTCGACATCCTGGTATTTCTCTGCGGAAACAGCGGTGTTCATGGTGAGTCTCCTTGGGGTGCGGCTCTCCCCCGCAGCGCGGGCCGCGGTTCCAAAGGGGAGCGAAGCGATGGGGGGATGGGCCGTGGCGCGCCCGGCGCCACGGTAGCCGGCGTCAGGCCGCCAGGCGGGGGCGATCGACGATCTGGTTATCCACGCCGCCGACCAGCTCGCTCAAGCGGAAGTCGAATGCAATCTCGGCGAAGGGTCCCTTCAGGCCCTGGGCCTGGATGCTGGCCGCATCCGTGCGCTCCACCAGCGGCGGCACCAGGCCTTCACGCGTGGCGTAGGCGAAGTCGTCATTCACCAGCGGGTCGCCGTCGATATTGATCTGCGTGGTCAGCTTGCGGTGGCCATCGGCCGTGACGAAGAAATGGATGTGGGCCGGGCGGTTGCCATGGCGGCCCAACTGGTTCAGCAAGGCCTGGGTGGGGCCATCGGGCGGGCAGCCGTAGCCCTTGGGCACGATGCTTTGGAACTTGTAGCGGCCCTGCTCATCGGTGACGATGGTGCGGCGCATGTTGAACGGCTTTTGCTCGCCCGTAGGGTCGTAGTGCGAGTAGAAGCCCTTGGTGTTGGCATGCCAGACCTCCACCTTGGCGCCGGCCAGGGGCTTACCGTCCGCGCCGTAGACCGTGCCGTGCATGATCAACGTGTGGCCGGCCTTGTCGCTGCCGTCATCCAGGCGCGCAAAGCCCTTGACCTCGGGGGCCCCCGCCACGTACAGCGGTCCCTCGATGGTGCGGGGCGTGCCGTTCTCCACGCCCTGGGCCTGGTCCTCGGCGTCCATGCGCATGTCCAGGAAGCGGTCCAGACCCAGGCCGGGCGAGAGCAGGCCGGCCTCGCCCGCGGCACCCAGGCGGTTCAGATAGGCCACGCCGGCCCAGTACTCATCCGACGTGATATCGAGATCGTCGATGGCCTTGAACAGGTCCGACAGGATGCGGTGCATGATCTGCTTGGCGCGCGGGTTGCCGCCATCCTGGGTCAGGCCGCTGGCCATGCGCAGAAAGTCCTGCACTTCGGCGGTATTGAAGATCTTGGTTGCCATGGTGTATCTCCTTGGGAATCGTGAGGTTGGGTGAGGTGAGTCGGCGGTGGAAGTGATCTAGCCGAGGGCCGGCGCGGTCCGGGGCGCCGTGGGCACGCCCAGCGGTTTCCTGTCCCGGCGGAAGAACTGGACGCGGTCTTCGTCGAGCCTGAGCCCCAAGCCCGGTGCGCTGGGCACCGTGAGCTCGAAGTCCCGGTACTGCAGCGGCTCGGCCAGGATTTCCTCGGTCAGCAGCAAGGGGCCGAACAGCTCCGTGCCCCACTGCAGCTTGGGGAACGTGGCAAAGGCGTGGGCCGCTGCGATCGTGCCCACCGCGCCCTCCAGCATGGTTCCGCCATAGAGTTCGATGCCAGCGGCATCGGCGATGGCCGCAACCTGCTGCGCGGCCTGCAGGCCGCCCGATTGCTCGGTCTTGACGGCAAACACATCGGCCCCCGCCACGCGCGCCAGCGCAAAGGCCGAGACCGGGCCAGTCAACGATTCATCGGCCATCACGGCGATCGGGAAGCGGCCCTTCAGGCGCGCCAGCGCGTCGGCCGATGCCACGGGCTGCTCCACCAGCTCGCAGCCTGCGTCCACGAGGCCCGCCAGGCCGCGCTGGGCTTCGAGTTCACTCCAGGCCATGTTCACGTCGACGCGGACGGCCCCGCGATCACCCAGCGCCTTCTTGATGGCAGCCACATGCGCCACGTCGTCGGCGACGGCCCGGCGGCCGATCTTGAGCTTGAAAACGTTGTGGCGGCGCTGCGCCAGCATGCGCTCGGCCTCGTCGATGTCCTTGGCGGTGTCGCCGGAAGCCAGGGTCCAGGCGACCGGCAGACTGCTGCGCACACGCCCGCCCAGCAGCTCGGACACGGGCAGGCCCGTGCGCTGGCCCAGGGCGTCGAACAGGGCGGTCTCCACCGCGCACTTGGCGAAGCGATTGCCATGGATGGCCTTGTTCAGCTTCGCCATGAGAGCGGGCACATGGCCGGCCTGCGCGCCGAGCAGCAGCGGAGCGAAGTACGTGTCGATCGCCAGCTTCATGCCCTCGGGCGACTCCGCACCGTAGGCCAGGCCGCCAATCGTCGTGCCCTCGCCGACGCCCACCGTGCCGTCCGAGCAGTACAGGCGAACCAGCATCAATGTCTGGCCGTTCATCGTCGCCATGGACAACTGGTGCGGGCGGATCGTCGGCAGATCCAGCAAGAGGGTTTCCACGCGCTCGATGACCACCGATACGGCGCGGGACTGAAGGGGTTGCGTGTGTTGCATGGACCGGATTGAACAATGCAGCCCCCAGGCCCATCCAACACTAAAATGGTCTAATTCAATACCTTAAAAATATGACAGCAGATTTAACCAATACAAATCAACAGGTTACATAGCACTCATCCCCCATTCATATGGTTTTCCCTTATGGATATCCGGCAGCTCAAGTATTTCGTCGCCGTCGCCGACGCCCGCAACTTCACGCGGGCATCCGAACAGCTCCACATCGCCCAGCCGCCGCTGAGCCGCCAGATCCAGTTGCTGGAAGAAGAACTGGGGGTGCAGCTCATTCTGCGCAACAGCCGGCCCCTGCGACTGACCGAGGCGGGGCGCGTGTTCTACGAGCAGGCGCTGCAAATCATCAACCGTGTGGACCAGCTGAAAACCGCAACGCGGCAGATCGGCCTGAACCAGCAGCGCACGCTCTCCATCGGCTTTGTCGCGTCCACCTTGTATGGCGGCCTGCCCATGCTGGTGCGCAAGCTGCGCCACCACTATCCGGACGTGGACATCCAGCTGGTGGAGCTCACGTCGATGCAGCAATTCGTCGCCCTGAAGTCCGGCCGGATCGATGTGGGATTCGGGCGCATCCGCAGCAATGACGCCACGGTGGCCCGGACGGTCCTGCGCGAAGAGCGGCTGGTGCTGGCCATCCCCCCCGGCTCCCCGCTGGCCGCCGACATCGGCCGGATCAGCCTGAAGGCGATCAGTGGCCAGAAGCTCATCGTCTACCCCAAGGAGCCGCGCCCGAGCTTTGCCGACCACATCCTCAGCCTCCTGAACGACCAGGCCATCCGGCCCTCCGAGGTGCATGAAGTGCGCGAGATTCAAACGGCGCTGGGCCTGGTTGCCGCCGAATCCGGCCTGTGCCTGATCCCCGCGTCCGCGCGCCTTCGCAACGACCTCCGCTACCGGCTGATCGACGACCCGCGCGCCACCTCGCCCATCATCCTCAGCCACCGGCTCAACGACAACGCCTGGTACATCGATGCCATCAAGCAATTGGTGGCCGACATGTACGCGGAAAAGCCGGCCTGGCTGGATGTGGACCACAACTTCTTTCCCGACACCAGCCCGTCCAAGACGAAGTCACCTCGAAAACCTGCCCCGGCCTGAGGCAGGAATCCCATGCCAAGGCATGGACCGGCTTCGGGGGCACGGGAAGGTGCCTCAGCCCCCGTGGCTTGGGGGGCCAAGGCACCCGTGGCGGCCGTTTCCGGCCGGTATCTGCATCTACTTGCCGGCGGCCTTTTGGGGGTCGTCGGCGGCATCCACGTAGGTCAGGTCAAACGGCCCCTCGCCGTGGATCTGCACCACGGTCGCCGTCTTGGCCATGGCGAAGTGGTTGGTTTTGCCGGGAATGGAGCCGAAGGCGCCGGGCTTCATAGCCTTCATGCCTTTTGCATCGAACTTGTCACCCATGCCAATCATGAGGGTGCCGGAAATCACGGTTGCATTTTCGGTCTGCGAGTGGGAATGGGCAGCGATCTTGTAGCCCGCCGGCAGGGAGAGGCGGAACACAAACGGGCCAGGTTTTGACGGGTCGCCCTGCAGCACGGCCAGTTTGGCGCCCTTGGGCAGCACGGGCGGCGCATCGCCCCACTGCAGTCCCTCGCCGCCATGCACCGCCCAGGCCGGGGCGCTGAAGGACAGCACCGCCGCAGTCACGCAATACCCCAGAAAGTGAGAAGCCAATCGGGTCATAACGATCTCCTCATTCGGTTTCGCGGCGGCTTGGATCCGTCCTGCGGCGCGCCGCGCCCAGCCGTGGGACGGTAGCACTTTTGCATGCGTCAATTCGCGATTCTTGTCCATTGGCGGGAGCATGACAACCTCGGCGGCATGAACGCCCGAGGCGGACCGTGGATCGGAAGGGGCAGGCCGTCCAGGCTACATTTCACACTCCCCCGAAGAAAACGCGCAGCGGATCGCCCGCCCCCTCCCCCATGACACCGCAAGATCTGATCGAACATGCCACAGCGCTCGCTTACCGGCTGGCGGGGTACGCGCTGCTGAACTGGGCAGACGACGCAGCCATTCTTGCCATGATGTTCTCGTAGCCTGCCGGAGTTGACGCGGTCAGGGCCACCACCTCAGGCGTGGGGCGCAGCGATGTCGATACCTCGGTCCGGGTTGCATTGCCGCGCAATCGCTACCAATTAAATAGCAAACAACCTCGTAGCGAAAAGCACATCCCGGGTTTTTTGCCGAACTTCTGGCGCTAGCCTCCCCCGTTCCGTACCATTGGCCCATGCAGTACCACTACATCGCCAATGCCTCCGTGCCCTCCCCGTCCGGCCGCACCATCGCGGTGATCGATCCGTCCGATGGCCAGCCTTTCGACGAGATCCAGCGCGGCACGGCCGAGGATATTGACGCGGCCGTGCACGCGGCGCGCCAGTGCCACCAGACCGTGTGGCACAAGGCGAGCGCGGCCGACCGGGGGCGCCTGCTCATGCGCCTGTCGGCCAAGGTGCTCGAACATGCCGACGAACTCACGGCCCTGGAGCAGCGCGACTGCGGCAAGCCCACCAAGCAGGCCCGCGCAGACACGCTCGCGCTGGCGCGCTACTTCGAGTTCTATGCGGGCGCCTGCGACAAGCTGCACGGCGAGACCATCCCCTACCAGGACGGCTACAGCGTGTTCACGTGGCGCGAGCCGCATGGCGTGACAGGGCACATCGTGCCGTGGAACTACCCCATGCAGATCTTCGGGCGCAGCGTGGGCGGCGCACTGGCCGCAGGCAACTGCTGCGTGGTCAAGCCCTCTGAGGACGCCTGTCTCTCGCTGCTGCGCGTGGCCCAGCTCGCGGCCGAGGCGGGCTTTCCGGCGGGGGCCATCAACATCGTCACGGGCTACGGCCACGAGGTGGGCGACGCGCTCGCGCGCCACCCAGGCATCGACCACATCAGCTTCACGGGCAGCCCCACGGTGGGCACGCTCATCCAGCAGGTGGCGGCCGAGCGGCACTGCCCCGTCACGCTCGAACTCGGCGGCAAGAGCCCGCAGATCGTCTTTGCCGACGCCGACCTCGACGCGGCCGTGCCCGTCATCGTCAATGCCATCGTGCAGAACGCGGGCCAGACCTGCTCGGCCGGCTCGCGCGTACTGGTCGACTCGCTGATCTACGAGCCCCTGCTGGAGCGCCTGGGCCGCGCCATCGAGCAGCTGCGCGTGGGCCCCGCCGCCCTGGATCTCGACGTGGGCCCGCTGATCCGCCAAAGCCAGCAGCAGCGCGTCTGGGATTTCCTGTCAGACGCCCAGGTGGCGGGCATTCCCATGGTGGCGCAGGGCCAGATCGTCCAGGAAGCGCCCGAGGGCGGCTTCTACCAGGCCCCCACGCTGCTGCGCGACGTGCCCGTGCAGCACCGCCTGGCGCAAGAGGAGGTGTTCGGCCCCGTGCTCTCGGCCATGGCCTTCCAGGACGAGGACCACGCCGTGGAACTGGCCAACGCCACGCGCTTCGGCCTCGTTGCGGGCGTCTGGACGCGCGACGGCGCACGCCAGTTCCGCATGGCCCGCCGCGTGGCCAGCGGCCAGGTGTTCATCAACAACTACGGCGCGGGCGGCGGCGTGGAGCTGCCGTTCGGCGGTGTCAAGTCGAGCGGCTACGGGCGCGAGAAGGGCTTCGAGGCGCTGTATGGCTTTACCACGCTCAAGACCGTGGCCGTGCGCCACGGATAATCCCCCGGCGGGCCAGGGCACCACGGTGCCGGCCCGCTTCGCTTCTTTGCCCCCCGCTTCCCGGTTTCACGCGTTTTTTCCCATGCCCCTGTCCTCCCCCGCTCCCCGCACCGCCAGACATGTCCGCCTCGTCACCTACCAGGGCTTCGAACGCGAGGACGGACTATGGGACATCGAGGGCGAGCTGCACGACAGCAAGACCCATGACCTGCCCTCGCTGCGCAACCCCGACCAAGTGCGCCGCGCGGGCCAACCCGTGCACCACATGTGGCTGCGCGTGACAGTCGACCACCACCTGGTCGTGCACGCCATCGAGTCCGCCATGGACGCCCACCCCCTGGGCGGCTGCACCGAGGCCCAGCGCGCCCTGCAGGCCATGGTGGGCTGCAGCATGGCGCGCGGCTGGCGCCAGGCCATCCAGACCCATCTGGGCGGCGTGGCCAGCTGCACCCACCTGCGCGAGTTGCTGTTCAACCTGGCCACGGCCACGTTCCAGACCGTCCATGCCGCGTTCAAGAGCGAGGGCGACGAACCGCCGCGCCACCTGGGCCAGTGCACGGGCTGGGACTTCAACGGCGATGGCGTGAAGGAGCACTATCCACAGTTCCATGGCCGTGCGCCGCTGGCGCCCAAAGCGGCGGCTTGAGCAAACCACCAGCTCCTGAAAACATAGCTTACATTGCAGAATACACCTGCACTGCAAGCCGTTTGCAGGCCTAACCGGGCTCCTCAGGCAGCGGCGGCCGTGGCCGCCGCCTCGTATTTCACGACCAGGCTGTCCGTGATCTCCAGCATGCGCTCGCTGGCCATGGCCACATTGCGCACACCACGCGCGTCGGGCGTGCGCGCCAGGGCCGCCTCGTAGAAAACCCACTGCGCCTCGCCCGCCTGCAGATCAGCGCGAATGGCATCGGTGTTGGCCGGCGCCTGGGCCAGCAGGGTGAGCGCGCGGCGAAACTCCTGCGCATCCTGCTTGCGCTGCTCCTGCGCCGGCGCATCGTCCAGGCCCGCCGCCGTCAGGCAATAGTTCTTGGCCAGGCGCTGCGAGAGCATGCGCTGGCGCCCGGCCAGGTTCACCAGCTTGTCGCCCGCCGAGGAAGACTGCCGCTCCAGGGCCTCGGTCAGCTGGTCCGCCGCGGCCAGCACCTGGTTGGAATGCCGGGACGCCTCCGCCACCCCATCGCGGCTGGGGGTGTGCGTCAACACGGCGTCGAAGGCGTCGAAGCTGCGGTGCAGCGGGGGCAGCAGCGCGGCCACGTCGGCATTCCAGCCGCCGCGGTCCAGCTCCTCAAAACCCGCGGCTGCCAGCTTGCGCGATGCGCCCAGCGCCGCCAGCGCCCCCTTGGTCTCCACATCCAGCAGCAGCAGCGAGTAGGCCTTGGCCATGCGCTGCGACAGCGCCCGGAAACGCGCGGCGCGGTTGATGGCGACCGCCAGCGGCGCCCGGGGCGCTGCCCAGGCAGAGCCGCCCAGGACCCACCCGCCGAACGCGGCGGTGCCAAGGGCCAGGAAGGAGCGCCGCCGCGCGATGGCACGCGGCAGCAATGCGTTGGACAGGGGCATGCAAGGGTCTCCCGTTCTTTCTTGGAATTCAGGTGCGGCCGCAGCCCGCCTCACGCGGGGCGCCACGGCCGGGTTGCCGGGTTGCCGGGTTGCCGGGTTGCCGGGTTGCCGGGTTGCCGGGTTGCCAGGTCAGCCCAGCACGTCCTGCAGGGCCACCTCGTACAGCGAGGTCAGGCTGTCCATGACCTCCAGGATGCGCTCGCTGGTGGTGGCCACGGCGTCCAGGCCGCGCCCGTCGGGCTGGCGCTTGAGGGCAGCGTCGAAGAACAGCCATTGAGCCTGGCCCAGCTCCAGCGCCGAACGGATGGCCGGCGTGGAAATGGGGGCCTTGTTCAGCTGCGCCAGGGCGCGCTGGAACTCATCCACGTCGCCCGCCATCTGCTCGCGCACCGCGCGGCTGTCCAGGCCCGCGGCCACGAGTTCGTAGTTCTTGGCCAGGCGTTGCGAGAGCATGCGCTGGCGGCCGGCGATGTTCACCAGGCGCGCGGTGGGCGCCTGGGCCAGGCGCTCCAGGGCCTCGGTGGTGGTGTTGGCCAGGGCGAGCATCTGGTCGGCCTGGGCCGAAACGGCCTGAAAACCCTCCTTGGAGGGCGCCTGCGCCACCAATGCATCCAGGCGCTCCGCGCTGCGGCGCACGTCCGCCAGCATGCGCGCCACTTCTGGCGGCCAGCTCTGGCGTTCCATGTCCTCGAATCCCGACCGCACCTGGCGGTGCGTGTGCTCCAGCACCTCGCGGGCACGGGCGGGCACGACGTTCAGCTGGAGCTGACCATAGGCCTTGGCCATGCGCTGCGAGAGCGCCCGAAAACGGGCAGTGCGGTTGATGGCCGTCGCCAGCGCCATGCGCGCCTGGGCCGACAGGGGCAGCGCCGACATGAGCACCACCGAGGCCAACGTGCGCACTGCCGTGCGGCGGCTGCGGCGGCAGGTGGAGGAAGGAAGGGAGGGATGGAAGCATTGCATGGCGCCCATTCTGAGAGCGCGCGCGCCACCGCCCACTGACCGCCATCAATGCCTGCGCTTTCCGTGGCGCGGAGCACGCACCGCACTCTTGATGCGCATCAAATTTCCACACCCCACCGATACCCCTACAAGGCCCATGCGGCACAATTCCGGCATGGCTGAACGTGTCATTCCCCTCGTGGACCAGCGCGCCCAGGCGCTCGCTCCCGCCGTGCCGCAGGGCTTGGTGGCCGCCCCCACCGGGCATCTGGCCGACACCCTGGCGCGGCCGCTACGCGACCTGCGCATCAGCGTGACCGACCGCTGCAACTTCCGCTGCAGCTACTGCA
>JAYSFC010000041.1:0-27714 GCA_041913505.1 Acidovorax sp.
GCGCGGCGTGCGGCCGATGGGCGACTGGTCCACGTTGATGACCTTGTCGAAATACTCCAGCCCCTCGATGGCCTCGTGCGGCGCCGGTTCCTCGTGCGCGCGGTAGATGTGGCGCGCCACGGCGGCGTAGAGTGTGTCGTTCACGAGCGTGCTCTTGCCCGAGCCTGACACGCCCGTCACGCAGGTGAACAGGCCCACGGGAAACTCCACGCTCACGCCCTTCAGGTTGTGGCCCGTGGCGCCCAGCACCCGCAGCGCCTGCAGCGCGCCCTGCGTGGCACGGTGCTCGGCCAGGCGCTCCTTCTTGCGCTGGCTGGCCGCCGTTTCGGGAAAGCGCGGCTTGCCCTTCTTCGGCGCCTCGGGCGCTGCGGGCGCCTCCAGCACCGGCAGCCAGGGCGTGCGCCGCGCGGGCACGGCAATGTGCTTGGCGCCCGAGAGGTACTGCCCCGTGAGCGACTGCGGGTGCGCGCAGAGCTCGGCGTAGGTGCCCTGCGCCATCACGCGGCCGCCGTGCACGCCGGCGCCCGGCCCCATGTCCACGCAGTGGTCGGCCGCGCGGATCATGTCCTCGTCGTGCTCGACGACGATCACGCTGTTGCCGATGTCGCGCAGGTGCTGCAGCGTGGCGATGAGACGATCGTTGTCGCGCTGGTGCAGGCCGATGCTGGGCTCATCCAGCACGTACATCACCCCCGTGAGGCCCGAGCCGATCTGGCTGGCCAGGCGGATGCGCTGGGCCTCGCCGCCGCTGAGCGTCTCGGCGCTGCGGTCCAGGCTCAGATAGTTCAGGCCCACGTCGTTGAGGAAGGTGAGGCGCGTGGCGATCTCGCGCACCACCTTGTCGGCGATCTCGGCCTTGGCGCCCGTGAGCTGCAGCCGCTGGAACCACGCGAGCGCGTCAGCCAGTGTCACGTGGCTCACCTCGTAGATCGCGCGGGCCTGTTCGCCCTCGCCGACCCGCACATGCCGCGCCTCGCGGCGCAGGCGCGCGCCCTGGCATTCGGGGCAGGGCTGGGATTGCCGGTAACGCGCGAGGTCCTCGCGCACCACGGCCGAATCGGTCTCACGGTAGCGCCGCGTCATGTTGGGCAGGATGCCTTCGAACGGGTGCTTGCGCACGATGGCCTTGCCTTTGGACGGGCCGCTGTCCATCACATAGCTGAAGGCGATTTCCTCGTCGCCCGAGCCGTGGAGCACCGCGCGCTGCACGTGCTCGGGCAGGCCCTCGAACGGCGCCTCCACGTCGAAACCGTAGTGCCGCGAGAGGCTTTCGAGCATCGAGAAGTAGTAGCCGTTGCGCCGGTCCCAGCCCTTGATGGCACCGCTGGCCAGGCTGAGCGAGGGGAAGGCCACCACGCGCGTGGCGTCGAACACCTCCTGCTGGCCGATGCCATCGCAGGCCGGGCAGGCGCCGATGGGTGAGTTGAAAGAAAACAGGCGCGGCTCCAGCTCGGGCAGCGCATAGCTGCACACGGGGCAGGCGAACTTGCTGCTGAACAGGTGCTCCTGGCCCGAATCCATCTCGAGCGCGAGCACGCGGCCGTTGCCTTCCACACCGCCCACGCGCAGGGCGGCCTCGAAGCTCTCGGCCAGGCGCTGCTGCATCTCGGCACGCACCTTCACGCGGTCGATCACCACGTCAATGTCGTGCTTCTCGGTCTTCTTGAGCGGCGGCAGGCTCTCGTGTTCATAGATCTGCCCGTCCACGCGGAAGCGGATGTAGCCCAGCGCCTGCATCTGCGCGAACAGCTCGGTGAACTCGCCCTTCTTCTCGCGCGCCACAGGGGCCAGCACCATGAGGCGCGTGTCCTCGGGCAGCGCGAGCACGGCGTCCACCATCTGGCTCACGGTCTGGGCCGCGAGCGGCAGGCCGTGGTCGGGGCAGAAGGGCGTGCCCGCGCGCGCGTACAAGAGGCGCAGGTAGTCGTGGATCTCGGTCACCGTGCCCACGGTGGAGCGCGGGTTGTGGCTGGTGGCCTTCTGCTCGATGCTGATGGCGGGGGACAGCCCTTCGATCAGGTCCACGTCGGGCTTGTCGAGCCGCCCGAGAAACTGCCGCGCATAGGCCGACAGGCTCTCCACATACCGCCGCTGGCCCTCGGCATACAGCGTGTCAAACGCCAGACTGGACTTGCCCGAGCCCGACAGCCCGGTGATCACCACGAGCTGGTTGCGCGGAATGTCCAGGTCGATGTTCTTGAGGTTGTGCGTGCGTGCCCCCCGGATGCTGATGCGCTGCTCGCGCAGCGCGCGGGCGAGGTAGGGGCCATCGGCCGGAGGGGTGGGTTCGTCGGGGCGGGTCACGGGCGGGAAGGCGGAAGGGAAACCTTACATCATAGGCGGCGCCCTGCCCGGCGGGGCCTGGTCCATGAATGGGTAGCAGAAAGCGGCGACTCTGCACCGCAGGCATGCACTTGCGCGATTCCTAGCGTACGGGTCATCTTTTTTACTTGTGTTACATCAAGTTTTCCCGGATATTTGGGCAGCCCCCCCGCCACGAGGTGCCCCCCGCCTGCCCGTGGCTGCTCCGACATCCCCACAGCCAAGCCGCTCTCGATGCAGTTGAGCCGCCCAGCTCTGCCTGATGCTGTCTCTCTGAAACCTGCCCCATGAACGCTGCTCTTTTCTCACGTCAATGCCTCCACCGCATTTCCGCGCGATGCCTGGTTGCGTTCGCCATGGTTGCCGCCATGGCGGCGTCCGGGGTCGGTTTCACCGCGCACGCGGCGGAAACTCGCGCGGCCAACCCATCGCAGCTTGAAGGGCGCAAAGAAGTGGCCCTGGTGGATACCTCGGTAAAGGACTATCAAGACCTAGCGCGGGACATTGGCGCAGGCATCGGCATTGTGGAATTCGACGGCAGCAAGGACGGATTGGCGCAGATCGCGCAATGGGCCGCCACCGCAAGCGGCTATGACGCCATCCATATCCTGTCGCATGGCTCCGCCGGGGTGGTGCGGCTGGGCACAGCAGTGCTCACCCAGGAATCGCTGGCTGACGCCACCACACAAGCAGAGCTGTCCGCACTAGGCCGAGCCTTGGTTACGGGTGGCGATGTGTTGCTGTATAGCTGCGACGTGGCGTCGGGTATTTCAGGCCGGGCCTTTGTCAAAAGTCTGTCCGCCACCATGGGGGTCGATGTCGCGGCTTCCAGTGACGCCACGGGCGACGCCGCACAAGGCGGCAACTGGGTGCTGGAATACCAAACGGGCGCCATCGAAACCGCCAAGCTGACAGTGCGCGGGTATCCGCACCTGCTGGCCAGCACGACTTTCGACTTTGAAAGCGTCGCTCCGGCTAGTAGCAAAACGATTACCCAAACAATCGGTTCTGACACGATGGTGATCACGTCGACCGATAGCAACATGTTGGTTGACTCCGAGTCAAATGCGTTCAGATTCGATGTCCCCGATGCAAGCGGCAATGTCATGGCGACGGGAGAAGGCGGTTTTTACACAGAGTCACGCCTTGTCTTGACGATGTCCGGCGGAAAAACATTCGACTTGACCTCTTTCACGCTGGCCCAAGTGGGGGGTGATGGAGCAACCATCACTCTCACCACTAGTAAGGGTAGCGAAACTTTCACTGCCAATTCTGTAGGCAACTCGCGGGTGCTCAACCTTTCAACTGCGGTGCATCCTGGATACTTCGTCGGGGTGAGCAGCGTGGTCATAACCACAGCTGATTCCGGGGGTGTCTTTGAATGGGGCTTCGACAATATTGTGCTGAGCAACATCGTAGGACCGCCGAGCACCATCGTAGTTACCGCAGCTCTGTCGCAAGATTCTGGGCAAAGCAGCAGCGACTTCATCACCAACGTTGCAGCGCAAACCATCAGTGGCACCCTGTCGGCCAATCTGTTGGCGGGCGAAAGCGTCCAGGTGTCCTTTGATAACGGCTCCACTTGGAGCAATGCCACCAGCGCTGTCGGCAGTAGCACGTGGAGCACGAACGCCACGCTGGCTGGGAGCAACACCTTTCAAGCCCGGGTGACCAACGCCAACGGCAGTAGCACTGCTTACACCCACACCTACACTCTCGACACCACCGCCCCCTCCATCACCTTCAGCAATCTCGGGCTGTCTGCAGACACGGGCCTCAGCGCCACCGACTTCATCACGAACGCCGCCAGCCAGACCATCAGTGCCACGCTGAGCAGTACGCTGGCCCTCGGCGATGTCGTCTACGGTTCGCTGGACGGCGGGGCCACATGGTTCGATGTCAGCAGCAAGGTCAGCAGCACCACGCTGGCTTGGAGCGGCGCTACGCTGGCAAACGGCACCAACAACCTGAGCTTCCGGGTTACTGATGCCGCTGGCAACGTCGGCCCTGTCGCCAACCAGAGCTACATGCTCGACACCACGGCACCTGCCGTGACCTCCGTGGCGCTTCCGCCCAATGCCACCTACTACGCTGGTGATTCGCTGGACTTCACGGTGAACTTCAACGAATCAGTCCACGCCGATACCAGCGGCGGCACCCCGCGTATCGCCATCGTGGTCGGCGCCACTACCCGCTACGCTACTTATGTAAGCGGCTCGGGCACCAGCGCGCTGGTGTTTCGCTATACCGTGGTCAACGGCGACGTCGATGCCAATGGCATCACCGTCGGCACCCTCAACGCCAATGGCGGCACGCTGAGCGACCTCGCCGGCAACAATGCCGTACTCACATTGAACGGCTTGGGCAGCACTGCTGGCGTACTGGTCGACGGTTCACAGCCCAGCATTACCAGCGTCAGCTCCAGCAACGCCAATGGCAGCTACGGCGCCGGCCAGGCCATCTCCATCACCGTCGGTTTCAGCAGCGCTGTTGTCGTGGACACCAGTGGCGGCACCCCGACTCTGGCACTCAATTCCGGCGGTACCGCAGCTTACGCAAGTGGCTCCGGCACTAGCACCCTGACTTTCAGCTACACCGTTGCCGCCGGCCACAACAGCGCCGACCTCGACTACAGCAGCACTGGCGCACTGGTGCTGAATGGCGCCACCATCAAGGACAGTGGTGGCATCCATGTGAATGCCTTGCTCCAACTGAGCGCGCCGGGTGCAGCCGGCTCGCTGGGAGCCAACAAAAACATCGTGATTGACACCACGGCCCCAACGACCACCGTCGCCACTGCGGCTTTTTCTGCCGACACGGGTGCCAGCAGCACCGACTTGATCACCAAAGTGGCAGCGCAAACGGTCAGCGGTACGCTGTCGGCCAACCTGGCCAGTGGTGAAACCGTGCAGGTATCTCTGGACAATGGCGCCACCTGGGCCACTGCGACCGCCAGTGTGGGTTCCAACGTCTGGTCGTTGTCGGGAGTAACGCTCACCGGCAGCAACACGCTCAAAGCCCGCGTCAGTGATGCCGCAAGCAACAGCGGCGCCGTCTGGTCGAGCGCCTATGTACTGGACACCACCGCGCCGACCGTTCCCACCGTGAACGCTCTGGTGGCGACCAGCACTACGCCCACACTCACCGGCACTGCCACCTTGGCCGCCGGCGAAACACTGACGGTTTCCGTCGGCGGCGCCACGTATGCCGTGGTGCCCACGGGAGGCAACTGGAGCCTGAACCTGGCATCGGCCACGCCTGCCAGCGGCACCCTGGCGCTGACCTACAGCAGCACCCACAGCGTCACCGCCACTGCGACCGACCTTGCCGGCAATGCGTCCACCGACACCACCACCAACGAGCTGGTGATTGGCGCTGCCCCGACCGCACCCGCCGCCCCCTCCTTCACGAGCGTCACCGCGGGCGATCGTTCCGTCTCGCTGGTATGGAGCGCACCGGCGTCCAATGGCAGCCCCATCACGGGCTACCAGGTCACGGGCACGCCCTCGGGCAGCTGCTCCACCACGGGGGCGACTTCCTGCACCGTGACGGGGCTGACCAACGGCACGTCGTACACCTTCACGATGACAGCCACCAACAGCGTTGGCACCAGTGCGCCATCGGCAGCCTCCAGCGCCGTGATCCCACGTCTGCTGACGGTCAGTGGCAGCGCGCCAGACATGCCGGGTACCGCAACGGCAACGCTCAGCGGAGGCGGCGCAAGCTGCACGCTGGATCCGACCAGCGGCTTCGCCAGCCTCTCGAACCCCGCCCCGGCAGGCAAAACCATGCTTTATGGGGAATACGCATTCCAGGCCAGCGGGTGCACGGCATCGGTGACGATGACGCTCGAATACCCCCAGCCCTTGCCGCCGGGAGTGCAGTTCTGGAAATACGGCCCCGCCACGGTCGGGGCAACCAGCTCCACCTGGTTCCCGTTGGCGGGAGTGACACTGAGTGCCGATCGCAAGACCGTGAGCTACACCATCACTGACAACGGAGTGGGTGATTCAGACCCCGTGGCAGGGGCCATCCGGGATCCGTTTGCGCTCGTTGCAGGCCCTGTCGTGAGCGACCCCGCCTCCATTCCGGTGGATGCGCCCTGGGCGCTGGGGCTGCTGTCGGCCGCGCTGGGCGCGTTGGGCTGGCGCAGGCAGCGCCGCTTGGCGCGGCGGTGTTGAGACACGCGCCAATAGCAGAAATGGGTAGAAACGGCACGCTCTCAAAAACATAGCTACCACCACTCACCCATCAAGCGCTACAGGCATCTTTGCCTGCATTTTTCGAAAAAGGGCCCGGCCCAGCGGGGCGGGCCGTTGGGCAGCCCCCTTGGCCCCTGGCTTTCACGGGTTCAGGCATGCAGGACGCCAATCGGTGAAAATCGCCTTTTGCTTTACTGGCCTCAGTGCACGCCGTGCCGGATTCTTCTTTTTCCCAGTCGGATGCTGCCGCAGCCCGATCGACGCCCGCCCCCCAGCGCATGACCCCACTCGAGCGCCGCTCCAGCATCGGCCTGGCGCTCATCTTCGCGCTGCGCATGCTGGGTCTGTTCCTCGTACTGCCGGTCTTTGCCCTCGAAGCCCGCAAGTACCCCGGCGGTGACGACCCCGCGCTGGTGGGCCTGGCCATGGGCATCTACGGCCTCACGCAAGCGGTGCTGCAGCTGCCGCTGGGCATGGCCTCCGACCGCTTCGGGCGCAAGCGCGTGATCGTGGCCGGGCTGCTGGTGTTCGCGGCGGGCAGCCTGGCGGCTGCGCTGGCAGATTCGCTCACGGGCCTGCTCGTGGGCCGCGCGCTGCAGGGCGCGGGTGCCGTGTCGGCCGCCGTGACGGCCCTGCTGGCCGACCAGACGCGCGATGCGGTGCGCACCAAGGCCATGGCGCTCGTGGGCGGCAGCATCGGCCTCATGTTTGCAGTGGCCCTCGTGGCGGCGCCAGCGCTGTCGGCGTGGATCGGCCTCTCGGGTCTGTTCGGGCTGACCTGCGCGCTCGCGCTGGCCGGCGTGGCCGTGGTGCTCTGGGGCGTGCCGCCCGAGTCCGCGCGGCATGCCGATGCGCCGCGCGGGCGCCTGGCCGACCTGTGGCGCCATACCGACCTGCTGCGGCTGAACATGGGCGTGTTCGCGCTGCACACGGTGCAGATGGCCATGTGGGTGGCCGTGCCCGCGATGCTCGTGCAGGCGGGCCTGCCCAAGGCCGAGCACTGGCACATCTACCTGCCCGCGGTGGTGCTGTCGTTCGCCGCCATGGGCGGGCTGTTCGCCCTGGAGCGGCGCGGGCGGCTGCGCGCGGCGCTGCTCGCGGCGATCGCTCTGGTGCTGGCGGTGCAGGTCGGGCTCGGCCTGCTCGCGGTCAGCGGCGCTGCGCCCACGCTCGCGGTGCTGGGCGGCCTGATGTTCGTGTTCTTCTGCGGCTTCAATGCGCTGGAGGCCACGCAGCCCAGCCTGGTGTCGCGCATGGCACCGCCGCAGCTGCGCGGCGCGGCACTGGGCGCCTACAACACGCTGCAGTCGCTGGGCCTGTTCGCGGGTGGCGCCCTGGGCGGCGCGCTCTCCAAATGGGCCGGGGCGCCAGGGCTGTTCACGGCCACGGCCCTGCTCACGGCGCTGTGGCTGGCGCTGACCTGGCCGCTGCGGCCGGTGGGGCGCCATGGCTGACCGGCACCGGCGCGAGGCCCTGCCAGCGCCGGTCAAGCCGGGAAATCCTGCGGCTGCCCCTGGCCGGGCGCTTGCGGCACAATGGCGCATCTGGCGCGGGACCCCCTCCGCTTATGCCTGCGCCACCTCTCTCTAAAAGGCTTATCACCCATGGCATCCGTCAACAAAGTCATCATCGTCGGCAACCTCGGTCGCGATCCCGAGATGCGCACCTTCCCCAGCGGCGACCAGGTGGCGAACGTGACCATCGCCACCACCGACCGCTGGCGCGACAAGAACACCGGCGAAAACAAGGAAGCCACCGAGTGGCACCGCGTGGTCTTCAACGGCCGCCTGGCCGAGATCGTGGGCCAGTACCTGCGCAAGGGCTCGCAGGTCTATGTGGAAGGCAGCCTGCGCACGCGCAAATGGACCGACCAGCAGAGCGGCCAGGAGCGCTATGCCACCGAAATCCGCGCCGACACCATGCAGATGCTGGGTAGCCGCCAAGGCATGGGCGGCGGCCAGGGGGGAGGCTACGACGACGGCGGCTTTGGCGGCGGCGACAGTGGCGGCTATGAAGCCCCGCGCCGCGCGGCCCCCGCGCCAGCCCGCCCAGCGCCCGCGCCGCGCCCGGCCCCTGCGCCCTCAGCCCCCGCCCCGCGCGCAGCCTCGGGCTTCGACGACATGGACGACGACATTCCCTTCTAGACAAGAAAACCACTCTTTTTTGTTGATTGAAGCCCGCGTTTCCCTAGGAACGCGGGCTTTTTTCACTATCAACAATCGACAATCCGCCGCGAAGTAGCTAGACTAAATATCTACTACTTTGAGAATCGGTGGGTAAGTGACTCAGTACTACGCCAAGCGCATCCGCTTTCGCAACGGCGAGCGCCTGTCGGTCCTGCAGGTTCGTGGCGGGCTGCCCGTGCACGAGGTCACGCTCTTCCTGGATGGCTACCGCCGACAAGGGCGGGCTGCCAACACCATCCACGTAGCCTGCAGTTGCATCGCGCTCCTGTATCGCGAGCTTGCGGCAGCGCAAGTCGACTTGGTGGCCCGGCTTCGCGACGCAAAGTTCTTGACGGTCCCCGAACTGGACCGACTTGCTTCGGCAGCGCAGTACCGAATCGACGACCTCGATGATGACTCCGAAGAGGCTGACTCGGCTTCGAACGTCATTCACATCTCCCGCATCGGATTTCGTCGCGGCAAGTCCGGTCCCCCCGAGCGCCAACCTGTCGACGCCGCCACGAGCGCGAGTCGCATTCGGTACATCGCGAAGTACCTTGAGTTCCTTGCCGACTACGTTGCGGCGGACCTTCCCGAGGCGGCGCAGAAGAATCTGCAGCGTGACGCGACTCGTGGACTGAAGGTGCTTCGGGCGCACGTGCCCAAGGTCTCCCACCGCGCCAAGCTTGATGCGCGTACCGGGCTAAGCAAGGATGAGCAGGACCAACTCCTGCGTGTGGTCCACCCCGATTCGCCGGCCAATCCGTGGGACCGGGGCTACGTGCGGCTACGCAACTGGGTCATCGTGGTCGTCTTACTCGCTACAGGTATGCGCCGAGGGGAACTGCTGGGACTCCAAATCGGCGACCTTGACTCGAGAGAGCCCAGGCTGCGGGTCTATCGGCGTGCCGACTCGCCCGAGGACACGCGCCTTCACCAGCCGGGCACTAAGACGCTTGCCAGAGAGGTCGAACTCTCGCCTTCCATCATGAAGGTGCTGTGGAGCTACATCAACACGCATCGCCACCAAATCAAGGCGGCGCGAAGAGTGCCGCAGATTTTCGTTGCTGACGATGGAAGCCCGCTGTCTCTGTCGAGCATCGACAAGCTGTTCTTCCAGCTGAGGCAGGCATGCCCGGGGTTACCGGTGAAGTTGACGAGTCACGTCATGCGGCACACGTGGAACGAGAGGTTTTCGGAGCAGGCTGAAGCGCTCGGCTTGTCCTCTACCGAAGAGGAAAGAGCCCGCAACAGCCAGCAAGGTTGGTCCGAGAACTCAAAGACTGCCACGGTCTACACACGGCGTAGGACAGCCCAGCAGGGTCGCGCCGTTTCTCTGAAGCTCCAAGAACAGCTCGATGCACAGCTCAAGCCAAACGACTAACGCGCTGAACTATGCGTTGGCCCTTCGGTTGCCTGAAGTGGCCCATACCAAGAGCGGTGTCGCCTTCTGTCCAACAGAAGACGTTTGGGACATGTTCGATGGCCCCTTCAGGCTGCATCTGGACTTCCTGCGCCTGGGAGAGAACCTCGCCGTCGTCCGTGACTCCCTGAAGGCTTGCCTGCTCGTGTTCATCAAGGGCAATTCTCCTCACTACGTGCAGAATTTGTTCAGCGCCTTTTGCCACTTCCTTTCGATGCGGGAGGGGCCGGCGCCATTCGCGTCTTTCTCGGTTGCCGAGGTCTCAAGCTACAGAGCAAGGCTGCAGCCTCACGAAGCCTGGCGGGTGGGGACTTTGAATGTCCTTGTGCAGAAGTGGCACGCGCTAGGGCTGCCGGGGGTAGACGATGCTGCCGTTGACTATCTGCGCGAGAGACGTAAGCCAGGGAACGAGAAGGGGGCGGCCGTACGGACTCGCGACCCGGTGCATGGGCCGTTTAGTCATGCTGAGTACACCTCGCTCTACAAAGCGGTCGATGCTGCCTTTGGGCGGGGCATGCTGCCCCAGTGGGCGGCAGTGCTCACGCGCCTGCTGTTCGCCTGTGGCGGGCGCATCTCTCAATATGCCTCTCTGAAGCTCGCCGACTTGGTCTGCAAGCCGGACTCCTTCGCGCTTCAGGTTCCGCAGGTCAAGAACGGTGCGGCACATGTCCGTGCGGCCTTCAAGGAGTTCAGCCTGAGCCCTCAGACAGGACGAATGGTCAAGGAGCACGTCGATGCACTGTTGGCTCAAGGCGAGACGCTGGACTCCCCCATGTTTCCCGAAGCGCGCGTTCTTACTGGCAAGTCCGAGAAGCGGCGGCCTGTCAATGACAGGTTTTTTGGTCATTGCACTGCGAGAGACTTAGGGCGCGCTTTCGTTTCGACCCTACAGGCCATCTCACCACCCAGCGACCGCCTGGGCTACGCCCCGATTCCCATTTCTACTCGCCGCTTCCGCTACACGCTCGGCACTCGCATGGCCGAAGAGGGCGCCAGCCGCGCGGTCATCGCTGACGCTCTCGGGCATGCCGACCTCCAGAACGTTGGGGTCTACTTCGAGGCATCGCCGAAGATTGTCGAGAACATCGACAAAGCCATGGATGCGCTGCTGGCGCCTCTCGCCAATGCCTTCCGGGGCCGCTTGGTAGAGGACGAGGAGCATTCAACCCATAAAGGTGCCCCCGGCAGTCGCATCATCGACTTGCGCGTCTCTACGGCGCCGCTGGCAAGTTGCTCAGGCAAGGGGAGCGGCTGCGCGTTCAACAAGCCCGTAGCCTGCTACACGTGCTTCAAGTTCGAGCCGTGGCTGGATGCGCCGCACGAGAAGGTTCTTGCGCGTCTCGAGGCCGAGCGAGCCAGGCTGGCAGACGACCCGCAGATGGCTCGCATCAACGATGACGCCATCAACGCAGTCCGACAGGTCATCGCTGAGTGTGAAGCGGTTCGTGCCCAGCGCGCAGGAGGCGCGCCGCAGTGAGCGCACCGGTACTGCATTTCACGCCACGGGCGGAGCTTGGGCCCCAGGCCAACCTTGAAGCCTTTATCGCCTTGTGCAGGTCGTCGGTAGTGCTTGGTGCCCGTGTCCAGTTCGACCTGAACAGTTGGGAAGTGGGCCACTTCAAGGGCAAGAACACAAAGCACCGGGCCATCTTCAGCACCCTGGAAGCGTCCAAGCGGCTGGCTGCTGAACCGTGTCTGCCGGCGCCGTTCCTCGATTTCGCGAAGGCGGCATTGGTCTACTTGCAGGACAGCAGGCCAATCGAATCGCAAGGGCCCCGTGTTGCCGCCCTTCGCTGCCTCGAAGCGGCTCTTCGGGAGCGCGGCAAGGGCTCCCGCCCCACGGCGGTGACTGTTGAGGTCTTGGACACCGCTGTGGAGCTGGCGCGCGGTCAGATGTCTCCCGGCGTGGTCTATCGGGTCGCGGGCCAGCTGGAACTGCTGGCCAAGCTAATGCGCGACAAGGGATTCATCTCTCTGCGTGCTCCTTGGCGACACGGGCTCAAGAAGCCTGATGAGCCTGGGTCGCGCATCTCCAAAGAGGCACTGACAGCACGGCAGGAAAAGCTGCCTTCCCCCGCCGCGTTGCGGGCGATAGCCGGAATCTTTCGCGAAGCCGACAGGCCCGCTGATGTTCTGGTCGCGAGCTTCACCGCGCTTTTACTGTGTGCGCCCGAGCGAATCAATGAAGTCGTCCGGCTCAAGCGCAACTGCATCGTGGAGGGCGAGGGTCGCTTCGGGGGCTTCCTAGGCCTTCGCTGGTCCGGCTCCAAGCTGGCCGAGGACACCACCAAGTGGCTGCCTTCGCAAATGGCGCCCATTGCCAGGGAGGCCGTAGGGAATCTGCTGAAGGTCACGTCACCGGCTAGGGAGATTGCGGCCTGGTACACAGCTAATCCGGGCAAGCTGTTCTTCCACAAGGGCGCGAGGCACCTTCGAGGAGTCGAAGTTCTCCGCGCGGCCGAGTTATCCCTCCTGCTTTGGGGCAACGAGGGAAGCGCCGCTTCCGCAAGGACCTGGGCGAAGGACACGGCGAAGCTTGAGGCGCTGCCGCTGGATGACCGTGCGTCCGGGTATCGCTTTGCCGACGTGGAACGCGCCGTCATCGGGATGTTGCCCGACACCTTCCCGCACATGCCGGGGGACTCGCAGCTGCTCTGCAAAGACGCGATGGCGCTCATGCGGGTCAACGAGAACCACTCGTCGAAGGCCACTTACCTTTGCATGTTCTCCTGCGTCGACTACAGCACCATCGCGAACGCTCTCGGGACCATCAAGGACGGCCGCGAAACCCTGTTCAGCCGGTACGGCTACCTGGAGGATGACGGCTCGCCCATCACGCTTCGCAGCCACAGCCTGCGGCACTACCTGAACACCCTCGCGCACCTCGGAGGTTTGAGCAGCGCCGAGATTGCAATCTTCTCCGGACGGCAGGACGCGAGGCACAACCGCGCGTACGACCACATGTCTTCTGCCGAGGTCCAGGCACCCATCAGCGAAGCGCTGAAGTCGGGCTTCACCTCGGCGTTGGTCCCCGTCACCGGGGCTCGCGACCTGGTGGCACGTGGCGAGTTCAAGGGCAAAGGGCTTCGGGCCGCGCACACCACCGACTACGGCTGGTGCGAGCACAACTTTGCGAGCGAGCCCTGCCAGATGTACCGAGACTGCATCAACTGCGAAGAGCAGACCTGCGTCAAGGGTGAGCCACAGAAGGAGGCCAATCTGCGTCGCTTGAAAGACGAGACGGAGCATCTTCTGCAGCAAGCGAAGGCCGCGTTCAGCGATGAAGAGTACGGCGCCAACACGTGGGTCGCTCACCAGTCGAGGACCCTTGAGCGCGTCAACGCCCTACTGGCCATCTTGGAAGACCCGGCCCATCCCACAGGCACACGAATTCGCCTGGCCGTCGACAACACGCCAACCGTCATCACCACTGACGCGGTGCGAGCCGCCATCGCCGCACCGAGCCTTGCCCGAAAGAAGCTGCAATGAGGAAGTCCCGCGCACCGGACCTGACCGAAGAACGCATCCAGGTTGTCCTCGATACCCTCGACGGCTGGACTGGCAAGCTGACCTGGGACCTGCTGATTGCCGCAGTAGCGAAGGCCACCGGCATCACGTACTCTCGGTTCACGTTCGCCGAGTATCCGCAGATTGCCAACGCCTTCGGACTGAAGAAGGCAGGTGTGCGGGCAGCCGAGAAGGGCAAACCCGCCACCCCGCGCGATGAGCGCGTGCGGGCGGCGCTGGAGCAAGCCCAGCGCTATCGCGACAAGGCGGACCGCCTCGAGAAGGAGAACCAGCTCCTTCTCGAGCAATTCGTGACCTGGGCTACCAACGCAGAGCGCAAGGGGGTGACGGTTGCCATGCTCAACGCGCCTCTGCCCAAGCCGCCGCGCGACCGCAGCAAGGGAGCTCAGTGATGGCCAGCGGTCAACAGGTTGCGGAAGAGAACGTCAGGAAGTTCACGGCCTGGGTGGCTTCCAAGACGGACGACGACTTCCGCTCGATGGTGCTTCGAGGGGTGCTGTCCCGTACCGACATCGCCGCGGAATGCGGCTTCGCGAAGTCGGTGCTGAGCCAGAACCCCCGTATCCGGGACAGCCTCAAGGACCTCGAGGCTGGCCTGCGGGAGCGGGGCGTCCTTCCGAAGCCGGCCGCGGAGCCCTCTGGCGGCCCCGTAGAGCCGCGAACGCGGCAGGCCGAAGGGGTAGGTGGCCTGCGCGACGCCGAGCGCCTCAAACGGCTGGAGCAAGAAAACGCCAGCCTGCGTGCCGAGTTGGCCGAGGTCAAGCGCGCCCTGTCGCGCTATGCGGTGCTGCAGGAAGCCCTCGCCGAGACAGGGAGGCTCCCGCGTTGAGCGCGTCTGTCACTGTTCGGGTCGCAACCGTGAGGTCTCAGAACCCTCGCGGGTTCGGCGGGGCCATCTTCACTGGGGTGCCGGTCAACGATAGCGGCGCCGTCGTAGATGCGGCCGCCTACGTCGTGGTCCGGGCATCGCGGCTGGCCATCGGCGCAGCTCGTGTCGAGCGGGGGCAGTGGTGGAGCATTCGGGGGCCCGTCGTCGAGCGGCAAGTGTCGGTCAACGGCTTCATCATGACCGAGCGGCAGGTGGAGGCAGAGGAAGCAGTGTTGGCCCGCCCCTCGGGCGAACACGTCATCACGTTCCTGGCCGACAACCCTGCCTTCGAGGGCATCGGCACCGTGAAGGCACGCCGACTATGGGACGCCTTCGGTGAGCGGCTGTATGGCCTGCTCGACGCTGGCGACGCCTCGACGTTGGCCACCGTGTTGACCCCTGAGGTAGCCCAGCGCATGGTGCTCGCCTGGGTGGCACTTGGCGACACACGCACTTTGCAGTGGCTGCAGGCCCAGGGTTTTGATGCAAGGCTGGGGCGCAAGGTGCTTGCCTTCTTCGGCTCAGAGGCCCGCCGACGTATCGAGGACGACCCCTATCGGCTGCTGTCCTTCTGCGCAGGGTGGAAGGAGGTGGACCGTCTTGCGCGCGACCAGTTCGCGGTCGAGCTCGATGACCCTCGTCGGGTGCAAGGTGCCGTCGAGGAGGCGTGCTATCGGCTGTTCGCCGACGGTCATACCGCAATGCTGTCGGCCGACCTCATGGACCGCGTAGTGCCGCTGCTGGGCAAGCCGCCGGTCGGCGTGCGCTGGCGCGACCAACTGGCCGCGGCGCTGTCGAGCGGGCTGAACAACGGCACCTTCATCAAAGGCCAGCACGGCCTGCAGCCGTTGGGTGCCATGGTGATGGAGCGGCAGATTGCGCAGGCTATTCACGAGCGGTTAGCAAGAGCTTCGGCACCGCTGCTGTCCATTGCGGAAATCGAGCACGTCATCGACGAAGTGCGGGTCACGGACGGCGTCGAGCTCAATGACGAACAGCGCGCGGCGCTTCATGCCGCGGCGAAGCACGAGTTCTTGTGCATTACAGGTGGCGCCGGGGTCGGCAAGACGACGGTCCTCAAGGCGCTGTACCGGGTGTACGACAGGGTCGGCCTGCGAGTGGTGCAGGTCGCTCTTGCCGGGCGTGCAGCCAAGCGCATGCATGAGGCCACGGGGCAGCCCGCATCCACCATCGCAAGCTTCCTCAGGGCGTACGAAGAAGGTCAGCTCGACGGGCCGACGGTGCTAGTGCTCGATGAGGCCAGCATGGTCGACGTCATCTCGATGAGCCGCATCTGTGGCGTCTTGCCGAGCCACGTGCGCCTGGTCATGGTTGGCGACCCCCATCAGCTCATGCCTGTTGGTCCCGGCCTCGTGCTGCATGCGATGGGGGCCGTACCTGGGGTGCCGTTCGTGGAGCTCAAGACAGTCAAGCGCTATGGCAGTGCCATCGCCGCTACTGCCGCAGCCATCCGAGCCGGGCGCTGGCCTGAGTTCTCGGACGATGAGACGGCCCCGGTTGCCTTCCTGTCTTGCCGCGACGAGCTGATTGCCGAGACGGTGGTCGAGTTGCTGGCCTTGGACCGAGCCAACAGCCAGGTACTCTGCGCGGTGCGAAACGGACCTGCCGGTACGAAGGGGCTCAACGCGTTGTGTCAGGACCGGTTTGCCGGGCGCGCTTCCGAAGTGCGGAAGTGGAACGACGAGTTCGAATGCCCGGAGAGCGTCGGCTTGCGCCTCGGCGATACGGTCCTGTGCACGCACAACCTGTGGGCGGTAGGGCTGCAGAACGGGTCGCTGGGCACCGTCGTGGACGTCGAGGAAATGCCGCGAGCCCTTCACGACGGCGCCGGCGAGGCCACGGGCTTCGCGCTGGCATGGGTCGAGTGGGACGACGGCCAACGTCGGCCGCTCACACTCGACATGCTGGAAGACGTCGAGCTCGGCTACGCCATCACGGTGCACAAGGCGCAGGGTTCGCAGTGGCCACGCATCATCGTTCCGGTCACCCAATCGCGACTGCTTGACCGGACGTTGCTCTACACAGCCTTGACTCGTGCGCAGACCCAGGTGCTACTCGTGGGCGATGTCGGTGCTGCAAGAGCGGCGGTGCTCGCGCAACCTCGAGCTAGTGAACGCAGGGTCGCGCTAGACCTGCATCTCGCTAGGTTGGGGCAATCCATCGTGCAAAACCAGCCGGACCTGCCGGGATGAGTCAGCAGTCTCATCGGCATCACTACATCCCGATTTGGTACCAGAAGGGGTTTCTGGCGCCTGCGCAGACCAGCTTCAAGATTCTGGACATGCGACCTGATGTCTTCAGGGATGCGAGCGGCAAAGTCAGGGGCGTGGGCCGAACCATTCTGAACAAGGGGCCCGACGCCCACTTTTGGGAGCCAGACCTTTACACCATCCGGTGGCTAGGCCGCACAGACGACGTCATTGAAAGACAGTTGTTCGGCGCCATCGACACGTACGGCAAGAGGGCTATCGAGGCCTGGCTCGCCGAAGACTTCAATACCGTTCATGACACGTACTGGCAGGTCTATGAGTTCATGGACGCGCTGCGATTGCGGACGCCCAAGGGGCTGCGTTTCGTGCAAGCGACGACGCGCAAGCAGAGCCAACTTGACCTGATGGTTGCGATGCAGGAGCTCCGTCGCATGCACTGCGTGATGTGGGCGGAGGGATGCCTTGAGATTGCTCGCGCACCGGAGGGCTCGGGCTTCATCTTCTCGGACCATCCGGTCGTGCTTTTCAACCGGCACGTCTTCCCTGGTGACCCGAAGATTCCCGCTGGCCAGGACCCGGCTTTGCACTGGCAGGGCACGCAGACCCTGTTCCCGTTCGACCGTGAGCGTCTGTACATCCTTACGCACGTCGAGTACGCGCACTCGCCCGGGCCGTTGAAGGCACGTAAGCCGCGGACCAATTCCAGGTACTTCGACCCCAGCAACCCGATGGTGCGCTATGACGACTGCATTCGGTCTCGCACCCTGACGCCGCAACAGGTGCTCGAGGTCAACTACATCATCAAGGCCCGCGCTGACCGCTACATCGCTGGCCGGACAGAAGAAGACCTCTACCCGGAGCGTCACTTGAAGACGACCGTGTGGAGCAAGCTCGGCGAGTTTCTGTTGCCCCCGAAGCACAAGGTGGTCAAGCAGGCCGGGTACACGGTCGTGAAGTCCAAGGACGGCAGCTACTACTTCCAGGACCAGTTCGGCCGACGCCCGCAGTCTAAGGAGGAGTACGAGCGCGAGGTGAGGCGCGCCAAGGAGATGGAGGCGCACTTTCGAAGGGTGCTCGCCAAGCACCGCGCTGAACGAGGCGAACCACCTCCAGTGTTCGACGACGACTGAACCACTGACCTGCCTGAATGCTCAGCGATGGGCCAAGTACTGCATGTACTCGTCGTTGTAGAGGGCGTTGCGGAGCTGTGCGCTGAGCGCGGCAATTCGGAGACGAGTCTGCTCGATGGCCGCATCGCTTTGCGGGCCCGGTTGAGTGACGCCGTTGTAGCTGAACAGTCCCGACCAATCGAGTTCATTGCATGCTCGGGCAGCCCGAATGCACTCGAGGAAGTAGCGTCGGTCCTGCTCCTTGGCAGCTTTGAGAGCCGGCTTGCCATAACGGACCTCTGCCAGTACGAAGAGACCCACCGCTGCAGCAATCAAGACAGCGCCCCACTGCGCGCCACCAAGCAGGGCGACAGCACCTGCAGCAAGGAATACGCCGGCCACTACACCTGTGACCATCGCCCTGAACAGCTTTGCCGACGCCTTGCGCTGTAACGCAGTCTGCTCCGTGCTCTCCCGAATCGACTTGAGCTTCTCACTGAAGCGCTCGAGGTTGGCGACGTGGTTCTCGCTCGACGGGTAGTAGGAGTGCAGCGACTTCAGATATAAGACCAGCGTTTCAACCTACTCAGCAGACAGCGACCGGAGTGCCGGGAGAACAGGCGCCACGGCTTCGAAGAGCGTCGCGTCCTGCTCGACGTAGCTGAGGTACTCTGGTTGCATTGCTGTGCCCCCCCGTAGTTGTTCCGCGAATCTACGTACTCGTCCCGGCCTTACCCACAAACTGCCAAGACCAGGGCTGAAAGCCCGCCAACAACGGCGGTTTCAGGCACACTACCCACACCATGAGCAAGCCATGAGCGGTTCACTCACTCACACCGAACCTAATACCAACATTCCTTTTTCCGCATAACCCTTCTGAGGGGAGGGGCCGCGGCGACCTGGCCGCGCCTACTTGGCGGCGGGTTCCATCCCGGTGCTGCGCACGATGGAAGCCGCGGCCGGCGCGGCGAGGAAGCGAATGAGGTGCTGGGCCACTTCGGGCTGCGCAGCCCCCGTGGCCACGCCCGCCGAGAAAAACACCCGCTGCTGCACCTCGTCCGGCAAGGGGCCGACGTACTCCAGCTCCTTGAAGGGGAGCAGTTCGCTGACCTGCTGGAAGCCGATCTCGGCATCGCCGCGCTGCACCACGGCACCCACGCGCTCGCTGTAGATCTTCCGAGCCTTGCCCTGGATTTGCTCGGCCACGCCGAGGCGGGGGAACAACTCCGTGGACAGATACGTGCCGCTTGCGCTGGCCGAGTACGCAATGGACTGCGCGTTGAGCAGCGTCTGGCGCAGGGCGTCCACGGTGCGAATGTCCGGCTTGGGCGTCCCCTTGCGCACGCTCATCCCAATCATGGAGCGCGCCAGATCCACACGGCTGCCGGGCTGCACCTTGCCTTGCTGGATCAGCCCATCGAGCGCGGAGTCCGCGAGGATGACGATGTCAAATTGCTCGCCGCGTGCCATTCTGCTGGGAATCGAGTCCGGAGCGTTTCCGATGGAGGCGCCGCGCTCCGTGATGACCTTGTGCCCGGTCGCCTGTTCATACAGGGGCACCAGCTGGTCATACGCCGCAGAGAAGCCACCCGATGTCACTACCCGAACGTCGGCGGCCCGCGCGATTTGGGGGGTGCCGGAGCCCAGCACCAGCCCCCAGGCCAGCGCGAGTCCGGACACCCACCCCAGCACGCGCCGACGGCCTACAGGGTAGACGCCAGCCTGTGCCGAAGGCGGGTTGGATGCGGTGGCGGCGGCCGTTGGCGCGCCATTATCGGTGCATGAATGCATGCCTTGTCTCCTTGATTGGTTGGGGTTTTACTTCACTGAAGGGCCAAAGCGCACCGCCGCGCATTGGCTGCAATTGATATCAATTGACACCAATTGACGTCAATTGGCGGAAATTTTTCGTTCGCGCACGATGCGCCCCCACTTGGCGTGCTCTGCCGCAATGAACCGCCCCAATTCCTCGCGGGTGCTGGGGGCGGCCGTCTGCCCATGCTTCAAAAGGGCCTCGCGCACTTCGGGCGTGTTCAGCACTTTGACGATTTCCGCGTTCCATCGGTCCAGGATCGGCTTGGCCGTCTTTGCCGAAGCCACGAATGCGTACCAGTTCGTGGCGTTGAAGCCTGGGTAGGTTTCAGCGATCGTAGGAACGTTCGGCAGGTAGGCGGGGCGGACCAGGCCGGTGGTGGCCAGCGGAATGAGCTTGCCCGACTCGATGTGCGGGAGCGCGGACGGCGGAGCCGCATAAAACGCCGGCACGCGGCCGCCCAGCACGTCTTGCAAGGCAGGAGCGCCGCCTTTGTAAGGGACGTGCAGCGTATCAATATGGGCCACGTCGTTCAGCAGCTCACCGGCCAGATGCGCCGCGGAACCCGGCCCGGTCGAGGCATAGCCGATGGCCCCAGGCTGCTTCTTCGCGAGGGCCACGAAGTCCGCCAGGGTCTTGATCCCCGCGCCGGCATGCACGACCAGTACGTTCGGAAAACTCACGCCCATGCTGATCGGCGCCAGGTCCTTGAGCGGGTCGTAGCTCACCTTCATGAGGTGCGGCGCGATGGTCAGCGGCCCCACCGACCCGAAAAGCAGCACCGATCCGTCCGCGGGCCCGCTGGCGACCTGCTGGTGCGCCAGATTGCCGCCCGCGCCCGCTTTGTTGTCCACCACCACGCTCTGGCCGATGTTCTCACCGAGCTTTTTGGCGATGATGCGCGCCGCGCTATCGGCCGAGCCCCCGGCGGCGAAGCCCACGACCAGGGTCACCGGCTTCTTGGGGGGAAAGTCTTGCGCGATGGCCGGTACGGTAGCCAAAGGCAGGCCCATGGCGAGCATGCCTGCCGCCAGCAGTCTTCTTGTGCACATAGTGCGGTCTCCAGAGGGCACCGGCCAGCGGCTGGCGCGTTAAAAAGCGCCATCCTAGGCAGGAGGCAGTGATTTGTTAATTGCAATATATAATTGTTCTATTGCATGAAACGCATTAATTTCGACCTGGGCGAGTTGTTGGCCTTTGTGGTCACCGCGGAAAAATCCAGCTTCCGCGCTGCGGCCGATGTGCTGTGCCTGTCGCAGCCGGCCTTGAGCAGGCGGGTGGAACGGCTGGAAGAGGCGCTGGGCACACGCCTGCTCGAGCGCTCGACACGGCACGTGGAACTGACGGCCGTGGGTGCCGAGTTTCTGCAGGAGGCCAGGGCGGCGCTGGCCGGGCTGGAAGAAGCCGTCCAGCGGGTTGATGACCAAACCCGGCTGCGGCGCGGGCGGGTGACGGTCGCTTGCGTTCCCTCCGTTGCGAGCCATTTGCTGCCAAGCGTGCTGGGCCGGTTCGCGTCGGACTGGCCCGACGTGCAGATCCACGTGATCGACGAGAACGCCAGCCATGTGCTCGAGGCCGTGGCGCGGGGGGATGCCGATTTTGGGTTGAGCTTCACCGGCAGCCAGGAACCCCATCTGCACTTTGAGCCGCTCACCCGCGAGCAATACGTTCTGGCCATGCCGCGAACCCACCCGTGGGCACAGCGCGCCAGTGTGGCCTGGTCGGAGCTGGCGGGGCAGCGTCTGGTGTCGGTATCACGGCAAAGCAGCAACCGTCTCCTGCTGGACCAGGCCATGGCCGAACTGCCCGACCGGCCCGTGGCCTGGTACGAATGCAACCACGTGACAGGGGCCCTGGCCCTGGTGGAGGCAGGGTTGGGGCTCGCCGCCCTGCCGCATCTGGCGTTGCAGCCCCACCACCCCAGTGTGTGCGGGGTCCCGCTGAGCAATCCCAGCGCCTGGCGCACGCTGGGCATCCTCCAACGGCGCGACCGAAGACTGAGCCCGCCGGCGCAGGAATTGCGACAACGGCTGCACCAGGCCTACGCCGAGCAACGCGGCTGAGCGCGGCGCACGATCCATCCCGTGTGCCCCCCAAGGACAACGGGCGCCCAAGGCGCCCGTTGCTATTGAAAATATAGCTTCCAGCGCTTGTTAGACAAGCACTGGCGCCTCAATACCCTTCAGTGCACGACCATGAGGGAGAACGGCCACACATAGGCCTGCAGGGTCACGTACAGGCCCACCAGGCAGGCCAGCGCGATCGAGTGGAAGAACACGTAGCGCAGGATGTCGCCCTCGTGGTCGAACCAGCGCGTGGCGGTCGACGCGACCACGATGGACTGCGCGTCGATCATCTTGCCCATCACGCCGCCCGAGCTGTTGGCCGCGCCCATGAGGTTGGGCGAGAGGCCCAGTTGCTCGGCCGCCACCTTCTGCATGCCGCCGAAGAGCACATTGGAGGCCGTGTCCGAGCCCGTGAGCGCCACGCCCAGCCAGCCCATGAGCGTGCCGAAGAAGGGGTAGAGCACGCCCGTGTTGGCGAACGCCAGGCCCAGCGTGGTGTCGGTGCCCGAGTAGCGCGTGAGCGTGCCCAGCGCCAGCATCAGCACGATGGTGAGCAGTGAGTACTTCACGAGCCACAGCGTCTTGAAGAAGGTGCGCACGATGGCAACCGGGTTGTACTTCATGACGAAGGCGCTGACGATGGCCGACAGCAGGATACCCGTGCCGGTGGCCGACAGCAGGTTCAGAACGTAGACCGCGCCCTCCTTGGTGGGCTTGGCGACCACGGGCGGCACCTTCTCGATCATGTTGTGCAGGCCGTCCATAGGGAAGGCGGGCGCGAACAGGCCGTTGAGCCAGGTCTTGACCGAGGGCAGGCCCCAGATGAACACGAACACCGACAGGATGACCCACGGCGTCCACGCGGCCACCAGGGCCTGCGTGCTGTGGCGCGTGACGGGCTTGGCCGGCTTGGCCTCCGCGGCGCTCACGTCATGGTGGCGCAGCGAGGCCGAGGTCCAGACGGTCTTGGGCTTCCACACGCGCAGGAAGGCCACGAGGCAAACCATGGAGACGATGGCGGCGATGATGTCCACCAGCTCCGGCCCGATGAAGTTCGACACCAGGAACTGCGGAATGGCGAAGGACACGCCCGTCACGAGGATGGCGGGCCAGATCTCCCACATGCCCTTGCGCCCCGCGAAGGCCCAGATGAGCCAGAACGGCACCATCAGCGAGAAGAAGGGCAGCTGGCGGCCGATCATGGCCGTCACTTCCGTCAGGTCGTAGCCGTGCACCTTGGCCAGCGTGATCACCGGAGTGCCCAGGGCGCCGAAGGCCACGGGCGCCGTATTGGCGATCAGCGACAGGCCGGAGGCCGCGAGCGGCGAGAAGCCCAGGCCGATGAGGATGGCCGCCGTCACCGCCACCGGCGTGCCGAAGCCCGCCGCGCCCTCAAAGAAGGCGCCGAAGCAGAACGCGATCAGCAGCAGCTGGATGCGGCGGTCTTCCGTGATGCCCGACAGCGAATCCTGCAGCACGGCGAAGCTGCCGTTCTGCTCGGTGAGCTGGTGCAGGAAGATGATGTTCAGCACGATCCAGCCGATGGGCAGCAGGCCGGTGAAGCCGCCGAACAACGCCGCTCGGCCCGCCATGTCGGCCGGCATGCCGTAGGCGAAGATGGCCACGAGCAAGGCCGCGATGAGGCCCATGCCCGCCGCGATGTGCGCCTTGATGTGGAAAAAGCCCAATGCCGCAAGCATGACCACCACCGGTATCGCAGCAAGCGCGGTGGAGATGACCATATTCCCGAACGGGTCGTAGATTTGTTGCCAGACCATGTGCCCTGTCTCCCTGTTGTCGTCCAGATGTTGGAAGGAAAAACGCAGGGCCCCCGGTCTCGGTCCAGGGCCGGGTAGCCTCAGCGCGGGTCAGACTGTAGAAACATCGGCCTTGGCGCGGCGTGAAAGTTGCTGCACCAAAGCCTGAAGCATTTTCACGCAAGAGGCAAAGGCTGGCTACCGGGCATACGGATCCTCGGGTAACTACTGAGGCGTGCAAGCCTCAGGGGTTCGCCGCCGCGATCACGCCGCCGCCCAGGCAGACCTCGCCGTCATAGAGCACGGCCGACTGGCCCGGCGTCACGGCCCACTGGGCCTCGGGGAAGGCGAGCGCGAAGGCATCGGGCCCGTGGGCGCTGAAGGTGCACGCCGCGTCCTGCTGGCGGTAGCGCGTCTTGGCGGCCAGCGCCTGCACGGCCGGCGGCGCGCCCGCCACCCAGCTCGCGTCGCCCGCCACGAGCGTGTGCGACAGCAGCCAGGGGTGGTCGTGCCCCTGCACCACGCGCAGCACGTTCTTGTCGAGTTCCTTGCGCGCCACGAACCACGGCGCGTGCTCGCCCGCGCCGCGCGCGGCGCCCTTTTCCTTCACACCGCCGATGCCCAGGCCCTGGCGCTGGCCCAGGGTGTAGAAGGACAGGCCCACATGCTTGCCCAGCTTGCGCCCCCGGTCGTCGAGGATGGGGCCAGGCTCCTTGGAGATGTAGCGGTTGAGGAACTCACGGAACGGCCGCTCGCCGATGAAGCAGATGCCCGTGGAGTCCTTCTTCTTGGCATTGGGCAGGCCGATTTCCTCCGCGATGCGGCGCACCTCGGTCTTGTGCAGCTCGCCCACGGGGAACAGCGTCTTGGACAGCTGCGCCTGGTTCAGCCGGTGCAGGAAGTAGCTCTGGTCCTTGGCCGGGTCCAGCCCCTTGAGCAGCTCGAACAGCCCCGTGGCCGCGTTCTGGCGCACGCGCGCGTAGTGGCCCGTGGCGATTTTTTCCGCGCCCAGGCGCATGGCGTGGTCGAGAAACGCCTTGAACTTGATCTCGGCGTTGCACAGCACGTCGGGGTTGGGCGTGCGGCCCGCCTGGTACTCGCGCAGGAATTCGGCGAACACGCGGTCCTTGTAGTCGGCCGCGAAGTTCACGTGCTCGATCTCGATGCCGATCACGTCGGCCACGGCGGCGGCGTCCACGAAGTCGATGTTGGACGAGCAGTACTCGCTGTCGTCGTCATCCTCCCAGTTCTTCATGAAGATGCCGACCACTTCATGGCCTTGCTGCTTGAGCAGATGGGCGGTCACCGCCGAGTCCACACCACCCGACAGCCCCACCACGACACGCAGTTTTTTCATGGTGTGCGATTATCCCAGCCCCCCCACAACACTGCCGACGCCGGGACTTGGGCATGGAACTGCGCCAGCTACGCTACTTCGTCCGCATCGTCGAGCTCGGCTCCATGGGCCGCGCCGCGATCGACCTCGACATGGTGCAGTCGGCCCTGAGCCAGCAGATCAGCCGGCTCGAGGGCGAGCTCAGCACGCGGCTGCTGCAGCGCACCAACAAGGGCGTGGTGCCCACCGAGGCGGGCCTGGCCTTCTTCCGCGAGGCCCAACTGGCCCTGCGCCATGCCGACGAGGCCGCGCGCGCGGCGCGCGAGGCGCGGCTGTCGGGCACGGTGAGCATCGGCCTGGCGCCCACCACGGCCTCGGTGCTCGGCGTGCCGCTGATGCGCGCCATGCGCGAGCGCTACCCCGACGTGCGCCTGCACATGGTGGGCAGCCTCTCGGGCCATTTGAGCGGCATGCTCAACGCGCGCCAGCTCGACCTGGCCGTGCTGTTCGACACCCAGCCCGCGCGGCGCTGGAGCGTGCTGCCCCTGCTCGAAGAACGGCTCTTCCTGATCCGCAGCCGGCAGGGCGCGCCAGGGCGCAAGCCGCTGCCGCGCAAGCTGCGCCTGGCGCAGCTGCGGGACGAGCCGCTGATCCTGCCCACGGGCCCGCACGGCCTGCGCAGCACGCTGGAGGCGGCGTTCGCGCACGCGCGCCTGGCGCCGCGCATCGCAATGGAGATCGATTCGCTCGCGCTGCTCATGGACGCGGTGGACATGGGCCTCGGGAGCACCATCCAGCCCTGGGCCGCCGTGGGGCGCCACCCCGACGCGGGCGAGCGCTTCGAGATGGCCGAGATCGCCGAGGCCCCGGCGTACCGCCTGGCCTCGCTGTGCAGCCTGTCGGACGACGAACTCTCGCCCGCGGCCCTGGCGGCGCGCGTGGTGCTGGCCGACTGCGTGCGCACGCTGGTCGGTTCGGGCCAGTGGATCGGCGCCCGGCTGGTCTGACGCTGGCAACGGACGCCGCAGCGCGCCCCCATCACGATCCGTGATGGGGCCATGCCCCCGCCCCCCTGCGCAGGCGGCGGGCGGGCACCTACAGTCGGCGCTCCCCACTGCACCATGGAATCCACCGCCGTGAACCGCCACGCCCCCCGCGCCCCGCAGGAGCGCGCATGACCCCCGACGTCCTCGTCATCGGCGGCGGCAACGCCGCCCTGTGCGCCGCGCTCATGGCCCGCGAAGCGGGCGCGAGCGTGCTGCTGCTCGAGTCCGCCCCACGCGCCTGGCGCGGCGGCAACTCGGCCCACACGCGCAACCTGCGCTGCATGCACGACGCGCCGCAGGATGTGCTCGTCGACGCCTACCCCGAGGAGGAGTTCTGGCAGGACCTGCTCAAGGTGACCGGCGGCCTGACCAACGAACATCTTGCGCGCCAGGTGATCCGCCATTCCGCCACCTGCCGCCCCTGGATGCGACGCCACGGCGTGCACTTCCAGCCGGCACTCGCGGGCACGCTGCACGTGGCGCGCACCAACGCCTTCTTCATGGGCGGCGGCAAGGCGCTGGTGAATGCCTACTACCGCAGCGCCGAGGCGCTGGGCGTGCAGGTGCGCTACGAATCGCCCGTGGAGCGCATCGAGATCGAAGGCGGTGAGTTCAAGGCCGCCTGGGTAAAGGGCCAGCGCATCACCGCCAAAAGCTGCGTGCTCGCGGCCGGCGGCTTCGAATCGAACCGCGACTGGCTGCGCGAGGCCTGGGGCCAGAACGCGCGCGGCGAATGGCCGTCGGACAACTTCCTCATCCGCGGCACGGCCTACAACCAGGGCGTGCTGCTGCGCCACCTGCTCGAAGACCACGGCGCCGACCGCATCGGCGACCCCACGCAGGCGCACATGGTGGCCATCGACGCACGCGCGCCGCTGTACGACGGCGGCATCTGCACGCGCATCGACTGCGTGTCGCTCGGCGTGGTGGTCAACCGCGAGGGCGAGCGCTTCTACGACGAGGGCGAGGACTTCTGGCCCAAGCGCTACGCGATCTGGGGGCGCCTCGTGGCGCAGCAGCCGGGGCAGATCGGCTACTCCATCATCGACAGCAAGGCCATCGGCCGCTTCATGCCGCCGGTGTTCCCGGGCGTGAAGGCGGACAGCCTGCCCGAGCTGGCCGGGAAGCTCGGCCTGCCCGCAGACCGCTTCATGCGCACGCTGAACGACTACAACGCCGCCTGCCGCCCCGGAACCTTCGACCACACGGCACTCGACGACTGCCATACCGAGGGCGTGGCGCCCGCCAAGACGCACTGGGCACGCCCCATCGACACCGGCCCGTTCTACGGCTACGCGCTCAAGCCCGGCGTGACCTTCACCTACCTGGGCCTCGCGACCGACGACACGGCCGCCGTGCGCCTCGGTGGCGCGGCCAGCCCCAACCTGTTCGTGGCCGGCGAGATGATGGCCGGCAACGTGCTCGGCAAGGGCTACACGGCAGGAGTGGGCATGAGCATCGGCACGGCGTTCGGCCGCATGGCGGGCCTGAATGCGGCTTTGGCATCAAATCAACGGCCAGTGCAATCGCTGCCTGCACTGATAGCTACTGAAATAGGAGCAAACCATGCCATCGCTTGAGGCCCTTCAAACACTCACGCGCGACGCCCGGGCCCTGGCGATGGGGGAGACCGTTCCGCCCACGGCCGCCGAGGCCGAGGTGGCGCGCCAGCTGCAGATCTGCAACGCCTGCCGCTACTGCGAAGGCTTCTGCGCCGTGTTCCCGGCCATGACGCGCCGGCTCGAATTCCCGAAGGCCGACGTGCACTTCCTCGCCAACCTGTGCCACAACTGCGGCGCCTGCCTGCACGCCTGCCAGTACGCGCCGCCGCACGAGTTCGCGGTGAAC
>JAYSFC010000042.1:0-27340 GCA_041913505.1 Acidovorax sp.
CCTTGCCCATCTGCACATGGCGCACGATGTTCTCGCGCACCACGATGGCATCGTCGATCAGCAGGCCCACGCACAGCGACAGCGCCATCAGCGTAATCATGTTCACGGTGAAGCCGAACCAGTACATGAACAGGAAGGTGCCGATGAGCGCAATGGGCAGCGTGAGGCCCGTGATCACCGTGGAGCGCCACGAGTTCAGGAACAGGAACACGATGAGCACGGTGAGCAGCGCACCCTCGACCAGGGTCTGGCGCACGTTCTCCACCGCCACGCGGATGGGGCGCGAGCTGTCGCCGATGGGCTCGAGCCGCACGCCTGGGGGCAGTTGGCCCTGCATTTCGGCAATGGTTTTGTTGAGGCCGTCCACGACCTCGATGGTGTTCTCGCCCTGCGACTTCTGCACTGTGAGCAACAGCGTGCGCGTGCCGTTGTAGAGCGCCAGGCTGTCGAGCTCCTGCGCGCCGTCCTGCACGCGCGCGAGCTGGTCCACGCGCACGGGCGCCCCATTTTTGCGCGCCACGATGATGCGGCCGAAATCCTCGGGCCGCTGCATGCGTGCGTCGATCTGCACCACGCGCTCCTGCGCGAGTGAGCGGATGGCGCCCAACGGCAGGTCCTGGGTCTCATTGCGCACGGCAGCAGCCACCTGGTCGGGTGTGATGCCGAAGGCCTCGAGCGCCTGGGGGTTGAGGTAGACATTGATCTCGCGCTTGGTGGCGCCGACGAGGTTCACGGCGCCCACGCCGCGCACGTTCTCAAGCCGCTTCTTGAGCACCTGCTCGGCCCAGGTGGTCAGCTCGACTGCGCTGGGCGCCGTATCCGCTGCGGCGTCGGGCAGCACGGCCAGCGACCACACGGCGCGGCTCGCGGGATCGAAGCGCAGCACGCGCGGCTCCTTGACCTCGGTGCGCAGGTTGGGCCGCACGGTGGCCACCTTCTCGCGCACATCTTCGGCGGCCTTGCGGCCGTCGATGTGCAGCTGGAACTCGATGATGACGACCGAAGTCCCCTCGTAGCTGCGCGAGGTGAGCGCGTTGATGCCTGCGATCGAGTTCACGGCCTCCTCGATCTTCTTGGTGACCTCGCTCTCCACGATCTCGGGCGATGCGCCGGGGTAGTCCACCGTGACCACGACCACGGGAAAGTCGATGTCGGGGAACTGATCCACCTTGAGGCGCTGGTAGGCAAACAGGCCCAGCACCACGAAGGCGAGCATCACCATGGTGGCGAACACTGGATTGCGCAGGCTGATTTTCGTGAACCACATGGCGGTGACTCGCTTTCGGCTCAGCGCGCAGGGGCGTTGTTCGGCGCGGCGGCAGCCGGCGCGCGGCGCACGGGCGTGCCTTCGCGCAGCGGGCCCAGCGCGCCGGCCACGATGAGCGTGCCTTCGGGCACGCCCTCCACGGCCACCATGGCGGTGCCATCGACCTGGGCGCGCGCGCCCGTGCGCACGTCGTGGTGCACGATGCGGTCGTTCTCGACGGCCTGCACGTAGGGCTGCGGCTTGTCGGTGCGCACTGCATCCAGCGGCACGGCCAACGGCTCGGCACGGCCGGTTTCCAGCACGCCTTGCACGAACAGGCCCTGGCGCAGCAGTGGCCGCGCGGGGCCCGCGCTGGCCGTGTCGATTTCCAGGTACACCGGCACGGCGCGGCTGCCCGACTGGGCGCTGGGGTTGATGCGCACCACGGTGGCCGTCACCGGCAGAGGGCTTCCCTCCAGCTGCAGGCGTGCCTGCTGGCCTACGCGCACCTGGGCGGCATCGGCGGGCGCGACCAGGGCTTCGAGTTCCAGGCGCGAGAGATCCACGATGTCGAGCACACGCAGGTCCACACCCACGCGTTCGCCGTTTTGCGCCAGGCGCTGCGCCACCTGGCCGCTGATGGGGCTACGCAGCACCGTGTCTTCCAGGGCCTTGCGCGCCACGTCGGCGGCGGCCGTCGCCGCCTGGTAGCTGGCCTGGGCCGACTGCAGGCTGGCCTGCGAGGTTTCGAGCGCCGTGGTGGAGATGAAGCCTTGGTCCACGAGCGCGCGGTTGTTGTTGAACTGCCGCTGGCTGATGTCCACCTGGGCCTTGGCGGCGTCGGCCTGCTGCTGCGCCTGGCGCAAGCGGGCAGCGGTCTCGGTGGCATCGATACGCGCGACCACCTGGCCCGCGCGCACGCTGTCGCCTTCGCGCACCGTGAGGTCCTGCAGCTCACCTGCCACGCGGGCCTTCACGCTGGCCGATTGCAGGGCACGCAGCGCCCCCGAAACGGGCAGACCCAGCACAAGCGCCTGCCGCCGCACGGCGAGCAGTTCCTCGGGTTGCAGCGTGAGGACCGCTTCGGCGCGCTGTTCCGTCGCCTGGACCAGTGCCTGCTGCTGGGCTTTGCGGGCCGTCACGGCGCGCAGAACGCCACTGCCGAGCACGGCGATCACGATGGCCGCGGCCACCCAGGGAATCCAGCGTTTCATGGGAGCGTCAAGGAGTAGAGGGGGAGGGCGGCTGCGCACGCACGCACAGCCCGAGTAGGATGTTGTCGACCTGCAGCCGGATGTACTCCTCGGGCGAGAGCCCGAGCTCGTCGGGGACGCACATGCCGATCGAATGCCGCCACATCATGAGGAAAATCATGGGAGCGAGCACGAGGTAGATCGCGTAGTCGAGGTTGATCTCGCGGAACTCTCCGCGGTCCATGCCGCGCTGCAGGATGCGGCGGATGAGGTCCTGCCCGACATCGATGACTTCCTGGCGGTAGAAGCTCGCGATCTCGGGAAAATTGCCAGCCTCGCTGAGGATCAGTTTGGTGATGCCTGAGGCCTTGGTGGAGCCGATGCGCTCCCACCACACGGTGAAGCAGTAGCGCAGCAACTCGCTGGAGCTGCCCTCGAAGGTCTGCAGCTCGAGCTTCCATTCATCGAAGCGGCCGGCGATGTTCTGCCGCACCACAGCCTTGAACAGCTCCAGCTTGCTGGGAAAATAAAGGAACAGTGTGCCTTTGGAGACGCCAGCGCGCGCCGCCACTTCCTCAACCCGCGTCGCAGCGAAGCCCTTCTCGACGAACAGGTCCAGTGCGGCGTCCAGCAATTCACCGGGGCGGGCCTCCTTGCGGCGGCTGCGCTTGCCGGTTTCGGCCAGGGAAGGGTCTGTGGGGATCGTGGACACGGATTTTAATGACTGACTGGTTAGTAATATTAGCTTGCGCCCTATGGAAGTCAAGCGGGGGCCGCACCGGCACGAGTGTAAAAAACGCGCGCCCCTCAATTCAGGTAGTCTCGCCCCTAGGCCAGCGAGGACCATCCGATGACGCAAGAAGGAGATACGACACATGCCCCTTGAAACCATCACCCTGGGCGGTGGCTGCTTCTGGTGCACCGAGGCCATCTTCGATCGCGTGCGCGGCGTTACCGACGTGGAAAGCGGCTACGCGAACGGCCATGTGGCCCATCCGAGCTACGAGCAGGTCTGCGACGGCAGCACCGGCCACGCCGAAGTCGTGCGTGTGACCTTCGACCCCGCGCAGATTGGTGTGCGCGAAATCCTCGAGATTTTCTTTGCCACCCACGATCCCACGACCCCTAACCGCCAGGGCAACGACGTGGGGACGCAGTACCGTAGCGGCATTTATTACGGCACCCCGGCCCACGAGGCCGTGGCCCGTGACGTGCTGCGCGAGCTGGAGCAGGGCGGCCACTATGGCGCGCCGGTGGTCACCGAAGTACAGCCTCTCACGGCGTACTGGCCCGCCGAGGACTACCACCAGGACTACTTCCTCAACCACCCGCACCAGGGCTACTGCGCCTTCGTGGTGGGCCCCAAGGTGCAGAAGTTCCAGGCAACCTTTGCGCGCTACCTGAAGCCCGATTGATCCACGCTGTCGCTCAGCGGTCATCAAACTGGTTTAAGCTCCGGGCCCCAATGGCGCCGCAGGGCGCCGTGCCCGCCATGTCCCGACGCACTCCACCCCAACTTCTGCGCCAACCCTGGGCCCTCCGCCTGGGAGCTTGGTGGCTGGTGCTGGCCCTGGCGCTTGCGCCGGCCCTGGGACGTGTGCACCGGGTGCTGCACCTGCCCTCAGCGTTGGGGGTGTCGGCGGCCACCGTGCATGCGCACGGCCTGGGTGCCCTGTTCGCAGGCCATGGCCCGGCCGATTGCCAGCTGCTCGACCAGCTCACGCAGGGTGGCGCCCCCGCCGCCGAGTGGCCCGCGCTGGCCGCTGCGGCTACCCCGGCATGCCCACCCGCACAGTCCGTCCAGGCGCTGCTGCCGCGTGCCGCGCTGCCGTTCCAGGCCCGCGCACCGCCCGTCGCTTGACGCTGCGGTTACTCCATTTTTCATAGCAAACAGCGCAGGCTATTTCTGCGCTGTGACCATTTTTCGTCCTGAAGGTGCCCTTGAAAAGGCGCGCAGGGCTGGCCGCGCATGCCGTATCCAACGGCGAGGCGGCTGCGAACAGAAACACGATCCATGAACCACCCGCTGAATCCTTCCTTCCTATGCCGCAGCAGTGCGCTGCATGCAGGCCAGACCGCTGCCGCCCTGGCTGTGGCGCTGCTCATTTCCACCCTGGGCCAAGAGGCACAGGCGCAGCAAGCGCCGGCCACGCTGTCCGAGGTAACTGTTTCTGCCAGCGGCCTGCAGCTCGGCAGCGACGATATGGCCACGCCCGTGAGCGTGCTGGAGGGTGACGAGCTCGTGCGCCGCCGCGAGGGCACGCTGGGCGAGACGCTCAACAGCGAGCCCGGCATCCAGTCCACCCACTTCGGTGCGGGCGCGAGCCGCCCCGTGATCCGCGGCATGGACGGCCCGCGCGTGCAGGTGCTCTCCGACGGCTCCGAGGTGCAGGACGCCTCCACCGTGAGCCCCGACCACGCCGTGGTGTCCGAGCCCCTGCTCGCGCGCCAGATCGAGGTGCTGCGCGGCCCCTCGGCGCTCATCCACGGTGGCGGCGCCATCGGCGGCGTGGTGAACGTGCTCGACGACAAGATCCCCACCGCCATCCCGCAAAAAGGCTACGAGGGCAGTGCCGAGGTGCGCGCGGGCACCGGCGCTCGTGAAAAGACCGGAGCCTTCCAGCTTACGGGCGGCGCAGGCAACCTGGCCGTGCACGTGGAAGGCCTGGCGCGGGACGCGGGCGACTACCGCGTGGGCAGCGGCTGGAGCGGCGGCAGCAAGGTGCCCGGCAGCTTCAGCCGCACCGACGCGGGCAGCCTGGGCCTGTCGTGGATCGGCGACCAGGGCTACCTGGGCGTGGCCTACACGCGCCAGACGGCCAAATACGGCCTGCCGGGGCACAACCACAGCTTCGACGGCTGCCATACCCTTGGCGACCACCTGCACTGCAGCAACGACGGACACGACCACGGGGACGGCAGCACGCCTGCCCTGGGCGACGTGCCCGTGGTGGACATGCACAGCGATCGCTGGGACGTGCGCGGCGAGCTGCGCAATCCGTTCGCGGGCTTCGCGGCCCTGCGCTTCCGCGCGGGCGTGACCGACTACCAGCACGACGAGATCGAGGGCAGCGCGGTCTCCACCACCTTCCGCAACAAGGCACACGACGTGCGCGTGGAACTGCAGCACGAGCCCATCGCGGGCTGGCGCGGTGTGTTCGGTGTGCAGGCCACGCAGCGCAAGTTCAGCGCCGAGGGCGAAGAGGCCTACGTGCAACCCACCGACACGCGCCGCGCGGGCCTCTTCCTGCTGGAGGAATACCAGTGGCAGCAATGGCGCTTCGCCGCCGCGCTGCGCCACGAGCACCAGACCGTGGACGCAATCACCTCGGGCCTGTCGAGCAGCCACAACGGCACCTCGGCCTCGCTGAGCGCGGTGTGGAAGTTCACGCCGGGCTACCAGCTCTCCACCTCGCTCACCCAGGCGCGCCGCATGCCCACGGCCGAAGAGCTGTACGCCAACGGCCTGCACATGGCCACGAGCACCTACGAGCGCGGCAACCCCGACCTCAAGCCCGAAACGGCGCAGTCCATCGACCTTGGGCTGCGCAAAATCACGGGCGACACCACCTTCGGCGTGAGCGTGTACCGCAACCGCGTGAAGGACTACATCTACGGCCGCACGCTCGATGAACTCAATGGGCTGCAGCTGCTGCAGTACAGCCAGGCCGACGCCACCTTCACGGGCCTGGAGGTCCAGGTGCGCCAACGCCTCACGCGCAACCTCGGCGTCACGCTGTTCGGCGACATGGTGCGAGCCAAGCTCGACGCCGGCGGCTACCTGCCGCGCATTCCCGCGGCCCGCGCGGGCCTGCGCCTGGACGCGAGCTGGAAGGCCTGGGACGGTCAGGTCGAGTGGGTGCAGGTGGCGCGCCAGAACCGCATCGCCGACTTCGAGTCCGCCACGCCCGGCTACGGCATGCTCAACCTGGGCGTGACCTACAGCAGCCGCTTCGCGGGCGGCACGCCCTGGCAGCTCTACGTCAAGGGCAACAACCTGACCGACCGGCTGGCCTATGCCCACACCTCGTTCATCAAGGATGCAGCGCCGCTCATGGGGCGCAACATCACGGTGGGCATGAAGGTGTCGTTCTAACGCGCCCGCGCAGCGGCGGCTGCGCGATGGGCGGGCCGCAGGCGCATTCGGCCCGCGTTCAGCACACGGCCGACAGCGCATCCACGATGCGCTGCTCGCGCACCGTGAGCGCCGCATAGCCCACGGCGGCCAGCCGCTTCAAGGCTGCGTGAATCTCGGTTTCGGTGTACGGCATAGAACCTCCTGAAGCCAGAAAAATGCACGGTGGAGCCAGTCCACAAGAGGACCGGGCGGGACCCCGGTTGCACTATGCGTTTGTGCCTACCCAACCAGCACAAGGTGGAATGTGGACAGGTGGCAGCTTGGCTGCTTCTGCGAAAGGCGAAGGCGGGATGAAACGGGAAAAGCACAGGCTGTTTACGGCCTTGCGCCGATCGCTGCCAGGGCCCGCTTGTGGCGGTGCCTGTCAGGAGCAACAGCGCTGGCAGGGGTTGTCCAGGGTGCGGTCTGTGGTGCCACCCTGAGGATGCTGGCTTTTGCAGTGATGGCAGGTGCGCAGCAGGCAAGAGCCGGTGAGGGCTTGCGAGCGATCGCCTTGGCAACGTTGCGGTAAGAGGAACTTGCTTGCCTGGTACAGGCTGTCGTGCTAGAAAAGCAGGACTTTGGCCGCCCAACGAGGGGGACGATCATGGCAACCCCGACGCAAGTCAACGAATCCGTCCAGGCGCACTACACCCGGTCCGGTCTAGGCGATCTCATCCTTGCTGCGCTCGAAGGGGCCGGCAAAGACTTGAATCGGCTCACGCCGGAGGACTTGGCGCCCATCGATGAATTCCACATTCGCGGCAGGGCTGCAACGCTCGAACTTGCTCGGGCAGCGAAGGTCGACGCCACGAAACGCGTGCTGGATGTCGGCAGCGGCGTCGGCGGCACGTCCCGTTGCCTTGCCCGGGAATTCGGCTGCCGCGTTACCGGCATCGACCTGACAGACGAGTACTGCCGTGTGGCTGCCATGCTTTCAGAGCGGACAGGCCTGGGCGAGCTCGTCGACTATCGCCACGGCGATGCAACGAGTTTGCCCTTTCCGGATGCTTCGTTTGACATCGTGTGGACGGAGCATGCGGCAATGAACATTCCGGACAAGCCGAGGCTCTACAAGGAGATGCATCGCGTCCTCAAGCCGGGGGGCACGCTCGCGATCTACGACATTCTTGCCGGGCCTTCCGGCCCCGTGCTCTTCCCGGTTCCTTGGGCGCGTACCCCTGAAGCGAGCTTTCTCGCGACACCGGATGAATTGCGTGGCCTCCTGCAAGCCGCCGGGTTCTCGATTGAGGCTTGGTCGGATACAACCGATGCCGCACGCGCATGGTTCGTGGCACTGGCCGAAAAGATCCGCAAAGAGGGCGTCGCACCGCTCGGCTTTCATCTGCTCCTCGGGCCAGAGTTTGCGGCCATGGCCCAGAACCAACGGCGCAATCTCGAGGAGGCGCGGATTGTTCTGGCGCAAATCGTTGCCAGGCGGTGATAGCGACTGACCCCGACGCGCAGCGGGCGACTGCCTGCGGGTGCGGCTGACGCCGAATGTCGGGTGTCGGCGTCCAGGCGCCGATCGGTGGCAGCGGGCATCCGCGGGCGCACTCCTGTGGCACAGTGCACGCCACTTCCCTTTCGCACGCCCCTCATGAGTGCCGCCGCTTCCGCACAACCCGCCCACACCTCCTGGTCTCACCTCTTTTTCATCTTCCTGCGCCTGGGCCTCACGTCGTTCGGCGGGCCGGTAGCGCACCTGGGCTACTTCCGCGCGGAGTTTGTGCAGCGCCGCCGCTGGCTTAGCGAGCGGGCTTATGCCGATCTGGTGGCGCTGTGCCAGTTTCTGCCTGGCCCTGCCAGCAGCCAGGTGGGCATGGCATTGGGCCTGGTGCGCGGCGGGTGGGGTGGGGCGCTGGCGGCGTGGGCGGGGTTCACGCTGCCCTCGGCGCTGCTGCTGATGGCTTTGGCGGTGGGGTTGTCGGCGTGGAGCGATCTGGTGCCGCCGGGTGTGCTGCACGGCCTCAAGGTGGTGGCCGTGGCCGTGGTGGCGCAGGCCGTGTGGGGCATGGCGCGCACGCTGTGCAAGGGGCCGGCGCGCATGGCCATCATGCTGGTGTCGGCGCTCGCGCTGTGGCGCTGGAGCGGCGTGGGCGCGCAGGTGGGGGTGATGCTACTGGCGGGCCTGCTGGGCTGGGCGTTGTGGGGGCGGGGCGCCGGGGCAGGCCCGGCGCATGCCGACGCGCCGCTGCCCTTGCCGCTGGGGCGGCGGGGTGGAGCGGTGCTGCTGGCGCTGTTCGGCGCCTTGCTCGTGCTGCTGCCGCTAGTGGCGCATGCGGGGCCGGGCCGGCTGTGGGCCCTGGTGGATGCGTTCTACCGCGCCGGGGCGCTGGTGTTCGGCGGTGGGCATGTGGTGCTGCCCCTGCTGCAGGCCGAGGTGGTGCAGACGGGCTGGGTTGCGCCCGATGCCTTCCTGGCCGGGTATGGCTTGGCGCAGGCCGTGCCGGGGCCGCTGTTCACGTTCGCGGCGTTCCTGGGGGCCTCGGTGCAGGGCTGGCCCAGCGGGGTGCTGGGTGCGGCGGTGTGCCTGGTGTCCATCTTCGTGCCGGCCTTTCTGCTGGTGGCGGGGGCCTTGCCATTCTGGGAACCGCTGCGCGCCAGCCGGGCGGCACAGGGCGCGCTCGCGGGGGTGAATGCCGCCGTGGTGGGCCTGCTGCTCGCGGCGCTGATCGATCCCGTGGGCGCCAGTGCTTTGCATGGCGGAGCCGACGTGGCGCTGGCCCTGGCGGCGTTCGGGGCCCTGCAGTGGGCCAGGCTGCCCCCCTGGACCGTGGTGCTGGCGTGTGCCGCCGCTGGAGGCATTTTGGCCCGCTTTGCATGAAAAACGGGCCACAGTGCGCATGGGGCGGGCCCCGCCTGCTATGAAAAAAGGATAATCAACCCCCTTGCCCTGTGGGTTGGCCAGGGGCCCCCGAAGCCGAGCGCACTGTGAACTCTCCCGTCTTTTCCTCCCTCACGCCGGTGATCCTGTGCATCGGCATCGGTTTTCTTGCGGCGCGCCTGGGCTGGGTGCGCTCGGCGGCGATCAAGGACCTGTCCAACCTCGTGTTCCTGGTGCTCACGCCCGCGCTGCTGTTCCGCACCATGGGCGCGGTGCGCGTGCAAGACCTCGACTTTCAGCCCGTGGCGCTGTACTTCCTGGCAGCGGGACTGGTGTTCACGGTCACGATGGCGTTCGCGGGTTTCTCCACGCGTTCGGCCGCGCGCGGGCTGGCCAACATGTTCAGCAACAACATCATGATCGGCGTGCCCCTTGCGGGCCTGGTGTATGGCAAGGAGGGGCTGGTGACGCTGTTCACGCTGATTTCGCTGCACTCGCTGATCCTGCTCACGGCGGCCACCATCGTGTTCGAGCTGGCCGAGGCGCGCGAGCACCAGCGTTCGGGCCTGAGCGAGCCACACCCCATGTGGCGCACGGTGCTGCAGGCCGTGCGCAATGGCATCGTGCACCCGGTGCCGTTGCCCATTCTGGCCGGTCTGTTGTTTGCGCAGACGGGCCTTGCGCTGCCCGGCGTGGTGGACCATTCGCTGCAGGTGCTGGGCCAGGCGCTGGGGCCCATGGCGCTGCTGCTGGTGGGCGTGACGCTGGCCTACACCCCCGTGGGGCAGCATCTGCGCAGCGCCTGGGGCATCGCCCTGGTGAAGAACGCCGTGCACCCGCTGCTGCTCGCGGCGCTGGCCTGGGCGCTTGGGCTGTCGGGCCTGCCGGTGGCGGTGATGTTCACGGCGGCCTCGCTGCCCGTGGGGGCCAATGTGTTCCTGTTCACGCAGCGCTATGGTGTGATGCAGGAGGAGGTGTCGGCCAGCATTGCCGTATCCACGGCCCTGGCCCTGGCCACGGTGCCGCTCATGCTGGTGCTGGCCCAGCGGTTCATGTCCTGAGGTCTTGGTTTCAGGGGGCGAGCCGTTCGCGTATCCAGGCGCCGCCGTCCAGGCGGTAGCGCAGCCGGTCGTGCAGGCGGCTCTTGCGGCCCTGCCAGAACTCCCAGCGGTCGGGCACGAGCCTGAAGCCGCCCCAGTGCGGCGGGCGCGGCGGCTTGAGCAGGAACTGGGCGCCGTACTTGGCGGCGTTGGCCACCAGCACGCTGCGCCCGGCGATCACCTGGCTTTGTGGGCTGGCCCAGGCGCCGATGCGTGAATCGAGCGGGCGGCTGTGGAAGTATTCGTCGCTTTCGGCGTCGCTCACCTTCTCCACCACACCCTCGATGCGCACCACGCGCTCCAGCTCCACCCAATGGAACTGCAGCGTGGCGTAGGGATTACCTGCCAGTTCGCGGCCCTTGCGGCTGTCGTAGTTGGTGTACCAGACGATGCCGCGCGCGTCGTAGCCCTTGATGAGCACGATGCGCGTGCTGGGGCGCAGGTCGCTGCCCACGGTGGCCAGCGTCATGGCGTTAGGCTCGGGCACCTGGGCGGCCATGGCTTCCTTGAGCCACTGGTCGAATTGCTGCAGCGGGTCGGCGTGCGAGGCTTCTTCGTTGAGCTCGGCGCGCTCGTAGCTCTTGCGGAGATCGGCGATGGAGGCGTTCATGCCCCCGATTGTGCCCCCCGCGTGGCACGGGCAAGATGGCGGGTACCCAGGCCGGTGCCCGAGTGCCGTTTCTTCCGTTTGTTGCCGAATTAATATTCGTCTATAGTGGCTCGTCAATGAAACCCAAGGACGACGAAAAACAGCGCGCCATTGCGCAGGCCACCTTCGATCTGGTGGCCCGCACGGGCCTGAGCGGCTTGACTATGGCCGAGATCGCGCGTGCCGCAGGCATCGCCACGAGCACCTTGTACGTCTACTACCCCTCCAAGGACGAGCTCATCAGCCAGCTCTACCAAGACGCCAAGACGGTGACGGCCGCGCGCATCATGCAGGGCCTGGAGCCTGGCATGCCCTACCGCGCCAGGGTGCGCCGTGCCTGGGGCAATCTCCTGCGCCACCGGCTGGACCAGTACGCCGAGGTTGTGTTCCAGGAGCAGTATTACAACTCGCCCTGGTTCAGCGAGGGCAACCGTGAATTCTCCGCCCGCCTCATGGCCGGCTTCCACGCGCTGATCGAGGAAGGGCAGAAGCAGGAAATCCTCAAGGCCGTGCCCGTGCCGCTGCTCACTGCCAGCCTGGTCGGATCGGTGCGCGAGACGGGCAACCTGATTCGCGCCAAGGTGCTGCCAAACACCGAGGCCGTGCAGCAGATGGCCTTCGGGCTGTGCTGGGACGCGCTTAAGGCCTGAGGCTGGCGCGGTTGGCCGATTCCTGTTTTAATCGAATAAATATTCTCTTAAAACACCAGGCGGCTGTTTTCGGGCGGCAACCTGCTTGCGCTGTACTTTGGAGCGCTGCCTTTCCACCAACCAGGAGCCTCACGATGCCCACCTTGAACATCAACGGCAAAGACACGGCGGTCGACGCCGACGAGTCCACCCCCATCCTCTGGGCCCTGCGCGACACGCTGGGCATGACCGGCACCAAGTTCGGCTGCGGCCAGGCGTTGTGCGGCGCCTGCACGGTGCACCTCAACGGCGCGCCCGTGCGCTCGTGCGTCACGCCGATTTCGGCGGCGGTGGGGCAGAAGATCACCACCATCGAATCGGTCGCGGCCGACGACAAGGTGGGCAAGGCCGTGCACACGGCCTGGGTCAAGCACGACGTAGCGCAGTGCGGTTACTGCCAGAGCGGCCAGATCATGAGCGCCACGGCGCTGCTCAAGGGCAAAAAGAAGCCCACGGACGCCGACATCGACGCCGCCATGGCGGGCAACGTGTGCCGCTGCGGCACCTACGTGCGCATTCGCGCGGCCATCCACGACGCCGCACGATCGCTGGCCTGAACCTACCGGGAGAACACCATGCACTTCGATTCCGATGCATTCCAGGCCCAGGCCCGAGCCCACATGCCCAAGCACCTTCGTGCGCTTATGCAGCAGGCGCAGGGTGCTATTCATTCAGAAGCAAACGAGGGATTGGCGCGCCGCACTTTCCTGAAGGTGGCCGCCGCCTCGGGCTTCGCGCTGGGTGCGTTCCCGCTTGCGGCCTCGGCCCAGGGCGAGGCCGCCGCCAGCGGCCTCAAGCCCTTTGAGCAGCCCACGGCCTTCGTGCGCATCGACCGCGACGGCACCGTCACGGTCACCATCAACCGCCTGGACTTCGGCCAGGGCGTGCAGACCGGTCTGCCCATGATCCTGGCCGAGGAACTGGACGCCGACTGGTCCAAGGTGCGCAGCGTGCATGGCGACGCCAGCCCAGCCTATGCAGACCCGGCTTTCGGCATGCACCTCACGGGCGGCTCCAACTCCATCAAGAACTCGTTCACGCAGTACCGCGAACTGGGTGCGCGCACGCGGGCCATGCTGGTCTCGGCGGCGGCTGCACAGTGGGGCGTGGACGCCTCGGCCCTGCGCACCAGCCAAGGCTTCGTGGTCGGCCCCGGCGGCAGGAAGCTCGGCTACGGCGAGCTGGCCGAGGCCGCGATGAAGCTGCCCGTGCCCGAAAAAGTGGTGCTCAAAGACCCCAAGCAATTCCGCATCATCGGCAAGCCAACGGGCCGGCTCGATGCCCAGGACAAGTCGAGCGGCAGGCAGGACTACGGCATCGACGTGCGCCTGCCCGGCATGCTCACGGCCGTGGTGGCGCACCCGCCGGTGTTCGGCGCCCGGGTGAAGGCGGTGGACGACAGCGCCGCCAAGGCCATCCAGGGGGTGAAGGCCGTGCTGCGCGTGCCCACCGACCGCGGCGGCGAGGGCGTGGCCGTGGTGGCCGACGGCTACTGGAACGCCAAACGGGGGCGCGATGCGCTCAAGCTCGAATGGGACACCAGCGCCGTGGAAAAGCCCGACACGGCCCGGATGCTGGCCCAGTACCGCGAACTGGCGGCCACGACGGGCACGGTGGCCATGCCTGCCGATGTGGCGCCCCTGGCGGGCGCGCCGCACAGGATCAGCGCCGAGTTCGTCTTTCCCTACCTGGCCCATGCACCCATGGAGCCGCTCAACTGCACAGTGAAGCTCGACGGCGACAAGGCCGAGCTCTGGATGGGCACGCAAATGCCCGGCCTGGACGCCATGGCCGCCGCCAAGACCTTGGGCCTGCAACCGCAGAACGTCAAGGTGCATACCCAGATGGCCGGTGGCGGCTTCGGCCGCCGCGCCATTCCCACCAGCGACTACGTGGTGGAGGCCTGCGGCGTGGCCCAGGCCGTACGCACGGCGGGCATCAACGCACCGGTGCGCCTGCTCTGGAGCCGTGAGGACGACATCAAGGGCGGCTACTACCGCCCCATGCACGTGCACCGCGCGGAGATCGGCTTCGATGACCAGGGCAACATCCTGGCGTGGGACCACGTGATCGTGGGCCAGTCCATCACCAGGGGCTCGCCCTTCGAGGGCTTCATGATCAAAAATGGCGTGGATGCCACGGCCATCGAGGGCATGAAGGAGCCTTACGACGTGCCCATGCGCCTGTCGGTACACCACCCGCAGGTCAACGTGCCCGTGCTGTGGTGGCGCAGCGTGGGCTCCACGCATACGGCCTACGCCATGGAGACGCTGATCGACGAGGTGGCCCGCGCGACGAAGCAGGACCCCGTGGCCTACCGGCTGCGCCTCATGGGCGACAAGCACCCCCGCCACAAGGCGGCGCTGCAGCTGGCCGTGGCGCAGTCGGGCTACGGCAAGAAGAAGCTTCCCCCGGGCCGTGCCTGGGGCGTGGCGGTGCACGAGTCGTTCAGTTCGGTGGTGGCTTATGTGGTCGAGGCCTCGGTCAAGGACGGCACACCCAAGCTGCACAGCGTGACGGCGGGCGTGCACTGCAATCTGGCCGTGAACCCCAGGAGCGTGGAAGCCCAGGTGCAGGGTGGGGCGCTGATGGGCCTGTCGACGTGCCTGCCGGGCGCGGCCATTACGCTCAAGGACGGCATGGTGGAACAAAGCAACTTCGGCGACTTCACCGTGCCGCGCATCACCGACATGCCCCAGGTGGCTGTGCACATCGTGCCCAGCGCAGAACCGCCCACCGGCATGGGTGAGCCGGGCCTGCCGCCGCTGGCCCCGGCCTTTGCCAACGCCGTGGCGCGCCTCACGGGCAAAACGCCGCGCGAGCTGCCGTTCAAGCTGGCCTGATGCCGGTGGATGGCCCTGTCGTGCTGGTTCTGGCCTCGGGCCGGGGCGAGCGCTTTCGCGCCTCGGGCGGGCAGGTGCACAAACTGCGCGCGTTGCTCGAGGGCCGCGAGGTGCTGGAGCGCACGCTAGACGCCGTGCGCGCCAGTGGCCTGCCGTGGCACCTGGAGGATCGGGGGCATCCGGGCATGGGCGACTCGATCGCTGCGGCCGTGCGCGCCACGCCCAATGCCGCAGGCTGGCTGGTGCTGCCTGGCGATCTGCCCCTGGTTCAGCCGGCCACGCTGCGCACGATGGCCGAAGCCCTGCGCACCTGCACCGTGGCCGTACCCGTCTATGGGGGGCAGCGCGGCCATCCCGTGGGTTTCAGCGCGGCCTGCGGGGCCGAACTGGAGCGGCTGAGCGGAGAGCAGGGCGCAGCATCCGTGGTGCGCGAACAGGAGCGCCTGGGCGGTGTGCGGCTGGTGACCGTCGAGGACGAAGGCACGGTGGTCGATGTGGACACCGTGCAGGCACTGGCGCAGGCCGCCGTGCTGCTGCGTGCACGCGCGGCGGAACACTGAGGCGGTCAGCCGCGTGCGATGACGGCGCAGGCCAGGCGCGGACCGGAGTTGCCCGTGGGTTGGGTGGTGTAGTCGTCGGGGTCGCGGTGCACGATGAGGCCTCGGCCCACGATGTCGGCACTGCCGCTGCCCACGCTGAAAGTGCGCGATTCGAAGTTGACCATGCCCACGCCGTTGGCGTCGGCGCGCAGGCTCGGCAAGTCGCCCGAGTGGTGCGCGCCATGGCCGAAGTGGCCGTGCGGCTGGGCGCCAGGGTTGAAATGGCCGCCCGCGCTCATGCCGTCGCCACTGGAGCAATCGCCTTTTTCGTGGATGTGAAAGCCATGCTCCGCGCCGGGCTTGAGACCACGGATCTCGCCGCTCACACGCACCATGTCACCCACTTGCACGAAGCGCAGCGTGCCTGTGGTGGCGTTGCCGCGCGTGGGTTCGAGCCGGGCGACGGCCGCAGGCCCCGTGGCGGTGGAGGCGCAACCGGCCAAGGCAATGGCGGCGGCGCAGGTGAAGGCGAAACGTGCATTCATGGCGAAATTTCTCCGATCAGACAGGGATGCGCTGGCACTCCAGGGCGGTGTGCAGGATGGTTCTAGGCTCGCCTGGGGCCGGGACGGCGCGGCGGCAGGGCATTATTTCCTGCATCCGGTGAAAAGTCCTCGGTTTTTTGGTGCGGCGAGCCCGCGTACGAGAGCAAGCGGCCCAGCGCCCGGTCGTGGATGCCCATGCGCTGCAGCCCATCGAAGGTGGCCTGGGCGTAGTCGCGCGTGGTGCCGTAGATGCCCTTGGCCTGTGCGAAGATGCGCCGGTACTCCGCTTCGGAAAGCTCGCCTGTGTGGCTGGGGCTCTTGCGCGAGAGCGTGAAGGCCAGCGCGCGCACCGGGCCCTCGCCGGTCTGGCACGACAGCCAGCGCGGGTCGTAGACCGCCATGGCCATCTCGCGCTGCCACAGGTTGATGAGCACTTGGCGCGCATGCGTGTGCTCCACACGGAACACCATGCCCCGGCAGCAGCCGCCCGACAGCATGCCAAAGACCAGGCCCGGGCACTCGGGCGTGCCGCGGTTGATGCGGCTCCACATCTTGAGCGCGCGGTGCCAGCCATGCACGCGTGCGGGGCGCTGCTCGGCGAAGGCGAAATCGGGCCGCCAGATCAGCGAACCGTAGCCAAAGATCCACAGGTCCCTCGCGCCGCCCCATTCGTCGAGGGCCTGCTCCAGCATCGGGGCTGGATCGCGCAGGGGAGCGGAGAACATCGTCATGGCTTGACTTTACAATTCTGCGTTTTGTCCAACACCCTCATTATTTACGGAGTTTCGAAGATGTCTTTCAGCAGTTCTGACGACGACAGCCAACAGCGCTTTGCCCTCGGCTTCCTGTTTGCCCTGATTGCGCTCGTGGTGTCCACCGTGGTGGGTGTCGTGGTCTACAAGCGAGGCATCGCCCATGCTCCGGTGGCCAAGTCCGCTGTGGAGGCCCCCGCGGCGGCCCAGCCGGTGGCCGTGGTGGCGGAAGAAGCCACGGTGGTGGTCGAAGGCGGCGTGGTCAAGTTCTACTTTGCCACCGCCAAGGCCGATATCGCAGCCGGTGCCAACGAAGCCCTGGCCGACGTGGTCAAGGGCGTTGCCGGCGGCAAGAAGGCCGTGGTGTCGGGCTTCCATGACGCCACGGGCGATGTGGCCATGAACGAGGAACTGGCCAAGCAGCGAGCCATCGCCGTGCGCGACGCGCTGAAGGCCTTGGGCGTGGCCGAAGAGATGATCGAGCTGAAAAAGCCCGAGCAAACCCAGGCCAGCGGCACCAACGCCGAAGCCCGCCGCGTGGAAGTCATCCTCGCACCCTGAGCATTTGCTCCTACGCAAAAAAAGCCCGGTCAAGCCGGGCTTTTTTTGTGGGGCGGCTCAGGTGCTCCCGCGCACGACCAGTTCATAGCCCAGTTGCACGCAGTGCGCGGGCACGGGCGTGCCGCGCATCAGGTCCAGCAGCATGGCGGCCCCGGCGCGGCCGACTTCGCCACGCGGCGTGCGCACCGTGGTCAGCGGCGGCACCATCTGGTCGCTGCCGGCCAGGTCGTTGAAGCCCGCCACGGCAATACGCCGGGGCACGGCGATCTGCAGACGGTTGGCGGCCAGCAAGCCGCCCTGGGCGATGTCATCGTTGCAAAAGAAGATCGCGTCGATGCCGGGCATGCGTTGCACCATGTCCTCGAACAACCGTGCGCCCAGCGAGATCGAGGAACTCTCCGGGCTTAGCAGTTCAAGCTGCGGGTCGTACAGGCCCGCCTCGCGCAGCGCGCGGCGGTAGCCTTCGGCGCGCTGCAGCGTGCGCGGGTCGAGCTGCGCTGCGCAGAATGCGATGCGGCGGCGGCCTCGCTCCAGCAGGTGGCGCGTGATGGCCGCGCCCGCATCCACCTGAGAGAAGCCCACGCAGTACACGCCGGGCGCATCGCTGGTTTCCATGAGGTGCACGCATGGCACACCGCTGTGCGCGATGAGCTGGCGCGCGGTCTCGCTGCGGTCGAACCCGGTCACGAGCAGGCCGGCAGGACGGTGGGGCAGGTAGGTGCGCAGTAATAGCTCCTCCTCGGCGCTGTCGTAGTGGGTCACGCCGATGAGCGGCTGAAAGCCCGCGGGGAACAGCACACGGTGCACGGCCTCGAGCAGGTCCACGAATAGCGTGTTCGACAGCATGGGCACCAGCACCAGCACCTGGGTGCTGCGCTGCGAGGCCAGGGCCCGCGCGGCGGGGTCGGGTACATAGCCCAGAGCGTTGGCCGCCTCGCGCACGCGCTCCACGAGCACGGGGTCGACGCTGCGCTCCGCGCGCAGGGCGCGCGACACCGTAATCGGGCTCACGCCCGCAGCCCGGGCTACGTCAGCGAGGGTGGTGCGGCCGCTGGAGCGGCGCGCACGGCGCGGGGCGTCGGTCAAGGGTAAATCCTGATAGGAGGGGTGATTCGAGAAAGTATGATAGCGCTATCCAATCGCTTGAAGCATCGCTGATTACCCTTGGATTTTCCTTTCCGATCATCTAGAAAGGACGCAGTGGGTAGCGAGCGGAAGGTGGTTGCGGTCTGTCACGCGAGGAGGAAACGGCCTCGCTTTTTTATTGTTTGTTATGGATAGCGCTATCTCAAACGCGGCAAACCCTGTTCCGCCCCCCCGGGCCATCGTGGTCATGGGCGTGTCCGGCTGCGGCAAGTCGAGCGTGGGCGAGGCCTGCGCGCAGGCGCTGGGTTGGGTGCTTCACGAGGGCGACGCCTACCACGCGCCGGAGAGCATCGCCAAGATGCGCGCCGGCATTGCCCTCACCGATGCCGATCGCAGTGGCTGGCTCGACCGGCTCGCGGGTCTGCTCGCACCCGCCGCGACAGGGGAGGGCGTCGTTCTGACCTGTTCGGCCCTGCGCCGCAAGTACCGCGACCGCCTGCGGGAGGCGTTGCCCGGGTTGGGCTTTGCGTTTCTGGAGCTCGGGTATGACGATGCGCTGGCCCGCGTGCAAGCCCGGCCTGGCCACTTCTTCTCGCCCGCTCTTGTGGCTAACCAGTTCGCCACGCTGGAATCGCCCGTGGGCGAGCCCGGGGTGCTGGCGCTCGATGCCACCCAGCCAGTTACGGCGTTGGCAGACGCCATCGTGGCATGGGTGCATCAAGGTTCTCTGGCCGTGCCCGATTTGATTCAACCCGTTTCTGGAGGTGCCGCATGAGCCTACCCCAAGACCCTTCTTCTCCCGTGCAGCCCAAGCCGCGGCTGCAGCGGCTGGCTGAACTGACCATGGTGATCGCGCTGGCGGGCATGGTCATTGCCGTGTTCATCAACGTCGTGCTGCGCTACGTGTTCAACACGAGCATCGTTTCGTACGAAGAAATCTCCCGCCTGCTGTTCGTGTGGCTGGTGGCGATCGGCTCCATCGTGGCGGCCTTCGAGGGCAGCCACCTCGGCTTCGATCTCGTGACCTCGCGCATGGGCCCGGTGGGGCGCAAGGTGCTGTTCTGGGTCTCGCAGGTGCTGGTGGTGCTGTGCATGGCGCTGCTGCTGTGGGGTTCCTGGGTGCAGGTGCAGGCGGGGCTTTCGAGCTACAGCACGGTGCTGGGTTACCCGCTCGCCCTGGGTGCGGCCGCCACGCTGGTGCTGGCCGCGGGCATGCTCGTGGTGGCCGTGCGCGACATGCGGCGCGGTGGACCGGCCGAGCCGCACGGCGACGCCCTCGATATCGAATAGGGAGCGCTAACCATGGTTGTAACCCTCATTTTCCTGTTCGTGTTGATCGGCGGCATGGTGATTGGCATGCCGATCGCGCAGTCGCTGGTGCTCACCGGCGTGGCGCTGATGTGGCATCTCGATTTCTTCGACTCGCAACTGCTGGCGCAGAACCTGCAGGCGGGCTTTGATAATTTCCCGCTCCTGGCGGTGCCGTTCTTCATCCTTGCGGGTGAGCTCATGAACGCGGGCGGCCTGTCGCGCCGCATCATCGACCTGGCCAGCGCCTTCGTGGGCCATATCCCCGGCGGCCTGGGCTACGTAGCCATCGGCGCGGCGGTGCTGCTTGCATCGATGAGCGGCTCGGCCATTGCCGACACGGCGGCGCTGGCCACCATCCTGCTGCCCATGATGCGCGACCACAAGTACCCCGACAGCTACAGCGCGGGTCTGCTCGCATCGGGCGGCATCATCGCGCCAATCATTCCGCCGTCCATGCCGTTCGTGATCTACGGCGTGACGACCAACACCTCGATCAGCAAGCTGTTCCTCTCGGGCGTGGTGCCGGGCCTGATCATGGGCTGCTTCCTGGTGTTCGCCTGGTGGTGGATCTCGCGCAAGTACCGGCTCGCCAGTGGTCCGCGTGTGACCTGGGGCGCGCGCATGAAGGCCGTGGTGTACAGCTTCTGGGCCATGATGATGCCGGTCATCATCCTGGGTGGCCTGAAGGGGGGCGTGTTCACGCCCACCGAGGCCGCCGTGGTGGCCGCGGTGTATGCGCTCTTCGTGTCGATGGTGATCTACCGCGAAATGAGCTGGGGCAAGCTCTACGCCGTGTTCCTCGGTGCCGCCAAGACCACGGCGGTGGTGATGTTCCTGTGCGGCGCCGCCACGGTGACGGCCTACATGATCACGCTGGCCGATTTGCCCGCCATGCTGGCCGACACCTTCTCGGGCGTGCTGGGCAACCCCGTGATGTTCATGGCGCTGATGATGGTCTTCCTGCTCGTCGTGGGCACGGCCATGGACCTCACGCCGACCATCCTGATCTTCGGACCTGTGTGCGCGCCGCTGGCCGTCAAGGCCGGCATCGACCCCGTGTACTTCGGCTTCATGTTCATCTATGTGGGCTGTGTTGGCCTCATCACGCCGCCCGTGGGCACGGTGCAGAACGTCGTCGCCGGCGTGGGGCGTCTGCGCATGGAGACCGTGATCAAGGGCACGAACCCGTTCCTGGCCGTGTACGTGGCGCTGCTAGTGCTCTTCGTGCTGTTCCCCTCGCTCGTCACGGCGCCTCTGCGCTGGATGCACTGAATTTTTCAAAGGAGATCGTTATGCGACGCAAATTCATCCTGGCCGGCGTGCTGGCCGCCCTGACCGCCGCCGGTGCCGTGCAGGCGCAGGACTTCAAGCCGCGCATCGTGCGCTTCGGCTTTGGCTTGGTGGACGAGTCCAACCAGGGCCGCGCCGTGCGCTTCTTTGCCAAGGAGGTGGAAAAAGCCACGGGCGGCAAGATGAAGATCCGTGCCATCGGCAACGCCTCGCTGGGCTCGGACACGCAGATGCAGCAGGCGCTGATCGGCGGCGCTCAGGAGATGATGGTGGGATCGACCGCCACGCTCGTGGGCATTTCGCCCGAGATGGCGATCTGGGACACGCCCTTTCTCTTCAACAACGTGAAGGAGGCCGACGCCGTGCTCGACGGCCCCGTGGGCGAGAAGGTCAAGGCCACGCTGGAGCCCAAGGGCCTGGTGGGCCTGGTGTACTGGGAGAACGGTTTTCGCAACCTCACCAACAACAAGCGCCCCGTCACCAAGCTGGAGGACATGAACGACATCAAGCTGCGCGTGATGCAGAACAACGTGTTCCTCGATAGTTTCAAGACCCTGGGCGCCAATGCCGTGCCGCTGCCGTTCTCGGAGCTGTTCACGGCGCTGGAGACCAAGGCCGTGGACGGCCAGGAGAACCCGTTCAACACCGTGGTGTCGAGCAAGTTCTATGAGGTGCAGAAGTACCTCACCATCACCAACCACGTCTACAGCCCGTGGATCGTCACGGTGAGCAAGAAGTGGTGGGATACGCTGTCGCCTGCCGAGAAGAAGGTGCTGCAGGATGCCGCCGTGAAGAGCCGCGAGTTCGAGCGCAAGGACACGCGCGAGGAAGCCGCCAAGGCCCTGGCGGACCTCAAGGCCAAGGGCATGCAGGTGAACGAGCTGCCCGCGGCCGAGGCCAACCGCATGCGCGAAAAACTCACCGCCGTGAACGCAGGCATTGCCAAGAGCGTGGGGCAGGGCACCTGGGACGCCGTCCAGGGCGCCGTAGCCCAGGCCCGCGGCAAGTAACTGCCCTGGCACCCCATCGTCCCGCTACGATGGGGTTATCACGAATCCGCTACCGAGAAGAACCCGCCCGCATGCCACTCCACGCCACCGTCGACGCCGTCACGCGCCGCATCCGCGAACGCAGCGCCCCCACGCGCAGCGCCTACCTGCAGCGCCTCGAAGCCCTGGCCCAGCGTCCGCCCGGCGCCCAGCGCCTGGGCTGCGCCAATGTGGCCCACGCCTTCGCGGGCCTGCCAGGCAACGACAAGCTGCGCATCGTGGTCGAGCGGGCGCCCAACATTGGCATTGTCAACGCCTACAACGACGTGCTCTCGGCCCACGCGCCGCTGCAGCATTACCCCGATCTCATCAAGGACGAGGCGCGCAAGCTGGGCGCCACCGCCCAGGTGGCGGGTGGCGTGCCCGCCATGTGCGACGGCGTGACCCAGGGCACGCCGGGGATGGAACTTTCGCTCTTCAGCCGCGACGTGATCGCCATGGCCACGGCCGTGGCGCTGTCGCATGACGTTTTCGATGCCGCGCTCATGCTGGGCGTGTGCGACAAGATCGTGCCGGGCCTGCTCATTGGTGCGCTGCAGTTCGGCCACCTGCCCATGGTGTTCGTACCAGCAGGGCCGATGACCTCGGGCCTCTCCAATAGCGACAAGGCCAAGGTGCGCGAACAGGCGGCCCAGGGCCTGGTGGGGCGCGCCGAGCTGCTCGCGGCCGAGTCGGCCGCCTACCACAGCGAAGGCACCTGCACCTTCTACGGCACGGCCAACAGCAACCAGATGCTGCTCGAAGCCATGGGGCTGCATGTGCCAGGCACGGCCTTCGTGAACCCAGGCCAGCAGCTGCGCGCCGAACTCACGCGCGAGGCCGCGCGCACCGTTCTGGCCTGCACGCGCGCCCGGCGCTTCGCCCCCATCGGCCAGGTGGTGGACGAGCGCGCCATCGTCAACGCCATGGTGGCGCTGCTCGCCACGGGGGGCTCCACCAACCATCTGATCCACTGGGTGGCCGTGGCGCGTGCCGCCGGCATCGCGATCGACTGGAACGACTTTGCCGAGCTATCGGCCGTGGTGCCGCTGCTGGCGCGCGTGTACCCCAACGGGGCCGCCGACGTGAACCAGTTCCAGGCCGCGGGCGGGCCCGGCTACGTAATCCGCGAACTGCTCGGTGCAGGCCTGATGCATGCCGATGTGCTCACCATGCACCCCGAGGGCCTGCACGCATTCACACGCATTCCCCATGGTGGCGAGGATGGTGCGCTGGCCTGGTCCGATGCCGAAGAAAGCGGCGATACCTCCGTGCTGCGCCCCGCTGCGGCGCCCTTCAGCGCCACGGGTGGGCTGAGCCTGCTACAGGGCAACCTGGGGCGCAGCGTACTCAAGGTTTCGGCCGTACCCGATGACCGCCGCGTGGTCGAGGCACCCGCATGCGTGTTCGACTCGCAAGAAGAACTGCTGGCCGCCTTCCAGGACGGCAGCCTGGAGCGCTTGTGCCAGGAGAATGCGGCGGGCGCCATCCCGGGCGGCCTGGTGTGCGTGGTGCGGTGGCAGGGCCCGCAGGCCAACGGCATGCCCGAGCTGCACAAGCTCACGCCGCCGCTGGCCGTGTTGCAGGGCAAGGGCTACCGTGTGGCGCTGGTGACCGACGGGCGCATGAGTGGTGCCTCGGGTAAGGTGCCTGCGGCCATCCATGTGTCGCCCGAGGCGGCCACTGGTGGCCCACTGGCCCGGGTCCGCAATGGCGACCGTCTGCGCGTCGATGCCGACGCAGGCGTGCTCGAGGCGCTGGTACCTGCTGCCGAATGGGAAGCCCGCCAGGCCGATGCCCTGCCCGACGCGTTGCGCGCCTCGCACAGCGTGGGCTTTGGGCGTGAACTGTTTGCCGGCTTCCGGCGCAACGCACTTGGCGCGGAGGAGGGCGCCTGCACATGGCTCTGACTCCCCCCCTGACCGCGCTCGACGTGATGCGCGACGCCCCCGTGATTCCCGTGATCGTGCTGCGCGACGTGGCGCACGCCGTGCCTATGGCCGAAGCCCTGGTGGCGGGCGGCATCCGCATGCTGGAAGTGACGCTGCGCACACCGCAGGCACTGGCCTGCATCGAGGCCATCGCGCGCCAGGTGCCCGAGGCGCTCGTGGGCGCAGGCACCGTGCGCAGCGCGGCCGATGCGGCTGCGGCGGCCCATGCGGGCGCGCGCTTTGCCGTGAGCCCGGGCTATACGCCGGCCGTGGGTGACGCCTGCCGTACCCAGGGCCTGCCACTGCTGCCGGGCGTGGCGACGTCCAGCGAGATCATGGCGGCCCAGGCCGATGGATTCGATGCGCTCAAGTTCTTTCCGGCGCTGCAGGCCGGCGGGCTGGGCATGCTCAAGGCTTGGCAAGGACCGTTCGGCGACGTGCGCTTTTGCCCGACGGGCGGCATCCAGCCTTCGAACGCGGGCGAATTCCTGGCCTTGGCCAACGTGGCCTGCGTGGGCGGGTCGTGGCTGGTGCCGGGCGATGCGCTGGAGCGTGGCGACTGGGGCCGGATCACCGCGCTGGCGCGCGAGGCAGCCCAGTTGCCCCGCAACGGATGAATAGGGGTGGAAGCGCTTGTGCAGCGGGCGCTTCCAGCTATCGAATAAAGAGCGGACTCAGCGCAGGCCGCCGCCGCCGGCATGTTCTGCGCGTTGGATCAATTCAATCTTGTAGCCATCGGGGTCGGTCACGAAAGCGATCACCGTGGTGCCGCCCTTCACGGGGCCGGCTTCGCGCGTGACGGTGCCGCCCGCCGCCTTGATTTTTTCGCAGGCGGCGTACGCATCGGCCACGCCGATGGCGATATGGCCGTAGGCCGATCCCAGCTCGTAGCTCTCCACGCCCCAGTTGTAGGTCAGTTCGATCTCGGCCTGGCCGGGATTGCCGCCGTCGAAGCCCAGGAAGGCCAGCGAGTATTTGTACTCGGGGTTCTCCGAAGTGCGCAGCAGTTGCATGCCCAGCACCTGGGTATAGAAGTCGATCGAGCGCTGGAGGTTGCCCACGCGCAGCATGGTGTGAAGGATTCGCATGGGGCCGATTATCCGGGCGCTGCACATGCCCTGCACACCGGCGTTGCCACATCCCCACGCGCCGGTCGGGAGCGCATCACTGCGGTTTGGGCGAGGGCAACTCGAACACGAGGCAGGTCGTGGTAGCGTGCGCGTACAGCGTGCCGTCCGGGCCGTACAGGCGCGCCTCGGCCGTCGCGAGCTGGCGGCCGCAGTGCAACACCTTGCCTTCGGCGCGCACGCGCGGGGCCTTGGCCAGGTTGATGGCGCGCACCAGGTTCACGCCCAACTCGGCCGTGGTGTAGGCGCGGCCCGCAGGCATCATCGTGTGCACCGCGCAGCCCAGGGCCGAATCGAGCAGCGTGGCGTACCAGCCGCCGTGCACCGTGCCCATGGGGTTCAGGTGGGCGCCGCCGGGTGTGCCCTGGAAGAGGGCGTGGCCCTCATCCACCTCCAGGAGGGTGAAGTCCAGGGTCTGCGCGATGGTCGGGTAGGGCAGCTCGCCGCGCAGCATGGCCTGCATCATCTCCAGCCCGGTCTTGCCCGCGATCTGGTCGTGGCGCGCTACGCCGGCCCCCGGGCCAGCTTCCAGGCGGGCGACGACTTCGCGTTCCTGCGCAAGCCAGAGTTCAAGGGCAGAGCCGTAGGTCATGAAGTTGCCTTTCTATTGCATATACAAATGTTGTAGATACAATAATTTCCATGACCCCCGCTGTCAATCCCCTGGGCGCCAGGCCGCAAGGCTGCACCAATCTCAAGCTGCGGCAGCTCATGCGCCGCGTGGCGCAACATTACGATGCCGAGATGGGCCGCTGTGACCTCAAGACGACGCAGTATTCGCTGCTCTCGCATGTGGTGAAGCTCGGGCCTATCCGGCCCGGCGCACTGGCCGATGCCATGCGCATGGATGCATCCACCCTCACGCGCAATCTCAAGCCATTGATTGCGTCAGGCTGGGTAGACATGGCGCCCGGCGAGGACGCGCGCAGCCGCCTCGTGGTGGCTACGGAGGCGGGGCGGGCCAAGCGCCAGGAAGCGCAGCGCCACTGGCGTGCCGCCCAGGAAGCCCTTAACCACGCCCTGGGCCTCGAGCGCGTTGCGGCCCTGCATCTGATGATCGACGAATGCATGGCGCTGCTCGCGCCTGCGGAACACGAGGCATGAACACCCATGCACCACGTGCCATGTGCCATGTGCCACGCCCCAGGCGCTAGCCTAGGCTGGGCGGGCGTGCCGCGGGTGCCGGGCCTGGCCCTTTCTCAAACGGGGACGGTGTAATTGAGCGTCATGCGCCCGCCGTCCACAGTGACGATCTCGCCCGTCACGTAGCTGGCCGCATCGCTGGCGAGCCAGGCCACCACATCCGCCACTTCCGAGGGCTCGCCCAGTCGCTTCATGGGCGTGCGGCTCATGATCTTGAGCCGCGCCTCTTCACTGGTGAGCACTGCCTTGGCCGCCAGTTCGGTGGCGATGGTGCCGGGCGCCACCGCATTCACGCGCACCCCTTGGTCGGCCAGGGACAGCGCCATGACCCGCGTGAGCTGGTTGATGCCGCCCTTGCTCACGTTGTAGCTCGAGATGTTGGGAATCGCGAGCACGCCGTTGACCGAGCTCATGTTCACGATGCTGCCGCTGCCGGCACGCGCCATTTCCCGCGCCACGGCCTGGCCCATGAGGAAGGCACCCTTGAGGTTCACGCGCAGCACCGCGTCGAAATCCTCCTCGGTCACGTCGAGAAAATTTGCCGCGCGGAAGATGCCCGCGTTGTTGACCAGCACGTCGATGCGTCCATGCAGTGCCAGGGTTTGCTCCACCAGCGCATCCACCTGCGCCTTGCTGCCCACGTCGCAGTGCACATAGACCGCACCGCTCACCGCCGCCGCGAGGGCCTGGCCGCGCGCGTCGTCCACGTCGGCAATCACGACGTTCGCGCCGTCGTGCGCGAAGCGCAGCACGCACGCTTCGCCGATGCCCTGGGCACCGCCTGTCACGATGCAGACGCGGCCCTGCTGGTTGAATGAAGTGCGGGAGGAGATCGTTGGAATGGCCATGGCCGCATGGTAGCGGCATACTGGCGCATCAGGGGGCCGCCTTGCGTTGGAGGCGTTGGCGATATCCCTGGCATGGGTATAGGGACGATTGGCGGGTTTGCCGAATTGATAAAACATTCATATGATATGAATGTTTAAATTTGAACCCCACGGCCATGTCTTCACAACCCGTCACCTTGGGCGCGCCCGCAGCCAGCCAGGGCACCTTGGCCGCCTCGCAAGCACCGGCCCTGGAGCAGGCGCTTGCCCGCCCCTACCAGCATGGTTTCGTCACCGACATCGAGTCCGACTCTCTGCCGCCAGGCCTCGACGAGGACACCATCCGCGCCATCTCGCGCAGGAAGCGCGAGCCGCAGTTCCTGCTCGACTGGCGCCTGGCGGCCTTCGAGCGCTGGCGCACGATGGAACTGCCCGACTGGGCGCACCTGAAGATCGAGCCCATCGACTTCCAGGCGCTCAGCTACTACTCGGCGCCCAAGTCGCTCAAGAACGCGCCCAAGAGCCTGGACGAGGTG
>JAYSFC010000043.1:0-26737 GCA_041913505.1 Acidovorax sp.
GCGTTCGCCTACCTCATCAAGCAGCAGGCGCAGGAGACGCGCTGGTACAAGCTCGCGCCGCTGTGGCTGCTGGGCGTGGTGCTGTGCTTCGAGCCCATCGTGTTCCGCCAGGGGGCAACCGAGAACGGCGGCAGCTACTGGATGGTGTACTTCGGCGTGTCGGCCCTCATCGTGGGCGGCATCCTGCTCGCGCGCAAACGCATCGCGGCGCAGCTGCCTTCGTTCGAGGTTCTCGACGACCTGATGTACAAGGCCATCGCCATGGGCTTTGCCTTCTTCACGATCGCCACCGTGTTGGGTGCGCTGTGGGCCGCCGAGGCCTGGGGGGGCTACTGGAGCTGGGATCCCAAGGAGACCTGGGCCCTGATCGTATGGCTCAACTACGCGGCCTGGCTGCACATGCGCCTCGTCAAGGGACTGCGCGGCACGGTGTCGGCCTGGTGGGCGCTCAGTGGGCTGGTCGTGACGACGTTCGCGTTTCTGGGCGTGAACATGTTCCTCTCGGGTCTGCACAGCTACGGCACCCTGTGAGGATGGGCCGGAAGACCGGCTTCACTCTAACGGAGCCGGCATGGTGTCGGCCGCCGAGCGGGCCGGTAGCACGATGTGGAATGAGGCGCCGCCCGTGCTGCGGTTGCGTGCGAAGATGCGCCCACCCAGCGCTTCAATGATCTTCTTGCAGATGGCCAGGCCCAGGCCTGTGCCGCCTGAGCCGTCCTTGGTCTTGCTGGACTGCACGAATGCCTCGAAGATGGTACTGAGTTCTTCGGGGGGGATGCCCGTGCCCTGGTCCTTGATGCTGAGCTGGATATCGCCTTGCGCGTCCACGTGGCCATGCACCTCGATGCGGCTGCCGTTGGGCGAGAATTTGATTGAGTTCGCGAGGATGTTCCGTATGACTTGCTGAAAGCGCACCGGGTCGGCTTTGGCGATCAGGGGTGTGGAGCCCAGGTGCAGTTGCAGGTCGAGCTGGCGCTGCATCAGCAGGGGCCCGAGTTCGCGGGCAATGGGACGGATCAGCCCGCGCAGGTCGGTCTTCTCGAGGTGGATGGTGCCCACGGTGCTCTCGATTTTCGACACGTCGAGCAGGTCGTTCACCAAGGCCAGCATGCGTTGGCCGGCGGTATGGATGTCGTCGAACATCTCCGCCAGGCGGGGCTCGCGCTTGCCGCGCAGCACGCCCAGCTCGGCAAAACCGAGGATGGACTGCAGCGGGGTCCGCAACTCATGGCTCATGTTGGCGATGAATTCGGATTTGGCTCGGAAGGCCTCCTCCATCGCGTCGCGCGCCTCTTGCGTGGCGCGCTCGGCTTCCCGGAATTCGCTGATGTCCATGAGGATGCTGAGGATGCCCGTGGGCTGGCCATCACTGCCCGAAACGGCGGTTTTCACAACCCGGGTGTCGCGGTGCGAGCCGTCGCCGTGGAGCACATTGAGCTCCAGTTGGGTGCTGCCGCCCCAGCGCAAGAGTTGCCGGTTGTGCATGGCATGGATGCGGGCCTCGTCCTCCGGCAAACAGTCCTGTAACACCATGCCCACGACGTTCTCCCGTTGGCGCCCTTGGTAGAGCTCCCACGCCCGGTTCACGAGCACCACACGGTCCTCGGTATCGGTGAGCGACATGGGTAGCGGCGACGTTTCCAGCAAAAGGTGCTGGAACGCCAGTTGTGCTTGCAGCTTCTGCTCGGCCTGCCAGCGTTCCGTGACGTCCACCGCGCTCCCTGCAAACCCCTGGAGGTGCTGGTCTGCGACCAGGGGCACCACGGCAATATCGAACAGCATCTCCTGGCCGCCCGGCCTGCGGATCATGGCCTGGCAGGTGCGCAGGCCTGCTGCCGAAGTGGGGTCGAGCAGAGCGTGGATCGCGGGCTTGCTCGATGTCGTGACGACGTCCACCAGCCGCCGGCCCAGCGAGTGGCGGGCATCCTCGCCGCTCATCGCGCTCCAGCGCGCATTCACGTAGGTCAGTATCCCTTGTTCATCCGTGCGGAAAATCAGCTCCTGCACGCTGCGCATCAGCACGGCCATGTCGCGTTCGCTGCGGGCGATGCGCTGCTGCGCGGCCGCCATGGTCCGTTGCGCCGCGGCACGCGCCTTGAGGCCCCTCCATGCCATCAGGGACAAGCCCGAGACGCCGAGCACCAGCGCGAGGCCGAGCATGATGAAGTTGCGTGAGTTCGTCAGCCAGCGGCGCTGCACCTGCGCGTAGCGTTCCTCGACAACGATGACGATGGGCTGGGTACTCGAAACCCGGAAGGCCACGATGCTCTGATCGCCCAGGACTCCCGTGCCGATGTAGGTCGCATGTTCACGCTGCGGCAGGTATTCCTGAAAGATGGGCACGGCTTTGGCACTTTGCCCGACGAGCTCCAGCGTCCTGGCGGAGGTATCCGAGGTGGCGAGCACTTGGCCCGCGTAGCTGGTGATGACCGCCTGGTAGCCCAGCGACTCGAGCGCCATGTGCTGGGTGTTGGAAAGTGCATCGGGGTTGATCAGGCCAATCAGCGTGCGTGCATCGCCGCGGATTCCCGCGTAGCGAAAGAGCATGGGGATGAAGGCAACGCCTTGTGCGAGTGGGCGGGGTGGAGCCGAAGGCTGGAGGATGTTGAGCCCCCGACCGGGAATCCGAGGCCCCAGCAGGGCTGGTCCGGCATGCGGGCTGGCGTCGCCGGGGGCCAGGCGTGCAAGGTCCACCCTGATGCCCTGCTCGCTGGGGGTGGTGCTGGCGATGATGCGCCCGGTATCGTCGGCGAGTGCTATGCCGCGCAGAAAGGGCATGCCGGGCAGCATCTGCTGCATGGCTTCTCTCATGCTGTTCGCGCCAGCTTCGCCCTGCATTACGGGCAGGGCCGACAGCGTGGACAGCACGAGGTGGGCCGACTCGAACGTGCGCGTGGCCTGGTCTTCCATCACGGTAGCCAGCAGGCGGGCTTGTTCCTGGCTCGACTTCGTGGCCGTGCGCAGGTCGTTCCAGAGGACAAACCCTACGGCCACCAAGGCGCAGAAGGCGACGGCCAGGCATGCCGCCTGCATGATCACGCGCGCGTGCAGGCGCTGCGAGGGGGCGGCTTTGTCGGTCGCAGGAGGCATGGGATGCCTACTTGACGACAAGGGGGCTCAGACCGTGGTTGCGTGCGGCGCGCTCCAGGCGGCCATCGCGCTTGATCTGTGCCACGAACTGGTTCATGTAGGCCAGCCATTCGCTGTCATCCGGCCGCACTGCATAGGCATACGGCATCACATGGAATGGCGTCTCCGGCGCGATGAGGCGGGCCCAATCCGCGTTGTCGAGCAGTCTGCGGCTGTAGGGGTAATCGGTCATGAATACGTCGATACGGCCCGCCATCAGCTCTTTCTCGCGGGTCGTTGGCGGTTTAATGGAGACCACGGTGCCGTGCTTGACCTGCGCGTTCATCACGGGCTCCATGAAAGTGCTTTGCTGTACGCCGATGAACACGCCAGGCTTGTCGATGTCGGCCCAGGTGCGCACCGTGGCATTGCTCTTGGTGGTGATGGCGTAGATATCGCTGCGCAGATAGGGCTGGGTGAAGCGCAGCTTTTCCTGGCGCTGGGGCAGGACGCCGATGGCAAACATGCCTACGTCGCATTTGTCCCCCAGCAGATCGGGAATGAGGGTGGCGAACGAGGATTCGACATAGTCGATCCGTACGCCGAGGTCCTTGCCGAGCTCAGCCGAGAGTTCGATATCGATGCCCTGGAGCTGTTGCGTGCGTGGGTTGCGGTAGGTGATGCCGTAATAGTCCGTCCAGATGCAGACCTTGAGCACGCCCTGGGTCTTGATGCGGTCGAACACCTCGGCGGCGAAAGTGGGGAGGCTCAGGCAGGAGGCGGTCACGGCCGCGAGCACCAGTCGGGCAAAGGGTATTTTCGTTGGCATGTGCGGCTCCACGGGGCTCAGGGGGCGTCGATCAGCGCCGCGAAGTTGGGGCATTCGTTCGTGATTCTGCGGCGCAGCGCATCCAGTGCGTCCACATGGGCAAGGAAGGTGTCCACGATGCGCGGGTCCAGGGCCTTCTCGCGCTCCGCGGCGATGATCTGGACGGCGTCCTCCACGGCCAGAGCCGGCCGATACACGCGGTCCATGGTCAGGGCATCGAAGATGTCGACCACGCTCGTGATGCGGCCCGCCAGCGGAATGTCCTCGCCGCGCAGACCGTAGGGATAGCCGGAGCCGTCGTATTTTTCGTGGTGGGTCAGCGCGATGTCTGCCGCCATGGTGAACACCGGGACACGGGATTGGCTCAGGATCTCGGCGCCGATCACGGGGTGGCGGGTCATGATGTCGCGCTCGTGCGCGTCGAGCGGGCCGGGTTTCTTGAGCACATGATCGGGCGTGCCAATCTTGCCGATGTCGTGCATGGGGGCCGCTTTGCGCAGCATGCTGGCGTAAGCGGGGCTTTGACCCAGCAGCAGGGCGAGGGCTTCGGCCAGATAGCCGATGCGCACGATGTGCACGCCCGTGTCGTCGTCCTTGTAGTCCGCCGCGACCGAGAGGTGCAGCAGCGTTTCATGGTGTGCACGCGTGACCTGCTGCAGCAATTGGTTACGTTCGCGGTACATGCGCCCGAAATCTTCGACGAAGCGCTCCATCTGGGCCATGGCGCTGTCGGGAAAGCAGTGATCGTCCCCGGGCATTGTTTGGGGCGCTGGAGCCCTTTCTGTGGTGGCCATCGCGCCGGGCTACATGGCGTGGAGTGCTTCCAGCACCTGCAGCGTGCTGAAGGGCTTGACCAGATAGCCGTCCACGCCGTAGCTTTGTCCCAGCGCCTTGTCTGCCGCAGTCCCCCGGGCGGTCAGCATCACGACCCGTGTGTGGCGCAGCGAAGGGTTTTGCTTGATGAGCCGGCACACTTCGAGCCCGTTGAGGGTACCCGGCATCATCACGTCCAGCAGCACCACGTCCGGCATTGTTTTGCAGGCCATATCCCAGCCCTCGTCGCCTGTGGCGGCTTCCAGGATTTCCACATCCTCGAATTCAAGCGTCATTCGCAGCAGCTTGCGGATGTCCTTGTGGTCTTCCACGATCAGGATTTTCTTCATGGGCGTTCGTCAACAGGCGCTGGGGCAATTTTGTTACAGGGTGAATCATATAAATCATTTTTATCAAATTCAATTTGTTTTTCACCTGGAAAAATGCACAATTGCGACCTATGAACATTCGCATTCCTGCCCGCCCAGCCAGCCTGCCGCCGCACTACACCACCGTGGAGGTTGCCAAGCTGCTGGGCATGGCGGTGCGCTCCGTGCAGTTGATGGTGGATCGGGGGGAGCTGCAGGCGTGGAAGACTTCGGGCGGGCATCGCCGCATTTCGCGTGAATCGGTAGACCGCTGGCTGCAGACACGGGCGATCGCCGATGTGCCCTCTGAGGAGGTGCCGGGCCCTGTGTCTCCAGCCGTACCCGAGGTGCCTGCGCGCGCGCCGCAGCATGCTGTACGCGCGTTGTTGATCGAGGATTCCGTGCATTTCCAGAATCTGGTGCGGCTACTGGTGCAGCGGCAGGCGCCCGAGGTGGAACTGCATGTCGCGAACGACGGCATCACGGGGCTGGCGCTGTACGGCCAGATCCAGCCCGACATCCTGATCGTGGACATTCTGTTGCCCGATATCGATGGCGCCACGCTGATCACCACCCTGCGTTCGCGGCCTCAGTTTGCGCGCAGTGCCCTGCTGGTCATCACGTCGCTGGATGTGCACGAGCGCGATCCATACGCGTTCGCGCTGGATGGCGTGACGGTCATTTACAAGCCGCGTCTCGTCAGCGAGCTGCCGGGGGCGTTGCACGCTTGTCTGGCCAAGAGGGCTGCATGACGTGCCCGCTGGTCCTCTTGGTGGAGGATGATCCTTCCATCGCCCGGTTTGTCTCGGCGGCGCTCGAGGAGCTGCCCATCGACCTCTTGGCACGCCAGAGCGTGCAGGAGGCTTGGCATGCGGTGCTTGAGCGGCCGGTGGCGCTGATCATCTCAGACCTCATGCTGCCGGGGGGCTCTGGCGCGGATCTGCTGCGCAGCCTGCGGGCGTCTCCTCAGGCCGCGCACAGGGCCATGCCCGTGATCGTGCTGAGCGCGGGCTTGAACGCCGGCGTGCTGCGCGAGCTGCAGGCCTTGGGGGTGTTCCGGGCGTTGTCCAAGCCGGTGTCCGTGCGTGCGCTGGAGTCCTGTGTGAGCGAGGCCCTCGGCCTGGATGGGCCGGCGCAGCGCGCGGGTTGGCGTGGCGAATTGCCAGGCCGCGCACCGCAGGTCAGCCCGGCCGAAGACGTGCTGCACATGGCCGTGGCCACCTATTTTGGCGGCGACCGGGCGCTGTTCGATGCCTACAAGGCGAGTTGCCTCGCGCAGTTCGTCAACGATGCCGAGCAGGGTGACGCCGCCGTGTGCAGGGGCGATGCCCAGGGCCTGCGGCGCGTGGCGCACAGCCTCAAGAGCGTGCTGCTGACGCTGGGGGATGCAGAGGCCAGCGAGCTGGCCCGCGCCACGGAAGGCGCGGCTGCCGCAGGCGATGCCGTGGCCGCCGCCGCACTCTGGGGCCGCCTGCGTGAGCGGCTGCTGCAGGCCGCTTGATGGAGCCAGCCTTATCGCCGTGGAACGAAATGGCGTGGACAGGCTCTGTCGATTCAGCACCAGCCAATGAGGTTGCACCATGCTCATCCGATCCGACGGGACTGGCTTTGACCATCCCCACTCCAGTGAAATCACCCCGCGCACCATTTACGAGGGCCGCCGCGATCTGCTTCGGTTGCTGGCTGGCGGGGCCGCGGGCGCCGCGCTGGCGCTCTGGGCGGGGCGGCAGGCCCAGGCCGCCGCGACTCCGCGCCCGGGCCGGCTGGCCGCGCTGCCGGGCGCTGCCACATCTGTCGCCGGCGCGGTGACGATGGACAAGCCCACGTCCTACCAGGATGCGACGGGCTACAACAACTTCTATGAGTTCGGCACCGACAAGGCCGATCCGGCGCGCAATGCCCACACGCTCAAGACGCATCCCTGGAGCGTCGAGATCGAGGGGCTTGTGAAGAAGCCCGGCACTTGGGCGCTCGAAGACCTGCTCAAGCTCAGTGCCCAGGAGGAGCGCATCTATCGCCTGCGCTGCGTGGAGGGCTGGTCCATGGTGATTCCGTGGGTAGGTTATTCACTGGCCGAACTCATCAAGCGCGTGGAGCCGCTGGGCAGCGCCAAGTACGTGGAATTCGTCACGCTGGCCGACAAGGCCACCATGCCTTACGTGGGTTCGCGGGTCCTCGACTGGCCCTACACGGAAGGCCTGCGCATGGACGAGGCCCTGCACCCGCTTACGCTGCTCACGTTCGGCATGTATGGCGAAGTGCTGCCCAACCAGAACGGTGCGCCTGTGCGCATCGTCGTGCCCTGGAAATACGGCTTCAAGAGTGCCAAGAGCATCGTCAAGATCCGCTTTACCGAAAAGGAGCCGTCCACGGCATGGAACAAGGCCGCGCGCAATGAGTACGGCTTTTATTCCAATGTGAATCCCAATGTGGACCACCCACGCTGGAGCCAGGCCACGGAGCGCCGCATTGGCGAGGACGGCCTGTTCGCCAGGAAGCGCAAGACGCTGATGTTCAATGGCTACGAAGCCCAGGTCGGCCAGCTCTACGCAGGCATGGACCTGCAGAAGTACTACTGAACCTAGGGGGCTTCACCATGCGACTGCGTCTCCTGCTCATGCGCCCCTGGGCCAAGCCCCTGGTGTTCGGGCTGTGCCTGCTGCCCTTTGCGTGGCTCGTGGCCGCAGCGGCCAGCAACCAGCTGGGTGCCAATCCCGCCGAAGCGCTGGAGCGCTCGCTGGGCGATTGGACCCTTCGCTTTCTGTGCCTGGTGCTGGCCGTGACGCCGCTGCGCGTGGTGACGGGGACGCCGCAACTCGCGCGCTTTCGGCGCATGCTGGGGCTGTTTGTCTACTTCTATGGCGTGTTGCACCTGCTGGCCTACGCCTGGTTCGACATGGGTTTTGAGCTGGAGGACATCCTGCGCGATATTCCGAAGCGGCCTTTCATCCTTGTGGGCACGCTGGCGCTGGTGCTGCTCACGCTGATGGCCGCCACCTCGTTCAATCGCGCCATCCGCTGGCTGGGCGCCGCGCGGTGGCAGGCGCTGCACCGCACCGTGTACGCCGTAGCGGGGCTGGCTGTGCTGCATTTCTTTTGGATGCGCGCGGGTAAGCACAATTTTGCCGAGGTGGCAGTCTATGCCGCCATCCTTGCGCTGCTGCTGGGCTGGCGCGTGTGGCGCCGCTGGCGCCCGTTGTCGCCGGTACGGGCGGGGCAGATTGCTTCCTGATTGCTATGAGAAAAGAAGCAACTGGCGCTTGAACAACAAGCACTAGGGCAAAAATCGATTCCAATCACCCATTCACAGCGCGCAGCGGAGGGCGCAGCTGGCGGGTGACCGGGTCAATGTGCGCCGTGGGAACCTGGTAGGCGCGATCGTCGAACAGGTCGATGCCGCACTGCAGGTGTTCGATCCAGTCGAAGAAGGCGCTGATGGCCGGCTGGCCCATGATGGGAGCGCCATGTTGCGGCACGATCATGGCGATATCGAGCTGGCGTGCCATGCGTGCCCACAGGCGCAGGATCTTGTTCGACACCATGTAGCGACGGTGGAAGCTCTCCATGAGCGGGATGTGGGGGCCCAGGTCGGTGACGGGGATGCGCGCCTGGGCGCCCGACATCATCGACACGCCGAGGTCGCCCGAGAACAGGATGCGGCTCACGGGGTCATAAAAGTGGAAATTGCCCTCGGAGTGCATGAAATGCGCGGGCAGCAGCACGAGCTCGTGGCGGCCCAGGGGCAGGTGGCCGCCGCTGTCGGGCACGCCGATCAAGCGGTTCTCGGTCTTGCCGGCCTTGGTGAAGTGGGGGACGAAGCGCTCCCAGATGCGCGAAATCACCAGCGTGGCTTGCGTGCTCGTCAGCCAGCGGTCAAGCGAGGCAATGATGTCCGGGTCCGCGTGTGAAGCCAGGAGGTACGAGAGCTTCTGCGGCGAGAAATGCCGCGTCATGCCCATGAACAGCTCATTGAAGGCGAGATTGCCGCCCGGATCGATGATGGCGCCTGTGTCGTCGTCGACGATCAGAAACTGGTTGGCCTGCACCGCTTGCCCGTCCTCTTCGACGAGGTCGGTGAACATGAGGCAGGCGTGGTTTTGGTCGCGATAGAGTTCAATGGGCGCCATGTCGCTGTTGCGATGCAATAAAGCACCCACTGTATGACGGACCTCAAGACTGCAATTTGACAACAATCAATTTGCAGTCTTGATCTTCATCTAGGTGTCACGGCAACAAGGCTTCGGTGCGGAAGGTGTCGGCGGCGCTTTCGCGTGTGCGGATCAAGCGGGCCTGGGCACCGTCCACAAGCACTTCGGCCGCGCGGCCCCGCGTGTTGTAGTTGCTGGCCATCGAGGCGCAGTAGGCCCCGGCCGACAGTACGGCCAGGCGGTCGCCGGGTTGCACGGCCAGAGGGCGGTCGCGGCCGATCCAGTCGCCGCTCTCGCACACGGGGCCGACCACGTCGTAGGTGGTGGCCGTGCCCGCCTGCGCGTGCAGCGGCACGATGCCGTGAAAAGCCTGGTACATAGCCGGGCGCGGCAGGTCGTTCATGGCCGCGTCGACGATGCAGAAGTTCTTTTGCTCGCCGGGCTTGAGGTACAACACCTCGGTCAGGCACACGCCGGCGTTGCCAACGAGCGAGCGACCAGGCTCGATCATGAACTGGCGGTCGCCGAAGCCCCGTGCATCGAGCTTGGCCAGTAACTGGGCCCACAGCGCATCCGCCGCAGGCGGTGTGTCGTCGTTGTAATTGATGCCCAGGCCGCCGCCGAAGTCGATGTGGTGGATGGGTATGCCGGCGGCCTCGATCTCCTGCACGAGGTCGAGCACGCGGTCCACGGCATCAAGGTAGGGGGCCACCTCGGTGATCTGCGAGCCAATGTGGCAGTCGATCCCCACCACGCGCAGGCCTGGCAGCGCGGCGGCGCGCTGGTAGGTAGCCAGCGTGCGCTCGTGCGCCACGCCGAACTTGTTACCTTTGAGGCCCGTGGAGATATAGGGGTGGGTCTTGGGGTCGACGTTGGGGTTCACGCGAATGCTCACGGGCGCGCGCAGGCCCATCTGCAGCGCGACGGCGTTGAGCACCTCCAGCTCGGCCTCGCTCTCCACGTTGAAGCAACCGATGCCGGCGTCGAGCGCCTGGCGCATCTCGGCGCGTGTCTTGCCGACGCCGGAGAAGATCACCTTGGCCGGGTCACCGCCCGCGGCCAGCACGCGGGCGAGTTCGCCGCCCGAGACGATGTCGAAGCCGCAGCCCGCGCGCGCGAACAGCTGCAGCACGGCCAGTGAGGAGTTGGCCTTCATCGCATAGCAGATTTGCACCCTGCGGCCCGCGAAGCCGCGCTGGTAAGCTGCGAGCGCGTCGAGCATGGAGGCCTTGGAATACACGTACAGCGGCGTGCCATGGGCCTCGGCCAGATCGGCAAGGCGGACATCTTCGATGTGCAGGTCTTCGCCTCGGAAGGCGACATGGGGGTGGCCGGGCAGGAGAGGGGCGGTCATTCGGTATCGGGTTCGGTGGAGGTGCCGGCGGGAGCCGGTGCGGAGCCGGGCTTGAGCGTCTGGAGCAGGGGGGCGCGTTCGCTGGCCGCGGGGTCGGTGGGCAGGTACAGCGGGCCGCGCTGTCCGCAGGCTGCGAGGGCTGCCGCGCTCGCAGCAAGGGCAATGGTCCTGACTAGAATTTGGGGAGCTCTCAACATGCCCAAATTGTATGACCGACCTTGAATTTATGGACTGTGCCGAGAAACTGCTGCTGGCGGTGGAGCAGGGCTGTGACCGCCTCAACGAAGACACCGACGCGGACCTGGATGCGCAGCGATCCGGGGGCATGGTGACCCTCACGTTCCGCAACCGCAGCCAGATCGTGATCAATCTGCAAAAGCCGCTGCATGAGGTCTGGATGGCGGCCCGCGCGGGCGGCTTCCACTACCGCTTCGATGGCGGGCAATGGATGGATACCAAGGGGGCCGGGGAATTCTTTGCGCACCTGAGCCGGTGCGCTACCGAGCAGGCGGGGTTGCCGCTGGAATTCACCGCCTGAAGCGTGCCCCCCTGCGGACAGGCGCGCTGCCATGCCGGCAGGCGCCGTGATCGCTCAGGGGCGCTGCTCAATGGCGGAAGAGATCGAGGATGCGGTTGCGCTCCTCGGCAGCGGGTGGGGTGATCGGGGCCGTGGTTCCCCCGCTGCCTGCCGGGGCCGGGGCGTCCTGCAGGCCCATGCTCGTCACCCCGGCGTTGCGTGCGTACTCGTCGTAGAACCATTCGCCACCTACGTTCACCACGCCTGGCGGCACGGCCAGCTCGGCCACGGGCACGCCCTTGAGTGCTTTTTCCATGAAGCTGATCCAGACTGGCAGACTCAGGCCGCCGCCCGTTTCACGGCTGCCGAGGTTGCGCGGGGTGTCGTAGCCGATCCAGGTCACTGCCGTGAGCGTGGGCTGGAAGCCGGCGAACCAGGCGTCCACGGAGTCGTTGGTCGTGCCGGTCTTGCCGTAGAGGTCGGGGCGCTTGAGCGTGGCCTGGGCGCGTGCAGCGGTGCCGGTGCGCGTCACCTCGTTCAGCAGGCTGTCCATCACGAAAGCGTTGCGGGCATCGATGGCGCGGGGCAGGTCCTGGAGCGCGGGTGGCGTGAACTCCGATAGCACGCGGCCCTTGTGGTCGGTTACACGTGCGATCAGCCAGGGGTTGACGCGGTAGCCGCCGTTGGCGAACACCGAGTACGCCGTGGCCATCTGCATGGGCGTGACTGAGCCTGCGCCAAGCGCCATCGTGAGGTAGGCGGGATGCTTGTCTGCATCAAAGCCAAAGTGGGTCGCCCACTCCTGGGCATTCTTGGCGCCGACGGCCTGCAGGATGCGGATAGAGATCATGTTCTTGGACTTGGCCAAGCCTGTGCGCAGCGTCATGGGGCCGTCGTACTTGCCGTCATAGTTCTTGGGCTCCCAGGGTTGGCCACCGGTGGTGCCGGCGTCGAAGAACAGCGGCGCGTCATTGACCACGGTAGCGGGCGTGAAGCCCTTTTCGAGCGCTGCCGAGTAAATGAAGGGCTTGAAGCTCGAGCCGGGCTGGCGCCAAGCTTGGGTCACGTGGTTGAACTTGTTCTTGTCGAAGTCGAATCCGCCCACGAGCGCGCGGATGGCGCCGGTGCGCGGATCGATGGCGACGAAGGCACCGTCCACCACGGGCAGCTGTGTGATTTCCCAGGTGTTCTTGGGCGTCTTCACGACCCGGATCACCGCGCCGCGCCGGATCTTGATGTTGGGCGGTGCCTTGTCGCTCAGGCCCGACTGGGCGGGTTTGAGCCCATCGCCCGTGATCTCGAGGGTGTCGCCATCCGCCCGGGCGGCCACGATCTTGCGCGGGGTGGCTTCGAGCACCACGGCGGAGAGCACGTCGCCGTTGTCGGGGTGGTTGGCCAGGGCGTCGTCGATGGCGTCCTCGACCTCGTCGGGCTGGGTCGGGAGCGTGACGAACTTCTCCGGGCCACGGTACTGCTGGCGGCGCTCGTAGTCCATGATGCCGCGCCGCAGCGACGTGTAGGCGGCATCCTGTTCGCCTGCATTAAGCGTGGTGTAGACGTTGATGCCGCGGGTGTAGGCCTCGTTGCCATACTGCGCAAATATCAGCTGGCGCACCATCTCTGCCACGTACTCGGCATGCACGCGGGTATTGTTGCTTCCGGTGCGGATCTTCAGGTCTTCCTGCTTGGCCGCGGCGGCTTCCTGCGGGGTGATGAAGCCGTTTTCCTGCATGCGCTCGATGATGTAGAGCTGACGCACACGGGCGCGCTTGGGGTTGCTGATGGGGTTGTAGGCCGATGGGGCCTTGGGCAGCCCCGCTAGCATGGCGGCCTCGGCAATGGAGATGGATTTCAGGGGCTTGCCAAAATAGGCCTCTGATGCCGCGGCGAAGCCGTATGCACGATTGCCCAGATAAATCTGGTTCATGTAAATCTCGAGAATCTGATTCTTTGTCAATAGATGCTCGAGTTTGAATGTTAGTAATATTTCGTAAATTTTTCGCGTAAATGTTTTTTCCGAGGAGAGATAAACATTACGCGCCACCTGCATGGTGATGGTGGATGCGCCCTGGCTCTTGACCCGCCCCAGGTTGGCAAGGCCTGCGCGGAGCATGCCTTTGTAATCAACGCCGCCGTGCTGGAAGAAGCGCGCATCTTCGATCGCTAGGACCGCATCCTTCATGACTTTGGGGATGTCCTCGATGGGGGTCAGGTTGCGCCGTTCTTCACCGAACTCGCCCAGCAATGCGCCTTCGGTGGAGTACACGCGCAGCGGCAGCTTGGGACGGTAGTCCGCAAGATCGGAGACATCAGGCAAGTTGGGGTAAGCCATAGCCAGCGCCACGGCGATGGTGAGCACGGCCGCCAGAGCGCCGGCGACCGCCAGGCCTCCCGTCCACAACAGGCCCTTCAGGAGCCAGCGCAGCCATCGGGGGCGTTGGGCTGCCCGCGGTGTCGAGGGTTTGTCAGAAGGGTGGGGGGCGGGCATAACGCTCCAAACAGAAGGGGAGAGGCATTATAGAAATGCCGCTTCTCAAGCGACGGACAAGGCCGGAGGTGTTGCGCAAGGCGCCGGCCTGCCGTTGTGAACATGTGAGGGGGATGGTGCGTTGGCGCTCAAAAAAATCGTCTGCTTTTGACAACGCCTTGCATTGCGCTAAAGGCCGAAAATCTTTGCTGGAGAACTATCTTACTGATAGCATTCATGTGAAGTGTTAAGTATTGTTGCGTCATTTACGCACGTTTCGGAGGGCCAATCTTGATCTCAATGGGGTCTTTGTTCAGTAGCCAGCCCGCGCCGTTGCTGGGTATCGACATCAGTTCCTCGAGCGTCAAGCTGGTCGAGCTGGGGCGCGACAAGGCGGGTGGATTGGTCCTGGAGCGGTGTGCCATCGAGCCTCTGGAGCGGGGCTGGATCACGGATGGCAACATCGAAAAGTTCGATGAAGTGGCCGAAGCGCTGCGCCGTCTGGTCAAGAAAAGTGGTACACGGACCAAGAATGTGGCACTGGCCCTGCCGCCGTCTGCCGTCATCACCAAGCGGATTTCGTTGCCCGGAGGAATGTCCGAGCAGGAGCTTGAGGTCCAGGTGGAGTCCGAAGCTAACCAGTACATACCGTTTTCGCTCGATGAAGTGAGTCTGGATTTTTGTGTCATCGGGCCAACCAAGAACTCTCCGGGCGATGTGGATGTGCTGATCGCGGCGTCTCGGCGTGAGAAGGTGCAGGATCGTCAGGGCTTGGCTGAAGCAGCGGGCCTCAAGCCGGTCGTCGTGGATATCGAGTCGAATGCCGCGCGTTTGGCGGCGGGGCGACTGATCGAGGCGCTGCCCAACAAGGGCGTGGACGCGATGGTGGCGCTGTTCGAAGTGGGGGCGCTTACCACCAGCATGCAGGTCATCCGCGATGAAGAAGTCCTGTACGACCGAGATCAGGCTTTTGGTGGGGCGCAGCTCACCCAGTTGATCGTGCGCCAGTACGGATTCTCGCTGGAAGAGGCAGAAGCTAAAAAGCGCAATGGCGATCTGCCGGAAGACTATCAATCAGCTGTGCTGCGTCCTTTTGTGGAGAGCTTGGCTCAGGAGATTGGCCGCGCGTTGCAGTTCTTCTTCACCAGTACGCCCCATAACCGGGTCGATCACATCATGCTGGCCGGAGGCTCTGCGCCGTTGCCCGGGCTCACGGAGGCGGTGACACAGCACACGGGGTTTGCCTGCAGCACCATCAATCCCTTTGATGGCATGGAGATCGGCAATGCCGTGCGTCTTAAGAAAATGGTTCGTGAGGCCCCGTCCTACCTGACATCCTGTGGCTTGGCCATGCGGAGGTTCCTGCAGTGATCTTGATCAACCTATTGCCGCACCGGGAGGCGGCACGCAAGCGCCGCAAGGAAGTATTTCAGGCGACGATGTTCGCATCCGTTGTACTGGGGCTGTTGATTGCTGGGGCCATTTATTGGTGGTTCCAGATGATGATCGAGGACCAGCAGCAGCGAAACACCTTCTTGCAAGGTGAAATCAAGGTGCTGGAAGGGCAGATTAAGGAGATTGCTTCGATTGAAGAGGAGATTGCAGCGCTGCGCGCACGCCAGAAGGCGGTTGAAGATCTCCAATCGGATCGCAATCTGCCTGTGCATTTGCTGAATGAGCTGGTCAAGCAACTGCCGGACGGTGTCTATATCACGAGCTTGAAGCAGGCAGATCAGGTGATCACCATGCAGGGAATGGCGCAGTCGAACGAGCGCGTGTCGGAGATGCTGCGCAATTTGGCAAGCAATACTCCTTGGTTCTCTAAGCCCGAGCTAGTTGAGATTGTGGCGACCAACGTCGCGCTGACAGCGCGTGACCAACGCCGGGTGGCTTCGTTCAATCTGCGTTTTCGCTTGATGCGAACCAGCGAGGCCCAGAAAGCCATGGATGGGGCAAGTGCTGCGGCAGCAGGCAAGTAGGTGATGCATGGCTAAAAAAAGCAAATCCTCCTCACTGGACCTGGCGGCGCTGCAGCAGCAATTGCAGCGGCAATTCAGCAATCTGGATCCCAAAGATCCCTCGCTATGGCCCTTGGTGCCGCGTATTCTTCTCTGCGCGCTGATCGCAATCGGCGTTGCTGCCGGTCTGTGGTTTTTCAAGCTGACCGATTACGAGACGGAACTGGAGTCGGAGCGTGCCAAGGAAGTGGCGCTGCGGGAGGACTACCAGAAGAAACTGGTCAAGGCGGTGAGCCTGGATGCACTCAAGAAACAGCGGGAGCAGATCCAGCAGTACGTGATCCAACTGGAGAAGCAATTGCCAAGCAAGGCGGAAATGGCCGCCCTTCTGTCGGACATCAACCAGGCCGGATTGGGGCGAAGTCTGCAGTTTGAGCTTTTCCGTCCTGGGCAGGTGGTGGTCCGTGAGTACTATGCGGAATTGCCTATCACAGTGCGGGTTACGGGCAAGTACCATGATATTGGGTCGTTTGCATCGGATATCGCGCATCTCTCGCGCATTGTGACGCTGAATAACATAGTGCTTGCTCCGACGGGAAAGGACGCCAGCATGCTGTCCATGGATGCCACCGCCCGCACTTTCAGGTATCTGGATGCAGATGAAATTCAAGCGCAACGTAAAGCATCCGGAGGGAAAAAATGAGCCGGATTCTGAAGATTGCCGCCGTAATGGGGGGGGTGCTTTCGCTTGTGGCTTGCGGGCCGTCGGGTGAGGAGGAGTTGCGGCAGTGGATGATCGAGCAGCGTGCCAACACGAAGCCGCAGGTGACGCCACTCACTGAGCCCAAACAGTTTCAGCCTCAGGACTACCTTGCCAATACTGCCTTGGATCCATTCAATGCTTTGAAGCTCACCCAGGCTTTGCGGCGAGATTCGGCGCAGATTGCCTCGAATGCTGCCCTGATTGCACCGGAAATGGCGCGGAGGAAGGAGCCTTTGGAGGCGTTTCCGTTGGATGCCATGGCCATGGTGGGTAGCTTGAATAAATCTGGAGTCCCCACGGCATTATTGAAGGTGGATAACCTGATTTATCAAGTGAAGGTGGGGAATTATTTGGGGCAGAATTACGGAAAGATTGTAAAGATCACCGAAACCGCCATTCAGCTGCGAGAAATCGTGCAGGATGCAACTGGGGACTGGATAGAGCGCACGGCAACGCTTGACCTGCAAGAGGGGAAGAAATGATGTTTAGAAATAACCGTATATTCAAGCGCTGCGTGGCTGTGCTCGGTTTTTTGGCTGCCAGTGCTTTTTCAATGGTCGCGCTGGCTCAAAATGCCATTGAGTCGGTGACGGGGTCGATACAGGGCGGGGCCGAGGTAGTGAAAGTGGATCTTTCTCAGCCATTGTCAGCTCTGCCGACGGGGTTTGCCATCCAGTCGCCAGCCAGAATTGCGCTAGATCTTCCCGGTGCGGCCAATGCCATGGGGCGCTCTTTGGTCGAGGTTAATCAGGGAAATCTGAAATCGGTCAACGTGGTCCAGGCAGGAGAGCGGTCGCGGTTGGTCTTGAATTTGAAGCAGCCCACATCTTATAAAGCAGAACTTCAAGGGCGATCGCTTCTGATTACCCTGGATCCTGTGGTTTCGGTATCTGCGGCTAATCAGTCTGCTGTTGTCTTTTCGGAAGGTGGAAATAGTGAGACGCTGGCGCTGCGCGATATTGATTTTCGACGTGGCCCTGATGGTGCGGGGCGCGTGATTGTTGGGTTGGCTAATAACCAGGTAGGGGTTGATCTGCGTCAGCAGGGCAAGGGCTTGGTGGTCGAGTTTTTGCGTTCATCTTTGCCAGAAGGATTGCGCCGAAAGCTTGATGTAGCGGACTTCGGTACGCCTGTTCAGACGGTGACTACTTCCCAGCAAGGGGAGCGGGTGCGCATGCAAATCGATGCCGTGGGAGACTGGGAGCACAATGCGTACCAAAGTGATAATCAGTTTGTTGTTGAGATTCGGCAAAAGAAGATTGATCTGAATAAGCTTACGCAAGGGCCGGGATTCAGTGGCGAGAAATTGTCCTTGAATTTCCAGAATATCGAGGTTCGTTCGCTGTTGCAAGTGATTGCTGATTTCACGAATTTTAATATCGTGACCTCCGATACCGTCACTGGATCCCTGACGCTGCGACTGAAGGATGTGCCTTGGGATCAGGCGTTGCAAATCGTGATGGATGCCAAGGGCTTGGGTATGCGCAAGTCTGGAACGGTTCTGTGGATTGCGCCCAAGGACGAGATTGATGCGCGAACCAAGAAGGACTATGAGGCGGCCATCGCGATTCAGAAGTTGGAGCCGCTGAAAACACAGGCCTTCCAGTTGAATTACGCTAAGGCGGCCGATATGGTGACCCAGTTGACCACTTCGGTCGGTGGGGCGTCGGGGGGCTCCACCTCAACCCGCTTCTTGTCCGAGCGTGGCTCGGTTATTTCGGAGCCCCGCACAAACCAGCTATTTGTCACAGATACGCCGACCAAATTAGCCGAGGTGAAGCAGCTTTTGGCTTCACTGGATGTTGCGGTGCGGCAGGTGCTGATCGAGGCACGGATTGTGGAGGCTCGAGACACGTTTGGGCGCTCCCTTGGGGTCCGCCTTGGTGCGGCTGACTTGCGTGCAGCCCGTGGGGGGGATGGCGGCTATAGCGTTGGCGGAAATAACCGCGTGGCTTGGGGAACCAATTACAGCAACGCGGTAGCCACCAGCGGTGCTGGCGGAACTACTGATGCGGGGGGTAGTTTTGTCAACTTGCCGGCGCGGTTGTCGAACGTCAGCTCGGTAGGCTCTTTTGCCTTGTCAATATTTAATTCGGCCGCAAATCGATTCCTGACCTTGGAGTTGTCGGCCATGGAAGCTGATGGCAAAGGGCGGGTGGTTTCGAGCCCGCGCCTGATTACTGCCGACCAGACCAAGGCTCTTATTGAGCAAGGTACTGAGTATCCATATTCCATTACTGCGCCCAATGGCGCCACGACGCTGGCCTTCAAGAAAGCGGTCTTGAAGCTGGAGGTGACGCCGCAGATTACCCCGGAAGGCAACATCATCTTGGACTTGGATGTCAATAAAGACAGTCGAGGCGAGACGACGACCCAGGGTGTGGCTATTGATACCAAGCACATCAAAACCCAGGTTTTGGTTGAGAATGGTGGGACAGTAGTGATTGGTGGTATCTTTGAAATGGAAGAGACAAATCAGGAAAACAAAATTCCATTTCTGGGTGATGTTCCTGTAATGGGGAATTTGTTCAAGAGCCGGACGCGCGAGTCCAGCAAGCGAGAAATGCTGGTTTTCATTACGCCCAAGGTAATTACTGAGCGTGCGTCGGGTCGTTGATAGTGGTTTTAATAGGATAAGTGATGCTAAAAAATGCCAAATTTCTAGCACTGGCGCTGACGGCGGCGCTGTCTGCTTGTGGGGGTGGGGGTGGTAGTTCGGGAACGGTTTCTGCCGACTACCAAATCTCCCTGAGGGCGGATAAGACCTTGCTGCCTTTGAATGTGGCAGGTAGTCCGGCGGGTATAGGTGTTTATGCGCCGTTCACCACAACGCTGTACGTTCAGGCGAGCGTAGGGGGGCAACCGATTCCCGGTGGAACGGGGATCTTTGGTTGTAATCTGGTGCAGGGGCTGGAATCTGGCGCGTTGTATTATCTTGACGGCAATTCGGAGCACGAGGACGCTACAACGAAGGCGCCTCTAGCCTATCGTGCCGTGACGCTGGATTCGAATTCCGGTGCTGCTTCGTTCCATTTCCACGCCGCTAACAAGGCTGGAACGGCGCGGATTACCTGCTCCGTTACCGATCCGCGCGACAAGCAGCAGAAGTCTGCCAGCGTGGACATTGCTGTGGGTGGTGCCACGGGTCAAGCGGCCAGTATCAGCGCCATTGCAGCCTATCCGACCCTGGGTACGCAGGGTAATTTGAACAACGTGCGCACGAGTACGGCCATTGAGGCGCATGTGCTGGATGATGCAAACCAGCCTGTGCCCGCGCCAACCAAGGCTAACCTGCAGGTGGCTGTTGTTTCGTCCGCGGCGGCGACTGGGGCTCGCTTGCTGGCGGGGGCGCAGAGCGGTAGCGTGGTGCAGCTGAGCACCGTTGGCGGCGTGGGATTGTTCTCGCTCGCGAGCGGTCCCAACGAAGGCACCATCCTGTTGCAAATGATGGCGGATCGCTTTGATAACGATGTGACCAACGGAATCCAGGATCCGATCATTCAGCTCCTCGCGGTGTCTGTGACCGCAGGCAACCCAGCTGCGCCCGCTACCGATCCGCTGGCGTTGGTGAGTGCGGCTCCGCCCGCAGGAACCAATGGCTTGCCCTATAGCTACGCGTTCAGTGCGAAGGGTGGTGTCGCGCCTTACACCTGGGCGGCGCTTGGTGGCTTGCCAGATGGGTTGACCCTGAGTTCTTCGGGTATCCTGAGTGGAACCCCTGCTGTAAAGCAGACCGGCACCTTCCAAGTTGCTGTGCGGGTTACCGATAGCCAAGGCGCTTCGATTACCGGTAACTTCCCTTTGGTTATTAATATAACGGCGCCTATTGATCCCGCTAACCCCAGTAATGTATTGGCAATCACTACAGGCGGTTGCGGTTCCGACCTTTGCCAGTTTGCCGTGACCAATCCTGCGGCGGCGCCTGCACCTGCGGACGACCTGTATTACAAGCTTGCGCTGACGGTGACGGGGCCTGGCACGGGCAGCGCGGTATGGTCTCAAGTGGGCATACCTTCTTGGCTGTCCCTGTCGGTTGACGGTACCCTGGCCGCCTCGTGGGCAGCGATGCAGACGCCTCCGGCGACGGCGCCCGTAAAGGATTGCAAGAGCGCGCCTTTCCAGATTACGGCGACACGTGGTGGCCAGTCCACCACGCGTACCGTGGTTATGGTTGTAGGCAGTGGCGCGGGGACTTGCGCCAACTAAAAGCCAAGGCATTCTGTTACAGAAGGAGTGCTCCTTGAGCCTCCTGGAAACCCAATCCATCCCCGGCTCGTCCGGGGATTTTTTTATGATCGTTCTCGTAGGTATGCCCGGCTGCGGCAAATCCACCATTGGCCGCCTGCTTGCCCGCAGGCTCCACTTGGATTTCGGTGACTCCGACCATGTGATCGAGTCACGTCTGGGCGGCAGCATCCGCAGCTATTTCGACAGCCATGGCGAGGCCGCTTTCCGGGACATCGAGCAAGATGTGCTCGCCGAGCTGCTGAACCAGCGTAAGGTTGGTGTGCTGGCGACCGGGGGAGGGGCCGTTCTGCGGCCGGCGAACCGGGCGGCCATGCGCGCGGCAGCCCATGTGGTCTATCTCAAGGCTTCGCCGGAGGAAATTGCCCGGCGCGTCAAGCACGATACCAAGCGTCCGCTGCTGCAGGTGGCCGATCCGCTGCAGCGCCTGCGCGATCTCTATGCGGTCAGGGACCCTCTGTATCGCGAGGTGGCCCATACGGTGGTTGAAGCGGGCCACGGCACGGCAACCATGGTGGTCAATCTGATTGCCATGCAGTTGGAGCAGGCACAATGGGCGGCTGGAGATACGACCGGCCCTTCCTCCGCAGCCCCTTGAAACCGTGACGCCTTCCATGTCCTCCATCGCACAAAACGTTCCAATTGACCTGGGTGAGCGCAGCTACCGCATCGCCATCGGCGGAGGCTTGCTGGGTGACGCTTCCACCTACTCGGGGTTGCCATCCGCGAGCGCGGCCCTGGTGGTCACCAACACGACGGTGGCACCGCTGTACGCTGCTTCGCTGCGGTCAGCCCTGAAGGAGCGGTTTGCGCAGATTCATGAAGTGCAGCTGCCCGACGGCGAGGAGCACAAGAACTGGCAAACCTTGCAGCACATCTTTGACGCTTTGCTCTCTCACGGCTGCGATCGCAAGACCGTGCTGTTCGCTCTGGGCGGCGGTGTGGTAGGCGACATGACGGGCTTTGCCGCTGCCAGCTACATGCGCGGCGTGCCGTTCGTGCAGGTGCCCACGACGCTGCTGGCGCAGGTGGACTCTTCCGTGGGAGGGAAAACCGCCATCAACCATCCCCTGGGCAAGAACATGATCGGGGCGTTCTACCAGCCGCAGCTGGTGGTGTGCGATCTCGACGTGCTCGATACCCTGCCGCCCCGCGAATTCAGCGCCGGGCTGGCGGAAGTGATCAAGTACGGGCCGATTGCGGACATGGCCTTTTTTGACTGGCTGGAGCAGAACATCGACGCGCTGATGGCGCGCAACCGCGAGGCCTTGGTGCATGCGGTGCAGCGCAGCTGCGAGATCAAGGCATGGGTGGTGGGCCAGGACGAGCGCGAGTCTGGCCTGCGTGCCATCCTGAACTTTGGCCACACCTTTGGCCATGCCATCGAGGCTGGCATGGGGTACGGCGCTTGGCTGCATGGCGAGGGCGTTGGTGCCGGCATGGTGATGGCGGCCGAGCTTTCGCACCGTCTCGGGTTGGTGGACGGGGCTTTTGTGCAGAGGCTCAGGGCGCTGATCGAGCGTGCGGGTCTGCCCGTGCGCGGTGCGGTGCTCGATGCCAGCGACAATGCAGGGCGCTACCTGCAGCTCATGCGCGTCGACAAGAAGGCTGAGGGCGGCGAGATTCGCTTTGTGGTGATCGATGGTCCGGGCCGCGCGGCCGTGCGGCCAGCACCTGACGCGCTTGTGCGTTCGGTCATTGATGCGTGCTGCGCTATCTAAAGGGTAGCGTTAGGCGTAGGCAATACAAGCGCTAAACCCCGACTTCTTCTGCATGTCGGCTCTGGCTCCCTATGCTTGCGATCCGGCGCGTTCCCGCGGGCGGCGCTACCCTGAGCCCGCGGCGCCCACGCGCACGGAGTATCAGCGGGACCGGGACCGCATCGTCCACTCCACGGCATTCCGCAGGCTGGTCTACAAGACCCAGGTGTTCCTGAACCACGAAGGTGACATGTTCCGCACACGCCTCACGCATTCGCTGGAGGTGGCGCAACTGGGGCGGTCGATCGCGCGGTCGCTACGGATCAACGAGGACTTGGTCGAGGCGGTCTCGCTGGCGCACGACCTGGGACATACGCCCTTTGGGCATGCGGGGCAGGATGCCCTGCACGATTGCATGGCGGACTATGGCGGTTTCGAGCACAACCTGCAAAGCCTGCGCGTAGTGGATCGGCTCGAAGAGCGCTACCCCGCGTTCGATGGCCTGAACCTCACGTTCGAGACGCGTGAGGGCATCCTCAAGCACTGCTCGCAGGCCCATGCGCGCGCACTCGAGGCCCAGGAGCCCGGGGGCATCGGGCAGCGTTTCCTGCTGCGCCGGCAACCTAGCCTTGAGGCCCAACTGTGCAACCTGGCCGATGAGATTGCCTACAACGCGCACGACATTGACGACGGTGTGCGCTCGGGCTTGCTGACCCTGGAGCAACTGCGCGACGTGCCCTTGTTTGACCGCTACCGTGCCGAAGCGCAGGCCGAGTACCCGGGGCTGCAGGAGGCCCAGGCGCATCGCAGGCTGTTGAACGAAGCCATCCGCCGCATGCTGAGCGCCCAGGTCTACGATGTGATTGACGCCACGCAGCGCGCGCTGGACGAGATCCGGCCGCAGGACGTCGAGGCCGTGCGTACCGCAGCGGCGCTCGTGGGGTTCAGCGAAGCCATGCGCTCGCAGTCGCAGGACCTCAAGCGCTTTCTGTTCCATAACCTGTACCGCCATCCCCAGGTGACGGACACCACGGGCCGTGCCAAGCAGGTGGTGCGTGATCTGTTCGCGGCCTACCTTGCCGAGCCGAACGAGATGAAGCCGCGCTTTGCCGCACGCGCCCAGGCCGTGGGTGGCGCGGAGGGGCAAGCGCACCGGGCCCGTGTGGTGGCGGACTTTATTGCCGGTATGACGGACCGGTACGCGGGCCGCGAACATGCCAGGCTCACCGGCCTGCAGCTCTTGGTGTAGCGCCATGGGCCTGACAGGGGGCGCCGGTAAAATCGAGGCCTTTCCTGAGTTTGTCCCAGCGCCATGTCTCCATCTTCTGCTTTTCCTTCCGATACCGTGATCGCGGACACCGTGCGCTGGCTTGAGCGCGCGGTCATCGGGCTCAACCTGTGCCCTTTCGCCAAGGGCGTGCACACCAAGGGGCAGATCCATTACGTGGTCAGCGAAGCGACCGATGCCCGAGGGCTGCTCGAAGACCTACAGCGCGAACTGGAGGCGCTGGCGGAAATCTCGGCCGAAAAGCGCGACACCACCCTGCTTATCGCGCCGCAGTGCCTTGAAGATTTTCTCGACTTCAATGACTTCCTGGAGCTGGCCGATGAGCTGGTCGAGGCCATGGACCTGGGGGGTATTCTGCAGGTGGCCTCGTTTCACCCCCAGTTCCAGTTCGCGGACACCGCGCAGGACGACATCACCAATGCCACCAACCGCGCGCCGTATCCCACGCTGCACCTGCTGCGCGAGGACAGTATCGACCGCGCCGTGGAAGCCTTTCCGGAGGCGGAAACGATTTACGAGCACAACATGCAGACGCTTGAGGAGCTCGGCCCGCAGGGGTGGGCAGCGCTGGATGTAGGCCCCCGTTGCCCGATCACGGGTGCCCAGCGGGAGGGTGCGTGAAGCCTGCGCGCGCCTCCGCCGCGGAGCAACTGGACCTGCGCCCTGGGCAGTCGCTAGAACTGCTCAAGGCTCTGCACATCCTCACGCGCGAAGGGCGCATCAACCAGGATTCGCGCCGTAAGCTCAAGCAGGTCTACCACCTGTTCCAGTTCATCGAGCCCTTGCTGCAGGAGTTGTCCCAGGACGGCCATGCGCCCCTGCTGGCCGATCACGGCGCGGGCAAGTCCTACCTGGGTTTCATCCTGTACGACCTGTATTTCAAGGCGCTGGGGCGCGGCACCATCTATGGCATCGAGACGCGCGCGCCGTTGGTCGAGGCCTCGCAGCAGCTTGCGGCCGATTTGGGCTTCGAACGCATGCGGTTCTTGAACATGTCGGTTGCCGAGTCGGCGCATGCAGAGGCCATGCCCGAATGCTTCGACGTCGTGACGGCCCTGCACGCCTGCGACACTGCTACCGACGACGCCATTGCCTTCGGCCTGGAGAAGCAGGCGCGCGCCATGGTGCTCGTACCGTGCTGCCAGGCCGAGGTGGCTGCCTGCCTGCGGCAAAGCAAGGCGTTGAGCCTGTCGCGCACGCCGCTGGCCGAGCTGTGGCGCCACCCGTTGCACACACGCGAGATGGGTAGCCAGATCACCAATGTGCTGCGCTGCCTGCACCTGGAGGCCAGTGGCTACCAGGTCACGGTGACCGAGCTGGTCGGGTGGGAGCACAGCATGAAGAACGAGCTCATCATCGCGCGCCATACGGGCCAGAAGAAGCGCAGCGCAGCCGAGCGGCTGCGCGCCATTCTGGCGGAGTTCGGACTCGAAGAAGCACTGGCCTCGCGTTTCGGTCTCACCTCACCGTAGTTGCATAATCGGGGTCGGATTCCGATTTTCATCCCCGTCATGGCCCGCCTTCCCCGCCTCACCGTCCCAGGATTTCCGCACCACATCGTCCAGCGCGGCAACAACCGCCAGGCCATTTTTGTCGACGTGGCGGACTACGAGACCATGCTGGAGCTGTTGGTCGAGCAGTCCAAGAAATTCCAGGTGGCGGTACATGCCTATGTACTCATGGGCAATCACTTCCACCTGCTGGCCACGCCCGAAACGGCGGAAGGCCTGCCGCTGATGATGCAGGCTGTGGGCCGCAGCTACGTGCGCTATTTCAACAACCGCCACGGGCGTTCGGGCACGCTGTGGGAAGGGCGCTACCGCTCCACGGTTGTGCAGTCTGAGCGTTATCTGCTGGCGTGCATGGTCTATATCGATCTCAATCCCGTGCGCGCGGGGCTCGTGGCGCAGCCTGCGGACTACCCCTGGTCCAGCCACGCCCATTGCCGGGGCTTGCGCACGGACCGGCTGGTCACTCCGCACGCACTGTTCTGGGCACTGGGCAATACGCCGTTTGCGCGTGAGGCTGCCTATGCGGCCCTGGTCCAGGCGGGGATTAGCGGTAAGGAGCAGGTGGCACTCACGCAGTCCGTCCACACAGGCTGGGCGCTGGGAGAGGCGGATTTCATCGCTGCGTTGCAGGAGCGCACCGAGCGCCGGGTGGTCAAGGGGCGGGCTGGGCGGCCACCCGTGGCCGCTAAGCTGTTAAAAAAATGAACGCTTGTGCATGACAGTAGGGCAGTTATTGCTATGATTTTTAATTTGTCCCTAATAAAAAATTCATAGCAGGATTTTCGACTTTATTTGTATCTGACCCCAATTATTTCGCTTGCTGCAAATGTTGCAATGCACTAATCTTCAAATCCCCGCGAAATATTGAGGAATGCGCCATGACCACGGCTGCCGAAATCCAGCACCTGCAACAGCACGGCCTGTACGCCACGACCAACGAGCACGACGCCTGCGGCCTCGGCTTCGTGGCCCATATCAAGGGTGAGAAACGGCACGACATCGTGCGCGGCGCGCTCAAGATCCTCGAAAACCTCGACCACCGCGGCGCCGTGGGCGCCGACAAGCTCATGGGCGATGGCGCGGGCATCCTGATCCAGATCCCCGACCAGCTCTACCGCGAAGAGATGGCCAAGCAGGGCGTGGCGCTGCCGCCGCCCGGTGAGTATGGCGTGGGCATGATCTTTCTGCCCAAGGAGCATGCCTCGCGTCTCGCGTGCGAGCAGGAGCTCGAGCGCGCGATCAAGGCCGAGGGCCAGGTGCTGCTGGGCTGGCGCGACGTACCCGTGAACCGCGACATGCCCATGTCGCCCACCGTGCGCACCAAGGAGCCCATCCTGCGCCAGGTGTTCATTGGCCGCGGCTCCGATGTAATCGTGCAGGACGCGCTCGAGCGCAAGCTCTACGTGATCCGCAAGACCGCGAGCGCCAACATCCAGGCCCTCAAGCTCAAGCACAGCAAGGAATACTACGTGCCGAGCATGAGCAGCCGCACCGTGGTCTACAAGGGCCTGCTGCTGGCCGACCAAGTGGGGGTGTACTACAAGGACCTGGAAGACGAGCGCTGCGTTTCCGCCCTGGGCCTGGTGCACCAGCGCTTCTCCACCAACACCTTCCCCGAGTGGCCGCTGGCCCATCCGTACCGCTACGTGGCGCACAACGGTGAGATCAACACCGTCAAGGGCAACTACAACTGGATGAAGGCGCGCG
>JAYSFC010000044.1:0-25914 GCA_041913505.1 Acidovorax sp.
TGCGTTACGGCATGACGGACGCGCTGGGCCCCATGGTCTACGCCGAGAACGAGGGTGAAGTGTTCCTGGGCCGCTCGGTCACCAAGACCACCAACATGAGCGAGCAGACCATGCAGAAGGTCGACGCCGAGGTGCGCCGCATCATCGACGAGCAGTACGCGCTGGCGCGCCACCTCATCGAGGAGCATGCCGACAAGATGCATGCCATGGCCAAGGCCATGCTCGAATGGGAAACCATCGATAGCGAGCAGCTTGACGACATCATGGCCGGCCGCGAGCCCCGTCCGCCCAAGGACTGGACGCCGCGCACGCCTTCGTCGGGTGGCGACGGCTCGGGTGGTGGAACACCGGCCGTGAAGCCCGATCCCACACCCACCGCGGCCTGATGCCGTGGCGCGAAAATGACGGGGCCTAGCGCCCCGTTTTTCGTGCATTGTCCATTTTCATCTCCACCCTCCATGCCCTGGCAAACCTCCCGCTTCACCATTGATCTTTCACGCCCCCAGGTGATGGGGATCGTCAATGCCACGCCCGACTCGTTTTCGGATGGTGGGCAACACGCCAGCACATCCGAAGCCTTGCACCATTGCGAGCAATTGCTAAAGGATGGGGTCGATATCCTGGACATCGGTGGTGAGTCCACCCGCCCCGGCAGTCCGGCGGTGCCGCTTGCCGAGGAGCTTGCACGCGTTCTGCCCGTGGTGAAGGGGGCCGTGCAGATGGGCGTACCCGTTTCCGTGGACACCTACAAGCCCGAGGTCATGCAGGCCGTGCTCGACCTGGGTGCCGATATCGTGAACGACATCTGGGCCCTGCGGCAGCCGGGCGCCGCCGAGGTGGTGGCCCGCCACCCGACCTGCGGCGTGTGCCTCATGCACATGCACCGCGATCCGCAGACCATGCAGGCAGCGCCCATGGCAGGCGACGTTGTACCGCAGGTGCTATTGTTTTTGGAGCGTTCTGCGCATACCCTGCAAGCGCAGGGTGTCGAGAAGAGCCGCATTGTGCTCGACTACGGCATTGGGTTTGGCAAAACGGTGGAGCAGAACTTTGCATTGCTCGCACGGCAACGGGAACTGCTGGCTTTGGGCTACCCGTTGCTGGCCGGCTGGTCGCGCAAGTCATCGCTGGGCGGCGTGACGGGGCTGGCGGTCGAGGAGCGCCTGGCCCCCAGCGTGGCCGCAGCGGTGCTCGCCGTGGAGCGCGGTGCGCGTATCGTGCGTGTGCATGACGTGCGCGAAACCGTGGCTGCGCTGTCCGTGTGGCAGGCCATGCAGCAGCAAGAGTCTGCAACCGTAGCGGGGAGGAGCCCTGTGCCCACAGAACCACGAGGAGAAACTCTGCAATGACGCGCAAATACTTCGGTACCGATGGCATCCGCGGCACGGTGGGCCAGCCGCCCATCACCCCCGATTTCGTGCTGCGCCTGGCCCACGCCGTCGGCCGTGTGCTGCGCCGCACGGAGGATCGCCCCACGGTGCTGATCGGCAAGGACACGCGCATCTCGGGCTACATGCTCGAGAGCGCGCTCGAATCAGGCTTCAATTCGGCCGGTGTGGACGTGGTGTTGCTCGGCCCCCTGCCCACGCCGGGCGTGGCCTACCTCACGCGTGCGCAGCGTGCGAGCCTGGGCGTGGTGATCAGCGCAAGCCACAACCCGTACCCCGACAACGGCATCAAGTTCTTCAGCGCTTCTGGTGCCAAGCTACCGGACGCCTGGGAGGCTGCCGTGGAGGCTGCGCTCGACGAACCGCCCGCGTGGGCCGATTCGGCCACGCTGGGCAAGACGCGGCGCCTGGACGATGCAGCCGGGCGCTACATCGAGTTCTGCAAGAGCACCTTCCCGCAGGACCTGACCCTTAAAGGGCTCAAGATCGTGGTTGACGCGGCGCATGGCGCGGCCTACCACATCGCGCCCAAGGTGTTCCATGAGCTGGGCGCTGAGGTGCTTGCGATCGGCTGCGCGCCCGACGGCCTCAACATCAACCACGAGGTGGGTGCCACGCACCCCGAGGCGCTCACACGCGCCGTGCGCGCCAATCACGCCGATGTGGGCATCGCGCTCGACGGCGATGCCGACCGCCTGCAGATGGTCGACGCCGCCGGACGACTCTACAACGGCGACGAACTGCTCTACGTGATGGTGGCCGATCGCATGGGCCGCGACGAGCATGTGCCCGGTGTGGTGGGCACGCTCATGACCAACATGGCGGTGGAACAGGCGCTGCGCACACGTGGCGTGCAGTTCGTGCGTGCCAAGGTGGGCGACCGTTACGTGCTCGAGGAGCTTGCGCGCCACCGCTGGGTGCTGGGGGGCGAGGGTTCAGGCCACCTGCTTGCACTCGACAAACAGACCACGGGCGACGGCCTCGTGAGCGCGCTGCAGGTGCTGCAGGCCTGTGTGCGCAATGGGCAGACGCTGGCGCAGCTGCTGGGGGGCGTGAACCTGTTTCCGCAGGTGCTGCTCAACGTGCGCCTGGCGCCGGGCCAGGACTGGAAGGCCAATGCGGTCCTGTCCGACACCATGCGGTCCGTGGAGTCCGAGCTGGGCGACGCAGGCCGTGTGCTGATCCGCGCGAGCGGCACCGAGCCGCTGCTGCGCGTGATGGTCGAGGCGCGGGACGCCGACCAGGCCAACCGCTGCGCCCAGCGCCTCGCGGACGCCGCCCGCGCCGGGTGAGTGCAGGGGGCGCACCATCCCTGCCGAATATTCTGAAAAGATGGTGAATTGCTCCTGAAAGAGGAGCTATTGATGCAGGCAGCTCCTGCACTACAGCCCTTATTGGGCGTTTTTTGGGTTGCGCCGGCGCTGCAGATAGGCTCCAACGTCCGCAGCCGACTGCGGCGGGCTGAAGTGGTAGCCCTGGGCCTCATCGCAGCCCTGCTCGCGCAGGAAGGCCAGTTGGGCTTCGGTTTCCACCCCCTCGGCTGTGGTCTGCATGCCCAGCGCCTGGGCCATGCGGATGATGGCGCTCACGATGGCGCGGTCGTTGCCGTCGTGGTCCAGGTCGCGCACGAAGGACTGGTCGATCTTGAGTTTGTAGATCCGGAAGCGCTTGAGGTGGCTCAGCGACGAGTAGCCCGTGCCGAAGTCGTCCATCGACAGGCGCACGCCGCGCGCATGCAGCTGGTCCATGGTGGCGATGGCCGCACGTGGGTCGTTCACTGCCACACCCTCGGTCAGTTCCAGCTCCAGTGAATCGGGCGGCAGGGTCGTCTCCGTGAGGATGCGGCTCACGAGTTCGGGCAACTGAGGCTGGTGAAACTGGATGGCCGAGAGGTTCACGGCGATGGTCAGGTCCGCAAGCCCCTGGGCGCGCCAGGCTTGGAGCTGGGCCAGCGCGGTGCGCAGCACCCATTCGCCGATCTGCAGGATCTGGCCGCTGTCCTCGGCCACGGGGATGAACTCGGCGGGCGACACGCGGCCCAGGTCGGGGTGTTCCCAGCGCAGCAACGCCTCGACGCCACACACCTCGCCCGTGGCGATGCTCACCTGCGGCTGGTAGTGCAGCTCGAACTGGTTGCGCTCCAGCGCGCGACGCAGGGCGTTTTCGAGCTGCAGCGCGCGCACCGATTGGGCCTGCATTTCGGGGGTGAAGAAGCGGAAGGTGTTGCGCCCGTCGCGCTTGGCGCGGTACATGGCCACGTCGGCCGACTGGGTCAAGGTGTCGAAGTCACTGCCGTCATGGGGGTACAGCGCGATGCCCATGGAGGGCGCCATGGTGAGCTCATGGTGCTCTATCTGGTAGGGCTGGCGCGAGGCGTCGAGCAGCTTGCCGGCCACGCGTGCCGCTCCGTGGGCGTTGGCACCGGGCAGCAGTAGCACGAATTCGTCGCCGCCCAGGCGCGCAACCGTATCCTTGTCGCGCACGACCGCGCGCAGGCGCTTGGCGATCTGGTCCAGCAGCGCATCGCCCACGCGGTGGCCCAGCGAGTCGTTCACGTGCTTGAAGTGGTCCAGGTCGAGGAAGATTACGGCCAGGGGCGTGCCGTTGTCCTGCGCGGACCGGATAGCCTGCTGGCTGCGCTCGGCCAGCAGCGCGCGGTTGGGCAGGCCTGTGAGCGGGTCGTAGTGCGCCAGCCAGTAGATGCGTTCCTGATCGTGCTTGCGATCGTGGATCTCGCGGTGCAGGTTTTCGACGGTTTCGCTGAGCTCGCGCGTGCGGTCGCGCACCTGGCGCTCCAGGTCCTCGTGCACGCGGCTGAGCGCTTCCTGGGCCCGCTTGCGCTCGGTCACGTCCATGGTGATCCAGACAGAGCCCTGGCGGCCCAATGCCTTGCTGCGCACTTCGCACACGACGGGTGTGCCGTCCTTGCGGTAGAGCACCACTTCGCCCTCGAACGAGCGACCCTGGGTCAGCGGTAGGTAGCAGCGCCGGCCGACCTCTTCCCACTCCGCATCGCTGCTGTACCAGCGCCGCGAGGAACTGCCCAGCAGCTCGCCCGGGCCATAGCCCAGCATCTGCTCGAAATGGCGGTTGCAGCGCGTGAGATGGCGTTCGCGCAGGAATACGATGCCGACCATGGCATGGTCGAACAGCACCTGCTTCTCGTACTGGGCGGCGCTCAGCAGGGCCTGGGCATGCTTTTGCTCGTCGATGTCATCGATGATCCAGATCGATCCCTCGGACGTGTCGTGCGGGTTGATCAGACGGCCCGTGAGGTTGCTCCAGAACAGGCGGCCGTTGCGCCGGCGCATCTGCCGCTCGGTACGGAAGGTCTCCCCCTCGCTGAGGGTGGCGTAGGCGGCGCGCCCCAGTGCGCGGAAGTCCTCACGGCTGGGGTGCAGGGCCTCGCTGCTGTGGCCGATCAGATCCTGGGGCTCAGCGTAGCCGAAGATCTCCGCATAGCGCTGGTTGCAGCGCACCACCACCCGCTGGCGTATGAAGACGATGCCCACGCCCGCGCTGTCCAGCAAAGTCTGCTGTTCGCGCAGGGTGCGTTGCAACGAAGTGTCGGCGGGCACCTCGGATACCACGAAATCCGGTGCCTGGAGCGAGAGGGCCATGAAGGGGAGAAGAGGGCGCTGTGCGTTCGAGAAATGTTCCAAAGTGTATCAGCGGGGCTTTCCGGGGCTTCTGGAGGGGGCTGCCTGGGTCCCACGCCAGGCGTTTCGGCATGCCAACCGTGCTCCTGAATCGGTGTTTGTCACGGTGGGGTCATGACCTCGACATGGGGTTGTCATCGGTGGCAACCACACTGCCTTCAGATTCGAGCCGAAGGAGTGCGCAATGAACGAACTGCCCAACCCCACCATGCCTTTCTCGCCTGTCTCCCTGCCCAGGGGGTCTCTTCACCGCCCTGGCGCTTCAGGCGATGCGGCGGTCGATGCGGGCGCACGCCCAGGCGTGGCGGTCGCGTGGGCGCGGCATCTCGACGAGGTTCGGGAAGCGCAGCGGCTGAGGTTCTCGGTCTTCGCTGGCGAGATGGGGGCTCGGCTGAACACCCCCGTCCCCGGCCACGATGTGGACCTGTTCGATGACTTCTGCGAGCACCTGCTCGTGCGCGACGTGGCCAGCGGCGAGGTCGTGGGCACCTACCGCGTGCTCACGCCGGCCCAGGCGCGCCGCGTCGGCAGCACCTACAGCGACACCGAATTCGATCTTACGCGCCTGCGTTCGCTGCGCTCGCGCATGGTGGAGTTGGGGCGCAGCTGCGTGCATGCGGACCACCGCCATGGCGGCGTGATCCTGGCCCTGTGGGGGGCGCTGGCCGACTTCATGGTGCGCAACGAACTCGACACCATGATCGGTTGCGCCAGCATTCCCATGCTGCACAACGGCGTGGTGAGCGGTGATGCGGCGGCCAGCATCTGGGAGCAGTTGCGCCGCACCCACCTGGCCCCCATCGACTATCACGTGCTGCCGCGGCTGGCCCTGCCGGTCGAGCAGCTCGACGGCTCGCTCGACATCGAGCCGCCCGCGCTCATCAAGGGCTATCTGCGTCTGGGCGCCCGCGTGCTGGGAGCACCCGCCTGGGATCCGGACTTCAATACCGCCGACCTGCCCATGCTCATGCGCATTGCGGATCTGCCGGTGCGCTATCGCAAGCATTTCCTCGGACAGTAACGTAGACTGACCGCTCGCACTCCTTTGCGGAGTGGGGCGGGTTTGTCATGTGACAAAAATATGCGTGTCATGAATTTGTCATGCATTCGTTAAATACTGGCATGCTCGCTTTCCCGTAGCATCGCCATGTCGCCTTTCGTTCCCAGCATGACCAAACCCTCCTTGAACGGACCGACCCCGCCTGACGAAACCATGGGTGCCGTTCTGGGTTCCGTGGAGGCGCAGGAAGAGCTGGAGGATGCCGAGCCCGCGGCGCCGTTTCTGGACCGCGACCATTGCATTCTTGCGTTCAACGAGCGCGTGTTCGACTGGGCCCTGCGCAGTGATGTGCCGCTATTGGAGCGCTTGCGGTTCCTGTGCATCGTGTCGTCGAATCTCGATGAATTCTTCGAGGTGCGCGCCGCGCCCCACATTACCGCGGCGCAGAACGGAGAGACCAAGGGCGAGTACACGGTGGCCTCGTTCGAGGCGCTGTCGGCCAAGGCGCACGACCTCGTGGCGCGGCAGTACGCGCTCTACAACGATGAGCTCGTGCCCGCGTTTGCGGCGCATGGCATCCGTATCGTTTCGCACGGCGAACGCACACCCGAGCAACGGCGCTGGGTGCAGGAGTACTTCCAGCGCGAGGTGAGGCCGCTGCTCATCCCCGTGGGGCTCGATCCGGCGCACCCGTTTCCGCTGGTGGCCAACAAGTCCCTCAATTTCATCGTGCGCCTCAAGGGGTCGGATGCTTTCGGTCGCAGCAACGAGATCGCCATCGTGCGTGTGCCGCGTGCCCTGCCGCGCGTGATCCGCATGCCAGCGCGCGTGGCACCCCATGGCGCCTTGTTCGTGATCCTGTCCAGCGTCATACGCGGCCATCTGGCAGATCTGTTTCCGGGGCGCGAGGTCACCGAGTTTTCCCAGTTCCGTGTCACGCGCCATTCCGACCTGGCGGTAGATGAGGAGGACGTGCGCAATCTGCGCATGGCCCTGCGCCAGGGCCTGCAGCAGCGCCACTTCGGCCAGGCCGTGCGCCTGGAGGTGTCCTCGAGCTGTTCGCGCTTCCTGGCGGATTTCCTGCAGTCGCAGTTCGCGCTGCCGAAGGCAGCGCTGTTCCGCGTGCATGGGCCCGTGAATCCCGTACGGCTGTCGCAGCTGGTGGATCTGGTCAACGATCCCGCGTTGCTGTTTCCGCCCTGGCGCGCGTCGTGGCCGCATGGCATGCACGCGGGCACACCCATCATGGAGCAGATGCGCGAGCGCGACGTGCTCATCCACCAGCCGTTCGAGAGCTTTGATGGCGTGCTGGCCTTCCTGCGCGAAGCCGTGAATGACCCGAACGTGCTGGTCATCAAGCAGACCATCTACCGCACCGGCTCGGATTCGGAGCTCATGGAACTGCTGCGCGAAGCCGTGCGCCGTGGCAAGGAGGTCATGGCCGTGGTGGAGCTCAAGGCCCGCTTTGACGAAGAGGCCAACATCAACTGGGCCGAGGCGCTCGAATCCATTGGCGCCCAGGTCGTCTATGGCGTGGTGGGGCTCAAGACGCATGCCAAGATGCTGCTGGTGACGCGCCGCGAAGGTCGCCAGCTGCGGCGCTATGGACACCTGTCCACAGGCAACTACAACCCGCGCACGGCGCGGCTCTACACAGACCTGAGCTATCTCACGGCCAACGCGGAGATCACGGCCGATATGGATGGCGTGTTCAACCACTTGGCCAGCCAGAACCGGCCCCCCCGGCTGCGCCAGCTCATGCTCGCGCCGTTTGATTTGCACAGGCGCATGGTAGAAAAGATCGAGCAGGTGGGGCTGGCTGCCGAGGCGGGCCAGCGTGCGCGCATTGTGGCGAAGATGAACGCCCTTACCGATGAGGCGCTCATGCGGGCGCTGATCCTGGCAGGCCAGCGCGGTGCGCGCATCGATCTCATTGTGCGTGGCGCGTGCATGCTGCCGGCACAACTGCCGGGCGTGACGGACAACATCCGCGTGCGCTCCATCATCGGACGGTTTCTGGAACACACGCGCGTCTTCTACTTCCTTGCTGGAGAGCAGGAGGATTTGTACCTCTCGAGTGCGGACTGGATGAACCGCAACATGATGCGGCGCGTGGAACTGGCGTGGCCTGTGACCGAGCCTGCCTTGCGCCAGCGCATCATCGATGAATGCCTCGTGGCCTACCTGCACGACGACCGCGACGCCTGGACGCTAGGGCCCGATGGCACGTACCAGCGCGCCAGCCACCCCACTGATGGCGTCGGGGCGCAGAACGCGCTCATGGCCCGCTATGGGCAGCCGATCCTGGACGCGCGCAAGGCGGCGCGTGGAGCCGCGTGATGGATTTGATCCTCTGGCGCCATGCGGAAGCGGAGGAGGGGGCCGATGGTCAGGATGATCTGGCACGGCCGCTCACGGCGCGGGGTGAAAAGCAGGCCGCGCGCATGGCCGCCTGGCTCGACAGGCAGTTGCCTGACGGCTTGCGCGTGCTGGTCAGCCCGGCCTTGCGCACCGAGCAGACCGCGCGAGCCCTGGGGCGTAAATTCAAGCTGCGGGCCGAGCTCTTGCCGGGAGGTGTTCCGGAGGACCTGCTGGAGCTCGTGCAATGGCCCAAGGCGCGGGGGGCCGTACTTGTGGTGGGGCACCAGCCATTGCTGGGTCAGACTGCTGCTCAACTGCTGGGTATGAGCGGGGCTGAATGTTCGATCCGCAAGGGTGCCGTCTGGTGGCTGCGCCAACGCCAGCGCTTGGATCACAGCCAGACCGTGCTGATGGCGGTGATGGCGCCCGATTTTTTGTAGTTACTTGCGGCTGCCCTTGGCCTTGGGGGCCGGCTGGGCCGGGGCGTCCGCCGCCTGCTCTGCCTTGGGGCGGCCCGTCTTGAGGGACGGCACGGCCTTCAGGGCCTGGAGCAGATCCGCATCGGACAGGCCGGCGAGGAGCTTGAGACCTGCGCGCAGCAATTCGCTCTTCTTGGCGGCATAGCCCTTCTTGCCTGCGCGCAGCTTGAGTGCCTCGATGGCGCTGTACTCTTCCTTGGGGATCGTGAAGCTGTCGCGCACCAGTTTGGGCTTCTTGGCTTTCGCCTCCTTGGCCGGGGCTGTTGCGGGCTTGGCGGCGGGAGCGGCTTTGGCCTTGCTGGCGCTGGCACGCGAAGCGGCGGTTGCCGGTTTGACCGATTTGGCGGGCGCTGCCGCGGCAGGGGCGGAGGCTGCGGCTTCAGGCGTGGCGGCGGGTGTTGCGGAGCGAGGGGCGGTGGTCATAAGCGGTGTGAAAAGTTGAAACTGTATAAACAGTTTATACCGTTTCAACTTTCCGGTCACTGCAGATCGACCTCGAGCTCCCAGGGAGTACGCTGCCAGGCGAGGCATTCCTCACGCAACAGGTGTGCGGACTGAGGGTAAGCCGACGCCCAGCCAGGACGGGCGCTGACCAGGAACCGCGCACCCTTGCGCTGCAGCACGATGCCCTCGGTATCGGGGTCGCGCCGTGCATGGCACAGCGCTACGGACAGGCGCAAGCAGATCAGTTGCAGCGCGAGCTGCGTGTTGGTCCAGTCGGCCTCCAGCTTGCGCACCTTGCCGCGGTGGCCGAGCACGAGCAGTCCCAGATGGTGCAGCTCGGACACGGCAAAACCTGCCGCATCGGTGTTGTCCAGAATGTAGGCGCCGTGCCGGTGGTAGTCGCTGTGCGCGATGCGGCTGCCGATCTCGTGCAGCCGGGCGGCCCAGTCGAGCTTGCGCGCTGCGCGCTCGGAGCCGGGAGGGGAAACCTGGGCAAACAGAGCGCAGGCCACGCGTGATACCCGCTGGGCTTGGATGGCGTCGACACCGAAGCGCTGCATCAACCCCGCCACTGTGGCGGTGCGCAGGTCGGTTTCAGGCCATTCGCGGTCCAGCAGGTCGTAGAGCACGCCTTGGCGCAGTGCTCCCTGGGCGACCTGCATGCGTTCGATGCCCAGAAGGTCGAACACGGCACGCAGCACGCTCACACCGCCCCCGATCACGGGGCGCCGGTCGTCCTTGAGCCCCTCGAGGCGCACGCGGTCGGCATGTTGGGCGCGCAGCAGCTTGTCGCAAAGCCAGTCGAGCCCGGTGCGTGTGATCAAGCCCGGCGGGCCGCCTGCGGCCGCCAGAATATCGCCCACGGCACCGGCGGTGCCCGAGGAGCCATACGCTACTTCCCAGGTGTTGGGCTGGTAGACCCCGAGGGCCTCGTCGAGGACGGCCTTGGCGGCAATTTCCGCGGACTGGAAGGCCGCCGGTGTCAGGGCGTTGTCGGGAAAGTAGCGTGTGGACCAGGCCACGCTGCCCACGCGGAACGAGGCCACGGCTTGGGGAGTGAACTGCTGGCCCAGGATCAGCTCGGTCGAGCGGCCGCCGATGTCCACGACTAGGCGCCGCTCGTCCGACTGGGGCAGCAGCCGTGCCACGCCCTGGTAGATGAGGCGCGCTTCTTCCGGGCCCGACACCACATCGATGGGATAACCGAGTATTTCGCTGCCGCGCGCGAGAAAGACGTCGCGGTTGCGTGCCTCTCGCAGGGTCTGGGTGGCCACGGCCCGTACCTGGGCGCGCGGAAAGCCCGCCAGCCGCTCCGCGAAGCGGGCCAGGCAATCCCAGCCGCGCTGCATGGATTCCAGGCTCAGGTTCCGGTCTTCATCGAGGCCGCTGCCTTGGCGAACGGTTTCCTTGAGGTATTCCACGCGCTGGACATGGCCGTGCTCAAAGCGGCCGATTTCCAGGCGAAAGCTGTTGGATCCCAGATCCACAGCGGCAAGCAGTGTTCCGTCGTGCATTGTTGTGCGCCCCAAGCGCTTCTTCTCGTGCGGCGCAGCATAGCACTTGGCCTGCCGGCGGGGGCGCACTTCAGCCCACGATGCGGCCATCGAATGTCAGCATGCTCTGGGTCACGTAGGCATTGGCCGGCTTGCGGCCCTGGAAGGCAACGGAAAAGCCACCCAGGTTCATGTCCTGGCGACGGCGGAAGGCCGAGAGCACGGAGGCGCGGGTCAGTGGGCCGCTGATACCCTGCATGACCTCAGCCGTATAGCGTGCGGCAATAAAGCCTGCCAGCCCTTGGGGCGAGGGAGGCTCGTCGTACAGGCGGCTCAGGGTGTCGCGGTAGGCGCGCACGATGGGCATGCCCGCCGTCACCATTGGCACGGCTTGTGTCGCGATCACCGAGGCATTGCGCGCCACGCCGCCCATCTGGGCCAGCACCTGCAGGTTTACGTCGGCCAGCGCGACGATGTAGCACTGGCGGCCCGGCTGCAGCACCAGCTTTTGCACGAAGTCGTGCAATTCTGGCGTCCCGCCCACGAACAGCACGATGGCCTGGGGTGGTGTGGCCAGGATCGCACCGGCGGCGCCTGCGGTGCCTGGCAAAGGTAGCTGCTGCACACGCAGCCTAAGGGCCTGCGCGGCCTGCTGGATCTGGCCCTGGGACTGCTGGCGGACGGCCGCCGACGCAAATACCACGCCCAGTTCCTGGATGCCCATCACGGCCAGGGTTTTGAGCGCGTGGGCGATCTGCGCCTGGTAGTTGGGAAATATCTCGAACACCGCATCGCTGGCTGATGCAATCTCTTGGCTGTGCAGCCAGGGTGCGACTTGCGCCAGGGGTTGGGCCGGCGGGGATGACTCCTGCAGCGCCGCCAGTGCCACCGAGGCGTTGTCACCCACGCAACCCGAGAGCGCCACGCAGCCGGGATGGGACAGCGCGCTTTGCCAGGCCGCCTGCAGGCTGGGGGCAGTGCCATTCACCTCGAGCGTGAGATGTTGCACGGGGCGTCCCTTGATGCCGCCCTTCGCATTCAAATCTTGCCAGGCGGCGCGCGAGCCCACGAGGAAGTCCCGGCTCACGTCCTGCTGGCTGCTCGACATATCGACAATCTGCGCGACCACGACAGGGCGCTCGGGCTCCTTGCCGCTCCCTGGTGATTGGGCAAAGGCGTCGATGCTTGGTGTCAAGCTGGCTGCGGCGCATAGCTGCAACCACTGGCGCCGGTGTACGGTAGGGAGCGGCATGGGTGTCGGACGCAGTGGCTGTATTACTTCTTGTGCGGGGGAATCAGCACGCGGTCAATCACGTGGACCACGCCGTTGCTGGCACGGATATCGGTGGTTTCGGCCATGGCTTCTTCCACGGTTACGAAGGTGCCGGCACGGCCCAGGGCCACCTCTGCACCTTGCAGCGTCTTGACGTTGCCGGGCTTGATGTCATTGGCCATAAGCTGCTTGGGCACAATGTGGTAGCTCAGAACGTTCTTGAGCTTTGCAGGGTCGGCCTTCAGTTCCGCCAGGGTTTTGGCTGGCAGGGCTTGGAAGGCAGCATCGGTCGGCGCAAAGACCGTGTAGGGGCCGGGCGCCTGGAGCGTGCTGGCCAGACCGGCTTCGGTGACCAGTTGATTGAACGTTTTCACCGCAGGCGTTTGCGACAGCGTAGCCGTCAGCGGCTGGGGGGCGGGGGCATGGCTGGCGCAGGCGGTCAGGGCTGCGACCGCAGCCAGCGCGATCACGGATTGCAGGGCGTAACGGCGAAACATGTCATTCTTCTCCGAAAGAGGGTGGCCGACCATTCAATGTCGGTGGCCGGACGTTACGGAATGTTTATGACCTTGATGTGACAGTCCTGCGGTGGCTTTCGAGGAGACGTGCTTTGTGACAGCGATTTGTGTGTCACATTGATGTCACAAATCACTCCTAGAGTCGCGGCATCGCTTTCTTAACCCAAGAGGTCTCTCCATGAAACTGTCCGTTGTTCGAGTGCTGGTGTCGGGTTTGCTATCTGCAGGTGCGCTGTCGGGCGCTTGGGCGCAGCAAGAGGCCACTGGTGCTGGCGCCAGCTTCCCGGCTCCCCTGTACTCCAAGTGGGCCGCCGACTACAACAAGGCGACTGGCGTGAAGATCAACTACCAGTCCGTAGGCTCTGGTGCCGGCCTGCGCCAAATCGAAGCCAAGACTGTGGACTTCGGTGCTTCCGATGCGCCTCTGAAGGATGAAGAGCTGGCCAAGAAGGGCCTGGTGCAGTTCCCCACGGTGATCGGCGGCATCGTGCCGGTGGTGAACATCAAGGGCATCGCCCCCGGCCAGCTGAAGCTGAGCGGTCATGTGCTGGGCGACATTTACCTGGGCAAGATCACCAAGTGGAATGACGAAGCCATCAAGGCGCTGAACCCTGGCCTGAACCTGCCTGACGCCGCCATCGCCCCGGTGCGCCGCGCCGATGGTTCGGGCACCACCTTCGGTTTCACCAACTACCTGAGCAAGGTGAATGCCGAGTGGAAGTCCAAGGTGGGTGAGGGTACTGCCGTGAACTGGCCCACGGGCGCTGGCGGCAAGGGCAACGAAGGCGTGGCCGCCTTCGTGGGCCGCCTGCCGAACTCGATCGGCTACGTGGAGTACGCCTACGTGAAGCAGAACAAGCTGGCCTATGCGCAGCTGCAAAACAGCTCGGGCAGCTTCGTTTCCCCCGATGACTCGACCTTCAAGGCCGCGGCCGCCGGTGCCGACTGGGCCAAGAGCTTCTACCAGATCCTGACGAACCAGCCTGGCAAGGATGCATGGCCGATCACCTCCGCCACCTTCATCCTGATGCAGAAGTCGCAGGACAAGCCCGTGCAGGCCGCTACGTCGCTCAAGTTCTTCGAGTGGGCCTACAAGTCTGGCGACAAGACCGCTGCGGACCTGGACTATGTGCCCATGCCCGAAAGCGTGAAGAGCGTGATCATGAAATCCTGGGGTGAGATCAAGGACACCTCGGGCAAGGCCATCGCTCTGAAGTAACCTGAGAGGGGCCGGTGCGTGGTGCGCCGGCCTTGCTCCATTCCACAAAGGCGCCCCCGTGTCCTCAACGCTGCCAGTCCACCAGACCCCCTCCCGTGAGGTGGTGTCCGGCTCCTCCCGGCAAACCACCCCTCCGTCCCGCCCCCCGCTGGTATCCGGCGTGCTGGCGGATCGATTGTTTGGCTGGCTGGCGCGTGGCGCTGCCTTTTTGACCCTGGCCCTGCTGCTGGGCATCCTCGTGTCCCTGGTGATCGGCGCCTGGCCGTCGATCGAAAAATATGGTGTGGGCTTTCTCGCACGCAGCGTTTGGGACCCCGTGCAGAACGACTACGGTGGCCTGGTCATGATCTATGGCACGGTGGCCACGTCGGTCATCGCGCTGCTCATCGCCGTGCCGGTGAGCTTCGGCATCGCGCTGTTCCTGACCGAGCTTTCGCCAGCCTGGCTCAAGCGCCCGCTGGGTACCGCCGTCGAACTGCTGGCCGCTGTGCCCTCCATCGTGTATGGCATGTGGGGCCTGATGGTGTTCGGCCCGCTGCTGGCCCGCTTCGTGCAGCAGCCCTTGCAGGCGCTGCTGGCCGATGTGCCCTACGTGGGGCCCCTGGTGTCGGGGCCGCCGGTGGGCATCGGCATTCTGTCGGCGGGGATCATCCTCGCCATCATGATCATTCCGTACATCGCTGCCGTGATGCGCGATGTGTTCGAGGTTACGCCGCCCTTGCTCAAGGAATCGGCCTATGGCCTCGGTTCGACCACCTGGGAAGTGGTCTGGAAGGTGGTGCTGCCCTACACCAAGGCCGGTGTGCTGGGCGGCATCATGCTGGGGCTGGGGCGCGCGCTGGGCGAAACCATGGCCGTCACGTTTGTGATCGGCAACATGAACCAGCTCAACTCGCTGTCGGTCTTCGAGGCTGCCAACAGCATCACCTCGGCGCTGGCCAATGAATTCGCCGAAGCCGGCGAGGGGCTGCACCAGGCATCGTTGATCTACCTGGGCCTGGTGTTGTTCTTCATTACCTTCGTGGTGCTGGCTCTGTCCAAGATGCTGCTCACGCGCCTCAAGAAGGGCGAGGGGGCCCGTACATGACGACAACTTCGCAAAACTCCGTTGCCGCGGCCGAGCTCGCCGAGCAGCGCCGCCGGCGCTACGCTGGGCGCAAACGGGTGAATCAGATTGCGCTCACGCTGTCCCTTGCGGCCATGGCGTTCGGTGTGTTCTGGCTGCTGTGGATTCTGTGGGAAACCATTCGCCTTGGCGTGGGCGGACTCAGCGTGGCGCTGTTTACGCAGATGACGCCGCCGCCGAACGAGGTGGGGGGTATCGCGAACGCGATCTTCGGCTCGTTCGTGATGGTGTTGCTGGCCACATTTGTCGGCACGCCTATCGGCATCATGGCCGGGGTGTATCTGGCCGAATACGACCCGCGCGGCTGGCTCGCATCGACCACGCGTTTCGTGAACGACATCCTGTTGTCCGCGCCCAGCATCGTGATCGGTCTGTTCGTGTATGCCGTGGTTGTGGCGCGCTTCAAGAGTTTTTCTGGTTATGCGGGCATCCTCGCCTTGGCGCTGATCGTGATTCCCGTGGTGATCCGCACCACCGAAAACATGCTCGCCCTGGTGCCAGCTAGCCTGCGCGAGGCCGCCTACGCGCTGGGCACGCCCAAGTGGAAGGTCATCACCATGATCACGCTGCGCGCGGCGCGCGCGGGTGTCATCACGGGGGTGCTGCTCGCCGTGGCGCGCATCGCGGGCGAGACGGCGCCGCTGCTGTTCACGGCCCTCAACAACCAATTCTGGAACGCGGATCTGGCCAAGCCCATGGCCAGCCTGCCGGTAACCATCTTCAAGTTCGCCATGAGCCCCTACGAGAACTGGCAGCAACTGGCCTGGGCCGGTGTGTTCCTGATCACGGTGGCCGTGCTGGGCCTCAATATCCTGGCGCGCGTGCTCACGCGCCACAAGTAAGAAAGCTCCCATGCCTTCCGCCAATACCGCCATGCCGACCCCCGCATCCAAGATATCGGTGCGTGACCTGAACTTCTATTACGGCAAGTTCCACGCGCTCAAGAGCATCAATCTCGACATTCCCGAGAAGAAGGTCACGGCCTTCATCGGCCCCTCGGGCTGCGGCAAATCCACGTTGCTGCGTACCTTCAACCGCATGTTCGAGCTCTATCCCGAACAGCGCGCCGAGGGTGAAATCCTGCTCGACGGTGAGAACCTGCTCACGAGCAAGCAGGACGTGGCCTTGATCCGCGCCAAGGTCGGCATGGTGTTCCAGAAGCCGACGCCGTTCCCGATGTCGATTTACGACAACATCGCCTTCGGTGTGAAGCTGTTCGAGAGCCTGAGCGCCACGGACATGGATGACCGTGTGGAATGGGCGCTGCGCAAGGCCGCCCTGTGGGGCGAGGTCAAGGACAAGCTGCACCAGAGCGGCTCGGGCCTATCGGGTGGCCAGCAGCAGCGCTTGTGCATTGCGCGCGGCATCGCCATCAAGCCCGAGGTGCTGCTGCTCGACGAGCCGTGTTCAGCGCTCGACCCGATTTCCACGGCCAAGGTCGAGGAGCTCATTGCCGAGCTCAAGAACGAGTACACCGTGGTGATCGTGACCCACAACATGCAGCAGGCAGCACGCTGCAGCGACTACACGGCCTACATGTACCTGGGCGACCTCGTGGAGTTCGGCGAGACCGAGCAGATGTTCTTCAAGCCCCAGCGCAAAGAGACCGAGGACTACATCACCGGCCGTTTCGGCTGACATAACCATAAGGAGCACTCGGATGGCAGACAAACACCTTTCTTCCCAGTTCGACAGCGAACTCAACAGCGTATCGGCCCGCGTCATGGAGCTGGGCGGTCTCGTGGAATCGCAGATCCGCCAGGCGGTGTATGCGCTGTCCCAATTCAGCGTGGAGGCGGCCGAGCAGGTCGAGGCCATCGAGCGCCGCGTGAACGCGATGGAGGTCGAGATCGACCAGGAACTCTCGTCCATCATCGCGCGGCGCCAGCCCACGGCGCGCGACCTGCGCCTGCTGATCGCGTTCTCGAAGGCGACGGCCAACCTCGAACGCATGGGCGACGAAGCCAACAAGATGGCGCGCATGGTCAAGTCCATCATCGAAAGCGGGTCCTCGCGCTCGCTGCCCACGAGCGATCTGCGCGTGGCGGCCGACCTGGCCTCGGGCCTGCTGCGCAAGGCACTTGACGCATTTGCACGCCTGGACACCAAGGCCGCCGTGGCCATCCTCAAGGAGGATGACCTCATCGACAAGGAGTTCGACGGCTTTGTGCGCAAGCTCATCACCTACATGGTGGAAGATCCGCGCACGATTTCCGCGAGCCTGGACCTGCTGTTCCTCGCCAAGGCCATCGAGCGCATTGGCGACCATTCGAAGAACGTGGCCGAATTGATCATCTACCTCGTCAAGGGCAAGGACGTACGGCACACCGCCCTGGACGAAATCGAGTCGACCGTGTTGTGACAGGCGGGATCGCGTGATGAAAAAACTACCCCGTGTGCTCATCGTCGAGGATGAGTCGGCGATCGCGGAACTGATCGCAGTAAACCTACGCCACAACGGCTTTGCTCCAATCTGGTCGGAGGACGGCGAGTCGGCGCAGCGCGAGCTCGATGCCGTGCTGCCCGACGTGATCCTGCTCGACTGGATGCTACCCGGCCAAAGCGGCCTGCAGCTGGCACGCAAATGGCGCGCCGACAGCCGCACCAAGCCCATTCCCATCCTCATGCTCACCGCCCGAGGCGACGAGCCCGACAAGGTGGCGGGGCTGGATGCCGGTGCCGATGACTACATCACCAAGCCGTTTTCCACGCAGGAGTTGCTGGCCCGCATTCGTGCCGTGCTGCGCCGTCGCGCACCCGAGCAGGTGAACGACAGCGTGACCATCGGTGAGCTGGCGCTGGATGCTGCCACCTACCGCGTCACGTACCAGGGCCAGCAGCTCAAGGTGGGGCCTACCGAGTTCAAGCTGCTGCACTTCCTCATGAAGCATTCCGAGCGCGTGCACAGCCGCTCGCAATTGCTCGACAAGGTCTGGGGCGATCATGTCTTCATCGAAGAGCGCACGGTGGACGTGCACGTGAAGCGCCTGCGCGAGGCGCTGGGCGTGGCCGGTGCCATGGTGGAGACGGTGCGCGGCGCGGGCTATCGCCTCACGGCGCAGCCCCAGGCGTTGATGCGGGCCTGATGCCGGGCATATCGCACCGCTTCTGACCTTGCGCATGAAACCGTTGCTGGGGCAGACTCCTTGGGGTCTGCCCCTTTTTTGATTGAGCTTGCAACCCGGACGCCCCTATGCTTTGGCGCTTTTCGTCTTTCCTCTTGGTCCAGCTTCTGGGCGGCGCCCTGGGTTGGTGGCGCGCCGGCCCTTGGGGGGCTGCCCTGGGCGCTGCCATTGCTTCCTGGGGATGGTTCCTCTGGGATTCGGTGCGCGGCATGCGCGTCATCCACTGGCTGCGCGGTGACGGCGAGCTGGCGCGCGCGCCCATGCTCAACGGCCTGTGGGGCGAGGCCGCCGACCGCGTGCGGCGCCTGCTGCGCCAGCGCGAGCAGGCGATCCAGGCCAGCGATGCGCGGCTGCAGGAGATTCTGACCGCTCTGCAGGCCTCTCCCAATGGCATCGTGCTGCTCGATGCCGAGGGCCACATCGAATGGTGCAATCAGATCGCGGCAAGCCAGTTCGGTTTTGACGCGGAGCGCGATGTGATGCAGTCCATCGGCAACCTCGTGCGCGACCCCGATTTCAGCGCCTACTACGCCGGCCGGGACTACTCGCACGACGTTCTGCTGCCTGGGCGTGACAGCACGCTGTCGCGGCCCGTCAAGCTCTCGGTGCACCTGCACCCCTACGGCGAAGGCTGCAAGCTGCTGCTGTCGCGCGACGTGACGGCGCTGGAGCAAGCCGAGGCCATGCGCCGCGACTTCGTTGCCAACGTGTCGCACGAAATCCGTACGCCGCTTACGGTGCTTACCGGCTTCATCGAGACCCTGCAGACCCTGCAGCTGTCCACCGACGAGCGCGCGCGCTACCTCGGCATGATGGCCCAGCAGGCCGCACGCATGCAAAGTGTGGTGCAGGGCCTGCTGGCACTCTCGCGCATGGAGGGCAGCCCGCCGCCCGGCCGGGCTGAGTGGACGCCGGTGCGCGCGCTGCTGCAGCGCTGTGAGGAAGAGGGCCGCGCGCTCTCATCGCTGCTGACGCCCGAGCCTGCGGCCGCGCAAACGCTGCATTTCCCCTCCGATGCACAGATGCGCCAATTCGGCGAAATCGCGGGCATTCCGTCGGAGCTGCAGAGCGCGTTGTCCAACCTCATCAGCAATGCCGTGCGCTACACGCCCGCCGGGGGCACGATCACGGTGGATTGGCAGGCGCAGCCCGATGGATCGGCACGCTTTTCCGTGCGTGACACCGGCCCCGGGATCGATGCCGTGCACCTGCCGCGGCTCACCGAGCGGTTCTATCGCGTGGATCGCAGCCGCTCGCGCGAGACCGGGGGCACGGGGCTGGGCCTGGCCATCGTCAAGCACGCATTGCAGCGCCATGGCGCGGTGCTCGACATCGCAAGCGTGGTGGGCAAAGGGTCGGTGTTCTCGGTGATCTTTCCCGCTAACCGCCTGCGTGGGGCGGCGATTACCGCCCCAGCGCCCGCCGACCCGGCCGTTACCGAGCAGGCCTGAGCGCCCGCGCCAGCATAGCCGCGAACAGCAGGGCCGTGACGGCCAGCGCCAGCGCGCTGGCGGCCCAGAACGGCGCGGGGGTGGGGAGATGGCTGCTCCAGGGGCCTACGCCTCGGTAGGCAAGCACGTAGCCGCCGGCAAGGCCCGCACCCCACAGCAGCGTGCAGTAGGTGATGAGCGGGGCCACCGTGACGCGGTAGCTGCGCAGCACGAAAACGCACAGGGTCTGCACCGCGTCGGCCACGTGGTACGCCGCCACCCAGCCCAGCAGCCCGGTGGTCAGGGCCACCACGTCAGCGCTGCTCGAATACACTGCTGCAAGTTGGCTTTTCGCTATAAAAAGAAGAGCCGCCAGCGAACAACCCATAAGCACTGCAAGCCTGAAACCCATCCAGCCGACATGGCGGGCGCGTTCCTCGTCGCCGGCGCCGCGCCAGTAGCTCACGCGCGCGCTCGCGGCGATGGCGAGCGACAGCGGCACCATGTAGAGCACGGCCGTCAGGTTGGCCGCGATCTGGTGGCTGGCCGCCGCGAGCGTGCCCTGGCGCGCGATGAACAGTGCCATCAGCGTAAACGAGGTCACCTCGACGAGGATGGCCAGGCCTGCGGGAATGCCCAGCCGCGCGAAGCCGGCGATCTGGCGCCAGTCGGGGCGCTCCATGCGCCGCCAGATGGCCAGCGGCGCATAGAGGTCTTGCGTACGCAGCAGCCACAGGGCCAGCGCGAGCATGGTGTAGTTCACTGCCAGCGTGGCCCAGGCGCAGCCCACGGCGCCCTGGGCCGGAATACCGGCGCCGCCAAACGTGAACCAGACCGACAGGGGAATCTTCACCGCCAGCGATGCCACCTGCAGCCACGTCACAAGCTGGGGGCGCCCCAGGGCCTGGTTGAGCGTGCTGTACAGGCGAAACAGCAGCGCGGGCGGCAGGGCCAGCGCCAGCACGGCAAGGTAGCGCCGCACCTCGCCCTGCAGCGCTTCAGGCACCTCGGTCCAGCGCAGCAGCGCGCCCGGTGATAACAGGACGGCCATGCCTAGCACGCAGGCCAATGCGCACAGATAGAGCGACTGGCGCAGCGAACGGCCGATAGCGCTGGTGTCGCGCGCGCCGCGCTGCTCGGCCCACACGGGCAGCAGTGCCTGCAGCACGCCCATGAGCGCCACGTATACGCTGATGAAGACGGCGGAGCCGACCGAGAGCGCGGCGAGCGACGACTGCGCATGGCGGCCCGCCACAATGGTGTCGGTCACGCCGAAGGCCATCACGGCCAACTGGCCTGCAAGCACCGTCAGCGCATGGCGTGAAATGGTGGATAACTCGGATGCCGGGCGCGCCATCCTTCAGTCCACCCGGCGCAGCAGCATCAGGCGCTCAGTCTTGTCCGTGGGACGCGGGATGGTGGTGTACGGGCGCCAGCGCTCGGGTGACTCGATGTCATCGGGCAGCTCGGGGGTGTCGCTGCTGACCGCCAGCCAGGCGCAGTCGGGCAGCGGGTGGGTGACGTCGGGGCGCAGGTCGAGCTGGCCGTGGTATTGCAGTGCCGCCACCTGGGGTTGACTCAGCGCATGTGTGAGCACGCAGCCGGGTTGAGGGCCCAGCGCGGCGACGATCTGGCGCACTTGCGGGCGGTAGCTGCGCGCGTAGTCGAGCATGGGCAGCCACAGCGTCATGAGCAGCAGCCAGCCCAGTGCGGCGCCGCTGGCGGGCAGCACGAGGCTTTTCCAGATGGCGGTGCGATTGCGTGAGGCGCGCCACCACACCAGTGCGCACCACGCCGCGGTAGCCGCCAGCGCCACAGCCAGCGCGAGCGCCGAGAAGTGCGGCACAAAACCGGGCGCGAGCCGTGCGATGTTGGCTGCGGGCTGGGCGGGCACGCCCGTTTGCAGCGACAGCCAGATCACCCAGATCGTGATGGCTGAAACGCTGAAGAACAGCAGCGTGAACCAGTCGATCAGCGCGGCGATGCTGCGCTTGAGCGTGGGCAGCGCGAAGGCCGATAGCGTGGCGAGGGCCGGCAGGCCCAGCAGCAGGGCTCGGTCGGAGGGCTGCGTGGTCAGTGTGGCACCCAGGGTCACCAGTACGAACCAGAGTGGAAGCAGCAGGTGGCGGTGGCCCTGGCGGCTCGCAATCTGGTGGCGCCAGCGCCACAGCGTCCACAGCGCCAGGGGCCAGGCGGGCCAGCCGAACCAGATGAGCAGGCGTGCCGTGTCGTGCCCATAGGCCGCAAACGAGGCCGGAACCTCGATGCGCCATGCCCACAAGTCCATGGCCCAGGCCAGGGCGGCGCAGGCCACCACGGCCGCGAGCCATGCTATGGCCCAGGCGCGGCGCCGGTCCGCCGCATCGGCGGGCGCGAACAGGGCGAGCGCGGCGCCACCCAGGCCGAACAGCGTCGCAAGGGTGGGCGCCCCTCCCAGCACCAGTCCGGCCAGGCCCAGGGGCATGGCAATCGCCGGGGCCCAGGTGTGGTGGGGCATGACCGCGGCGGCATAGAACACCAGCGTAGTGAATGCGAGCTGGGTGAGGTAGCTCGTGACCTCGTGCGAGAGCTGGGCCAGTCCCAGGCAGGCGATGAGGGCCAGCAGCCCGCCATCGGCCATGGCACGTGCGTAGTCGGTGGGTCGGGCTTCGCCCCCGAAGGCAAAGGCCACGGGCTGGGCGCCGGGGCTGCGCGCGAGGTAGTACACACCGTACCAGGTGGCAACCAGGGTCAGCACAAGCAATGCCATGAAAGGCAGACGTGCCGCGAGTTCGGGCGAGAAGCCCGGGGGCGCCCACTGCAGCGCCAGGGCGCCGAGCCAGTAGGGCAGCGGGCCGTCGGTTTCGGGCGCCATGCCGCCCAGCAGCGGCGAGAGCCAGGGGGTGCGGCCGTGTGCGATCTCCAGCATGTAGCCAAAGGCCGCTAGGTCGGTGTTCTTCCACGGATCGCGCCCCACGTAACCCGGCACCACATAGGCCAGGCAAAGCAGCAGCAGCGTCCAGCGGGGCAGGGGGCGCACGGCGCTTTGGGGAACGATGGCGGGAGTGGGCTGGTTCACGCGGGTCGGTGGCGGGAATGTGGGTGCGCCCAAGAGAATAAGCGCAAAAGATGCGGGGCGGCCCGGCGACGAAAAAGGGCAGCGCGGTGGCCCGGGCTGCCCTGGTTCCAATCGGCGGATCGTGGCCGCCGGCTGGCTGCAAAGTGCTTACTTTGCGGTGGTCTTGCCGAAGCGGTTGCGGAAGCGCTCCACGCGGCCGCCCATGTTGTCCACGGACTTCTGCGTACCGGTGTAGAAGGGGTGCGATTCGCTGGAGGTGTCCAGCTTGAACAGCGGATATTCCTTGCCTTCGAAGGTGTCGGTTTCCTTGGTGTTCACGCAGGAGCGGGTCACGAACTTGAAGCCGTTGGACAGGTCAACGAACAGCACTTCGCGGTAATTGGGGTGGATGCCTTCTTTCATGGTCTTCCTTCAAGTCAGCGGGAGCCGCACCAGCCAGTCTGGTGTACTTTCCGCAAAAAGCTCTCCATTATCGCACGGGTTCGGCAGCCGGGGCAACCGGCCTGGGGCGCGGCCCGGTATAGGCGGCGCGCGGGCGGATGATCTGGCGCCCTGCGCGCTGTTCCAGCGCCTGTGCCAGCCAGCCCGCGCAGCGCCCGAGCGCGAAGAGGCCGAAGGCGCTACCCCGAGGCAGGCTGAGGTGGCGGCGCAGCGCCACCAGTGCGAAATCGACCGAGGGGTGCTGCCCAGTCAAGGCGAGCACCTCCTGGACCAGCGACGCCGAGGCGGGATACTGCGGCGCGATCGCGGCCAGCAGCGCGGCGGCGCGCACGTCGCCCTGCGGGTAGAGGTGGTGGCCAAAGCCTGGCAGCCGCTCGCCCCGCACCAGCCGCTGGCGCAGCCGCGCGGGCGCGGCTTCTTCGCCGAGCTCGTCCCACAGGGCCTCGACACGGGCCGTGGTGCCGCCGTGGCGCCCCCCAGTCAGCGCTGCAAGGCCCCCCACCACGGCCGCGCGCAGGCTAGCGCCCGTGGAGGCAATGCAGCGCGCGGTGAAGCCCGAGGCGTTGAGCTCGTGGTCCGCGCACAGCACCAGCGCCATGCGCACCAGATGGGCACCATCGGCATCAAGCCCCCAGGCGCGTGCGCACTGCCGATGAATGGGCTCGGCGCTGGGCGCGGCGCCGAGCAGGCAGGCGGCGAGCAGGCGCAGCAGCGCGCCGCACCCTGCCACGATGCGTTCGGGGGATTGCTGCCACGCGGCGGTGGGGCCATCCTCGGAGGCTGCCGTGAACAGGGGCAACAGCGTCTCCTCGCAAGTGCGCTGCAGGAAGTGAGGGCGCAGCGCCGCCAGCGCGCCCGGTTCGGGCGTCGCTTGGGGTGGGAAGGCCTGCGCGGCGTCGCATTGCCAGAGGAGGGCGGCCGTGTCCTCCAGCGTGTGCTCGCGTGCCCAGACCACAGCATCTTCCCCCCGGTAGTAGAGCCGCCCGTCCTCGATGAGTGTGATGGCGGACTCCAGCACTGGCAGCCCCCAGTCCAGCGTGGCCTGGGCCACGTCCCGGGGCTTGCGGCCCTGACCGCGCTGGCGGGCGAGCTGCTCAACCTCCGCGCGCAGGTAGCGGCTCTCGTGGGCGCTTGCACCCGGATGCGCGTGCAGCAGGCCGCGGCTCACGTAGGCGTAAAGCGTGGGGCGGGTGACACCCAGCAGGGCGGTGGCTTCGGCGGCGGTCAGGTAGCGCGACATGGGGATACTGTAGATAAGTTGATTTAAATAATCAATATTGACAATATATTTTCAAAACCTATTCTGGCGTTCTCACCCACTCGCACCTGCGGAGCACGCCATGTCCCATCCAACCGTCTTCACCCATTGCGCACAAGCCTTGTGGGAGGCTGTGCGCGGCCCCCTGGCGGCGCTGGCACATCTGGGCGTGGAGGGTGGGCCGCAGGTGCTGCCCTCGGTTTTTCCCGTTTCGGAGCTGGCAGCGGCTTCGGTGGGGGTGGCGGGGCTGGCGGTGTCGGAACTGCTGGGGGCCGCTGGCCTGCCGGTGCCGAGGGTGCGGGTCGATGACAGGCTGGCATCGCTCTGGTTCGGCTCTACATTGCAGCCCCTGGGTTGGGAACTGCCGCCGCTGTGGGATGCCGTGGCGGGCGACTACCGCGCGGCCGATGGCTGGATTCGGCTGCATACCAACGCTCCCCACCACCGTGCGGCGGCGCTGGCCGTGCTGGGAACGCCTGCTGAGCGTGCGGACGTGGCCAGCGCCGTCGCGCGCTGGGAAGCGGATGTGCTCGAAGCTGCGATCGTCGCGCGCGGCGGCTGCGCGGCCCGCATGCGCAGCCTCGATGCCTGGGCCACCCATCCCCAGGGGCGGGCCGTGCAGCAGGAGCCGTTGCTGCACTGGCTGGATGCCGGACCGCCTGTGCAGCCCTCCGCGTCATGGCAACCTTCGGCCGACCGGCCCTTGCGGGGCGTACGCGTGCTGGACCTCACGCGCATCCTCGCCGGCCCCACGGCCACGCGCCTGCTCGCGGGCTACGGTGCCGAGGTGCTGCGCATCGACCCGCCCGGCTGGGACGAGCCGGGCACGGTGCCCGAGGTCACGCTGGGCAAGCGCTGCGCGCGGCTCGACCTGCGCGATGCGGCCGACCGCGCGGTGTTTGAGCGGCTGCTGGCCGGGGCGGATGTGCTGGTGCACGGCTACCGCTTCGGCGCGCTCGAGGGATTGGGGCTCGGCGCGGCTTGGCGGCGGAGCGTGAACCCGGGCCTGGTGGATGTGTCGCTCAACGCCTATGGCTGGAGCGGCCCTTGGCAGGGCCGCCGGGGCTTCGACAGCCTGGTGCAGATGAGCGTCGGCATCGCTGAGGCGGGCATGCGCACCCTGGCGCGCGATCGCCCCACGCCGCTGCCCGTGCAGGCAATCGACCATGCCACCGGATACCTGCTCGCGGCGGCTGCGGTCATGGGGCTGGCGCGGCGCGCGCAGGGTCTGGGGGGCTGCGAGGTGCGGGCCTCGCTCGCGCGCACGGCACACCTGCTGGCGCAAGGTGGCGCTGCCGTGCAGGGTGCTCCGGCGCTGGCGCCGGCATCGGAGCAGGATTGGGCGCCGGAAACCGAGGCCACGTCCTGGGGCCCCGCGCGGCGCATGGCCGCGCCGGTGCATGTTGAAGGCGCGCCGCTATGCTGGGAGTGCGGCGCGGGTGCGCTGGGGGCGGCGGCGCCTGCGTGGCGGGGTTGAAAACAAAACGCCCCGCGGGCGGCGGGGCGTGGATGGGATGCGTTAGCGTGGATCAGCCACCGCGGCGCATCATGTCGAAGAACTCGATATTGTTCTTCGTGGCCTTCATGTTCTTGATCATGAGTTCCATGGACTCGATCTCGTCCATGTTGTACATGAACTGGC
>JAYSFC010000045.1:0-25891 GCA_041913505.1 Acidovorax sp.
TCAACCGCAACTTCCGCAACGAAGGTATCTCGGTGCGCCACAACCCCGAGTTCACGATGATGGAGTTCTACGCGGCCTACTGGAACTACCAGGACCTCATGGGCTTCACCGAATCGCTGATCCGGGACGCGGCCATGAAGGCCGTGGGCAGCCTCAAGCTCACCTACCAGGGCCGTGAGGTGGACCTCTCCCAGCCGTTCGCACGCCTGACCATCCGCGAGGCCATCTTCCAGTACACCGAGGCCGGCGCCCATGTGGACGACGCGGCATGGCTCACCAGCGCGCTCAAGAAGCTCGGCATGAGCGAGGAGAAGGACCGGCTGTCCACGCGCTCGCTCGCTTCCCTGCAGGTGCTCTATTTCGAAGAGACGGTGGAAGACAAGCTCTGGCAGCCCACCTTCATCATGGAGCACCCGACCGAGATCTCGCCGCTGGCGCGCGCCAACGACACGCGTCCCGAGGTCACGGAGCGCTTCGAGCTCTATATCACGGGCCGTGAGTTCGGCAACGGTTTCTCCGAGCTGAACGACGCCGAGGACCAGGCCGCGCGCTTCCATGCCCAGGTGGCCGCCAAGGACGGCGGCGATGATGAGGCCATGTATTTCGACCACGATTTCGTGCGCGCGCTCGAGTACGGCATGCCCCCGGCCGGCGGCTGCGGCATCGGCATCGACCGCTTCATGATGCTGCTTACCGACAGCCCCAGCATCCGTGACGTGATCCTGTTCCCCGCGCTGCGCCGGGAACATTGAGGTTTGATGCGGGGCCCGGCCTTGGCCCGGCCCCGCATCGTATGATCCTCGCCATTAGAGACCGCGATGACAACGCCACCACCCGCTATCCTGCCCACTGCCGCCCGTGCTGCCGCGCCTGATGCGCCCTCGGGACCGTTCTCGGTGCTGGTGGTGGACGACCAGGAGTCGGTGCGCTCGGCGCTGGCGGTGGAGTTGCGCCACGCGGGCGTCCCCGAGATTCTCGAGGCCGCCACGGGCGATGTGGCGCTCGCGCTGTTCAAGCAACACCGCCCCGATCTTGTACTGCTCGACATCAAGCTGCCCGGCCGGGACGGCTACTGGGTCGCCCAGCAGATGCGCGAGGCCGAGCCCGGCGACTGGACGCCGATCATCTTCCTCTCGGGCCTGGACAGCGACCTGGACGTCTGGCGCGGCATCGAATCAGGTGGCGACGACTACCTCGTCAAGCCCGTCAAGCCCATCGTGCTCGTGGCCAAGCTGCGCGCCATGCGCCGCCTGCTCGACATGCGCCGCCGCCTGGTGGCCCTGTCGGCCGAGCTGCATGTGGCCAACCAGCGGCTCAACGAAATGGTGGAGATCGATGCGCTCACGGGCCTCGTCAACCGCCGTGGCTTCGACCGCATCCTGCACAGCGAAATCCTTGCGGCACGCCGCGATGGCATGCCCCTCACGCTGATGCTGTGCGACCTGGACCATTTCAAGGCCTACAACGACGCGAGCGGGCATGTGCAGGGCGATAACTGCCTGAGGGAGGTGGGCCGCCTGCTGCGCGAAGTGTGCGTGCGCCCGCGCGACGTGGCCTCGCGCTACGGCGGCGAAGAGTTCGCTCTGATCCTGCCGGGCACCCCCCGCTCCGGCGCCATGACCTTTGCGCGCGCCCTGGGCCAGGTGCTCAAGGTGCGCGCCATTGCGCACCCGGACTCGCCTCTGGGCTGCACCCTTACGCTCTCAGGCGGCATCACCACCTGCGTGCCCGACGACAGCACGAGTGCCGAGAGCATGATCATGCGGGCCGATCAGGCCCTTTATGCCGCCAAGGCCCAGGGCCGTAATCGCTTCTTCAGCTTCGAGATGCAGATGGACACCATCGAGCAGCGGCGCGGCTGACGGTGTGATCCATTGGCTCCCGACTCCCACGGGCGCCCAGCGCCCTGATACCGCTACGCCATGCCCGCTACGCAATCGCTGAAGGCCCACCTGCCCGACTGGGCGCAGGACTGGCTCGATGTCATCATCCCCGGCTCGCAGATCCTGGTGATCCTGATGGCCGCCTGGCTGCTGCAGCGCGTGCTGCGCCGGCTGGTCACGCGCGCCAGCGAGCATTACGGCCTGCCGCACGACCTGCTCATGCCCCTCAAGGGCCTCGTCCGCTGGTTGATCCTGGCCAGCGCGCTGCTGCTGGTGCTCGAGCGCCTCGGTGTTTCGGCCACCGTGCTCTGGACGGCCTTCACGGGCTTTGCCACCGTGGGCGCCGTGGCGTTCTTCGCAGCCTGGAGCGTGCTGTCCAATCTCTTCTGCGCCTTGCTGATCTTCACCGTGAGCCCATTCCGGCTCGGCGACACCATCGAGGTGCTCGACACCGCCGAGAAGCCCGGCGCCAAGGGCCGCGTGGTCGATATCAACCTGCTGTACACCACCCTCGAAGACGCCCACAGCGACCCGGCCCATCCAGTGCTGCTGCAAATTCCGAACGCGCTGATCTTCCAGCGCGTGGTGCGGCGTTGGCAAGGCGCACCGGCTCGGCAGAGCGCCCCCCTGGCGGCCGCCGACAGCCGCCCGCCGCATCACCCCTGAGAGCGCCGATGCCCCTCGGGCCCGCCGGGCCCTGGGTGGTGCGCCGCGCCCTGCTCGCGCGGCGCGGAAGTCGGGTGCTGGGGCGGCCAGGGGCGGGGCTCAGGCCGCGCCTGGGCCATGGCGGGTGCATGCACAGCCTGCGCCTCCATATGCCGGACCAGCGGTGGCATCTGCGGCGGGGGTGGCAACACCATACGGGGTGGCTGCACGCGCCCCACGGTCCCAGGCCGACCGCCCCCCTGTTCGCCGAGGGCGATCCCCGGCGCATGCCCCTGCGGCTCAGGCAGGGGCTGCAGCAGACGGGCGGTAGCCTGCCGCAACAAGCCCTGGGCGGGCATCATGGGTGGCACCGGCAGGGCATGGCGTTCATGGGGTGGCTCCCCAGCCGGCCTTGCCGCCACCGGGGAAGAGACCACGGCCAGCGGGGGCATATGGGCAATCTCGGCGCGGCGTGGCGTTTCTTGCAAGGGCATGGGCAGGTGCTCGGCCGGCCTTTGCGCCAAGCCAGGCGCCATGCGGAGCCCTGGGGCTCCCACCGGCACAGGTGCCGGCCCTGCCGCGGGCTTGTTGGCCGCCGCTGCGGCATGCTCGTGCGCTGTACGGCCTGGCATGGCCCAGCGCTGGGCCTCTGCCATGGAGGGTGGCACCGGTGCCAGGCCCGCCCAAGCAGGAGCCGAAGGCATTGCAGGCGCCGCCGGACGCCCTGAAACCATGGCTCCGGCCAACGCAGGCAAGGCCGCGGGCACCGCATGGCCGGCATCGCGCGCAAACTGGTTGACCGTCACGGTGTTGTGGATGTTCTGCACCACCGTGGCCGAGTGCGAGATATAGGTGTTGCCCTGGTAGATCACCGAAGGCCGCGGGGGTGGCGGTGCCCCCCAAGCCACGATCGCTGGCGGCGGCGCGCCCCAGTTCACCCCCCAGGCCTCCCAACCCCAGGAAGGGTGCACCGCGGCCGCCCCCACGATCACCCCCGCACCAAAGGCCAGGGCCCCCACGACCAATGGATCGACCCCCACCATGGGGCTGGCCACCACCACCGCCGGAGCCGCCCAGCGGTAGTGGGGATAGAGCGCCACGGGCGTACCGTAGACCACTTGCGGGTTGTAGCTCGGCACGTACACGGTTTGTACGTCCGCAGGCTCGATGGTGATGTAGGTGGCCGGTGCCGGGACCACCGCCGGGCCGCTGTAGACCACGGGGGGCTGTACCGCCGGCCCGGGGAACAAGCCCGGGGTGGGCAGCCGCGCTGCCGTGGCCACGTGCAGGCGCTGGGAGCTTTGCAAGGTGCCCGCCTGGCGGGCCCGCGAGCGCATCACCTGGATGGCGTTCATCACGTCGGCGGGGTCGTTGTAGTACGCCTGGCCAAGGGCCACGGTCCACGGCAGGTTGGACGCCATTTGCTCCAGCACGTTGGGAAAGGCCGTGAGGGATTTGACGCTCGGGTCCCAGGGCTGCCGGTCCGCGGCATCCGCCAGCGCGCGCGCCTTGAGGCTGGGGTTCTGCCCCAGCCAGGTCTCGGCCGCCGTGATCTGGTCAGGATAGGTGGCACCGGCCAGGATCTGCGCCACGAGCCTGTCGGGGTACAGGGCAATGGGCGCCACCATCTGGTAGAGCGTGTCGGCGCTGGGCGGCGTGTAGCGCGCCGCCAGCGGGGCCGCGGCCACCTCGGGGGCCTCGGCCGTGGGAGTGGGAACCTGCTGGGGTTTGGGCAGCTTGTCGCAAGCCGTCAGGGCACATGCGGCCGCGAGAGCGAGCACCGCTCCCACCCCCATCGCACGGTGGCGCCCGGCAGCGGGGCGGACGGGGGCTGAAGGCACGGAAAGCACGAAAGGCGCCATGGCACGTCTCCTGACAGGCACCCGCCCTGCGCACACTGCGCAATACCCGCCTGGAACGGGCATCTTGGGCGGACTCCCCTTCCAACGCCAAGGCGGGCGCCGCGTTGACGCCCGGATGTAAGCCTTTGTGGCCGCGCCGGATTCAGGGCAGCAGATCCAGCGCCTGCATGTAGGCGGGCTGCAGCATGAGCTCGTCCCAGGGAATGGGCAGCGTCTCGGGCAGCAAGGCCAGGCGGCGCGCTTCGCTGTCCGGGCTGGGCTGCCAGCGGCCGGCTTGATGGGCGGCCGCCAGGCCGTCGAGCAGTTCGTCCACGGCCCGGCCTTCGCCCAGGCTCTGGTTGCACAGCAGCACGAGGTCACAGCCCGCATCGAGCGCCGCCACGGCTGCGTCGGTGTAGCTCACCACCTGGCCGTCGAGGCGGCGCGCGCCCTCCATGCTGAGGTCGTCGCTGAAGATCGCGCCGTCGAAGCGCATCTGGCCACGCAGGATGTCCTGCAGCCATTTGCGCGAGAACCCCGCCGGACGGCTATCCACCTTGGGGTAGATCACATGGGCCGGCATCACGCTTGTGAGCGTGCGCGAGAGCCAGGGGTATGGCGCCGCATCGTCGGCCAGGATGGCCTTGAGGCTGCGCCGGTCCACGGGCACCTCGGTATGCGAGTCGGCCTTCACGAAGCCATGCCCCGGAAAGTGTTTGCCACAGTGCGCCATGCCGGCCTGCAGCAGGCCATGCATGAGGCTCTTGGCCAGTAGCGCAACCACACGCGGGTCGCGATGGAAGGCGCGGTCACCGATCACGCCGCTCTCGCCGTGGTCCAGGTCGAGCACGGGCGTGAAGCTGAAGTCCACGCCGCAGGCGCGCAGTTCACTGGCCAGCACATAGCCTGCCGCCGTGGCCGCGTTCGTGGCCTGCAGCGCGCCGCTGCCGGGGCCGCCCTTGCCGTCCCGCATCCACAGTTCGCCGAAGGCACGCATGGGCGGCAAATGGGTGAAGCCATCGGTACGAAAGCGCTGCACGCGCCCGCCCTCGTGGTCCACGCAGATGAGCAGATCGTCGCGCACGGCCTTGATGGCGCTCGTGAGCTGCAACAGCTGCGCGCGGTCCTGCCAGTTGCGCGCGAACAGGATCACGCCGCCAGTGAGCGGGTGTGCGAGGCGGCGGCGATCGGCGGCGCTGAGTTCCGTGCCGGCGACATCGATGATCAGGGGGGCGTGTTCGGTCATGCGGTGGTTGCGGTTTGCTATGGTTTTAGAAGCTGCTCGAGTCCCACGGACAAGCACTTCAGGTCGATTTTCGCTCCACCACGCAGAAACTCGCTGCGTAGTCGGTCTCGTCGGTCACGCTCAGGTGGGCCACGAGGCTGCGGGCCTCGAACCACTCCTTGAGCGCACCGTGCAGCACGATGGTGGGCTGGCCGCTGGGCAGCTTGGCCACTTCGCAGGCACGCCAGGTCATGGGCATGCGCATGCCCAGGCCAATGGCCTTGCTGAAGGCCTCCTTGGCCGAAAAACGCGTGGCCAGGTAGCGCAGCCCGCGCTCGGGCCAGCGCGCCGTGCGCTCGCGCCAGGTGCGCAGTTCAGCCTCGGTGAGCACCTTCTCGGCGAAGCGGTCGCCATGGCGCGCCAGGCTGTCGCGGATGCGGCGCACGTCGCAGATGTCGGTGCCGATACCGTAGACCATGGTTGAGTAATCAGTACGCCGCAGGTGCTTGTGGTGAGGACATTCTCAGCTATCAAATCAGGAGCTTTTACCCGCCATGCCGGCGTCAATGCATTGCTGGTAGGCGCGCACCGTGGCGGCATATCCGAGCTCCAGCGCATCGGCGATGAGCGCGTGGCCGATCGAGACTTCGGCCAGGCCCGGCACCTCGCGCACGAAGGCCGGCAAGTTGTCGCGGTTGAGGTCGTGGCCTGCATTCACACCCAGGCCTGCATCGCGGGCGGCCTGTGCCGCGTCGCGGTAGCGCGTGAGCTCGGCAGCCTCGTGCACGGTGCCCCAGGCGGCCGCATAGGGCTCGGTGTAGAGCTCGACGCGGTCCGCGCCCACGGCGCGCGCCGCGGCCATCTGGGCGGGCACGGGGTCCATGAACAGGCTCACACGCACGCCCAGCTGCCGGCACTCGGCGATCAGGGGCTGGAGCCGCTCGGCATCCTGCGGGAAACTCCAGCCGTGGTCGCTCGTGAACTGATCCTCGCTGTCGGGCACGAAGGTGGCTTGGTGGGGGCGCACCTGGCGGATGAACTCCATGAGGTTCTGCGTGGGGTTGCCCTCGATGTTGAATTCGGCCTGCGGCCAGGCCTTCATGAGCTCCGCCAGTTCGTACACGTCGCTGGCGCGGATGTGGCGCTCGTCGGGGCGAGGATGGATGGTGATGCCCTGCGCGCCGGCCTCCAGGCACAGCCGCGCCGCGCGTGTCACGCTCGGAATGCCGAGGTGGCGGGTGTTGCGTACCAGGGCGACCTTGTTGACATTGACCGACAGCGCGGTACGGAGGTGGGATTGGGTCATAGCGATTGCAGGTCCATCATGAGCTGGCGCGTGCGCAGCACAGGGTTGCCGCAATGGTATTGCAGCAGCGTGCGCAATTGGGGCTTGAGTTCGGCGGCGACCTCGGCACAGGCGCGCAAGGTGGCAGGGTAGCTGACAGCGGCATCAAGCGCGCGCTGCAGGGCCAGCCACTGGGCGCCCGCCAGCGTGGCGCGGTCGGCGGGCGCAGCGGCGCGCAGGCCGCCCTCGGGCACCAGGGCATAGCGCGCCTCGGACCGCAGCGGCGCCAGCGTGAGGGTTTCGGTGTCCAGGCCCGGCAACAGGCCCAACTCGCGCAGCAACAGCAGCTCGAAGGCGCGCAGCACGGGCTCGAGCGCGTCGCCGTGCTCGCTCGCCAGCACGCGCACCACGCCCGCGTAGGTGTCGAAGAGCTGTGCGTGGGGATCGTCGCGCGCCGTGAGGCGTAGCAGCAGTTCGTTGAGGTACAGGCCCGAGAGCAGCGCATCGCCCGTGGGCATCACGTGGCCGCCCACCCACTCCGCGCCCTTGAGAGGATGGATGTCCGAAGCCCCGTCGCCCCCCTGCGCATACGCCACGCGCAAAGGCTGCAGCGGCAGCAGCACCGGGCGGAAGTTGGAGCTGGGCTTCTTCGCCCCCTTGGCCACCAGCGCGACACGGCCGCGGTGGCGCGTGAACACCTCAAGGATCAGGCTCGACTCGCTCCAGTCATAGCTGTGGAGCACGAAGGCAGGCTCGTCGGAGATGCGCTTGGCGGCGGCCACGTGCAGGGAGGGTCGTCAGGTCACTCGTAGCCAAACGAGCGCACGCGCACCTCGTCGTCGGCCCAGCCCGAGCGCACCTTGACCCAGACCTCGAGGAACACCTTCGCGTCCATGAGCTTTTCGAGTTCCTGGCGCGCCTCGGTACTGATGCGCTTGAGCCGTTCGCCCTTCTCGCCGATCACCATGGCCTTGTGGCCCTCGCGCTCGACCACGATGGTGGCCGCGATGCGCAGGAAGCGCTTGTGCTGCTTGCTCTTTTCCTCGTCGAACTTGTCGATGACGACGGTGGAGGTATAGGGCAGCTCATCGCCCGTGAAGCGAAAGAGTTTTTCGCGCACCGTTTCGGAGGCGAGGAATTTCTCGCTGCGGTCGGTGAGCTCGTCCTCGGCGTACCACCAGGGCTGCTCGGGCAGGTACTTCTCGCAGATGGTGAATAGGCGCTCGATGTCACCCTTGTTCTTGGCCGACATGGGCACGAACTCGGCAAACGGGTGGCGCTCCTGCATGCCCTTGAGCCAGGGCGCGAGTTCGGCGCGGCGGTGCACCACATCGAGCTTGTTGGCGATGAGCAGCGTGGGAATGCCAGGCTTGAACAGCGACAGCACCTTGGCGTCGGCCAGGGTGAAGTTGCCCGCCTCGACCACGAAGAGAATCAGGTCCACGTCGCCGATCGCGCCCATCACGGTCTTGTTGAGCGATTTGTTGAGCGCCGTGCTGTGCTTGGTCTGAAAGCCCGGCGTATCGACGAACACGAACTGCGTAGCACCCAGCGTGCGAATGCCCGTGATGCGGTGGCGCGTGGTCTGCGCCTTGCGCGAGGTGATGCTGATCTTCTGCCCCACGAGGGCGTTCATGAGCGTGGACTTGCCCACGTTGGGCTTGCCCACGATGGCGATCAGGCCGCAGCGTTGGCCGGAAGCCTCCGGCGCCGCGCCTGCGGGCCGCGCAGCGGCGAGCATGGCTTCCAGGTCGTTTGGGGTGCCAGCGCTGGGTTCGCCTGCGTCATTAGCTACGTTTTTAGTAGCATCATTCATCGGTGTCTAGCTTTCAAAGTGGCCAGCATGGCAGCGGCCGCAGCCTGCTCGCCCGCACGGCGCGAGCCGCCGATGCCACGCTCGGTCAGGCCCAGTTCGGTGATTTCGCATTCCACGTCGAAGGTCTGGCGGTGCGCAGCGCCCACCGTACCCACCACGCGATACTGGGGCAGCTTCATTTTGCGACCCTGCAGCCACTCCTGCAACGCGGTCTTCGCGTCCTTGGAGGCAGCTTGCATCTGCGGATTGATCTCGACGCCCTGGAACAGCTGGTGCACGAGCCGCTCGGCCCGTGTGTAGCCGGCATCCAGGTAGACGGCGCCGATCAGCGCCTCGAGCGCATCGGCCAGGATGGAGGGACGCTGCTTGCCCCCCGATTTGGACTCGCCCTCGCCGAGCCGCAGCACCTCGGGCAACTGCAGCCGCAAGGCCAGTTGGTGCAGCGTCTCCTGCTTGACGAGGTTGGCGCGCACGCGCGAGAGATCCCCTTCGGGCTGGGAGCGCAGCCGCTCATAGAGCAGGCTCGACACCGCCAGGTTCAGAACGGAATCCCCCAGGAACTCGAGGCGCTCGTTGTGGTCCGCAGAAAAGCTGCGGTGCGTGACGGCACGCTGCAGCAGCGCGGGATCGGAAAAAGCATGCTGCAGGCGGTCCTGCAGCGCAAGAAGACTGGGGTGCACCTAGTTGGTCTGGTCTTGGAAGCGGTAAACGAGGAAGGCCGGGCCGGCCAGGGCGATCTCGCGCGAATACTTGTACGACACGATGATCTTGTCGTTGCGCTTGGTGACCTCAAGGTCCTTGCCCTGGATGGAGGAAATGTCGTCGATCGCGGCCGCCCGGTCGAAGATCGCGCGGACATCCGCCACTGTGGAGCCCTCCTTGGCCGCCTTGTTGGCCGCCTTGCGGATGGCCTGGTACTCCAGAAAGACCGGCACCGACTGCCCGCCAATGGCAAAGGCCGCCACGGCCAGCACACCGATGAAGACCAGTCCAAAGAACGACAGGCCACGCTGGCGCGCACGGCTAGCGGAACGATGTACGGACATGTTTTCTTCCCCTCTCTGGTTCGGTTGGTATCGATGGGTCTGCGCCACTCAGTTGAACGAGCCGATGCGCCGGGGGCTGCTGAAATTCATCCAGACAAAGAACGCCTTGCCCACGATGTTGGCATCTGGCACAAAGCCCCAATAGCGCGAATCGAGCGAATTATCGCGGTTGTCGCCCATCATGAAATACTGGCCTTCAGGCACCTTGCAGACCACGCCCTCGACACTGTAGCGGCACTGGTCGCGGTGGGCAAAATTGCTGGCTCCCTGCACGAAGGCGGGCACATCGGCATTGGTGATGATGCGGTGGCGGTGCTCGCCCAGCTGTTCGTCGAACTGCTTGAAGTAGCGCATCGCATCTTCGTCGAAGAAGTCGGGCAGGGCCGAGGTCTCGACGGGCTTGCCGTTCACGGTGAGCCGCTTGTTCAGGTAGGCGACCTCATCGCCCGGCACGCCGACCACGCGCTTGATGTAATCCATGCTTGGCTGGGGTGGGTAGCGGAACACCATCACGTCGCCGCGCTGGGGCGGCGTGCCCGCGGTGATCTTGGTGTTGAGCACGGGCAGGCGCAGCCCGTAGGTGAACTTGTTCACAAGGATCAGGTCGCCCACGAGCAGCGTCGGGATCATCGAGCCCGAGGGAATCTTGAACGGCTCGAACAGGAACGAGCGCAGCAGGAAGACCACTGCGATCACGGGGAACAGCCCCGCCGTCCAGTCCAGCCACCAGGGCTGCATGAGCAGGCGGCCCTTGGCTTCCTCCACGTCCACATCCACCTTCTGGATGCCCATGCGGTCGAGCTCGGCGCGGCGCTGGGCCGCGGCATCCTCGAGCGCCTGGGCGGCCCGGCGGCGCCTGGGCAGAAACATGAGCCGCTCGGCGAGCCAGTACGCCCCGGTGACCGCGGTGGCCAGGAACAGCAGCAGCGCGAAGTTGCCCTCGATGGCGCCGAAGTACCAAGCCCCCACATAGCCCGCGAATGCCGCAAGCACGAGGGAGGTAAGTATCTGCATGACTTGCATCGGATCAGTCCTCCACCTGCAAAATGGCCAGGAAGGCTTCCTGGGGCACTTCCACCGAACCGATCTGCTTCATGCGTTTCTTGCCTGCTTTTTGTTTCTCGAGAAGCTTGCGCTTGCGGGTGATGTCGCCACCGTAGCATTTTGCCAGCACGTTCTTGCGCAGCGCCTTGATCGTTTCGCGCGCAATGATGTTGGCGCCGATCGCGGCCTGGATGGCCACGTCGAACATCTGGCGGCTGATGATCTCGCGCATCTTGGCAGCCACGGCACGCCCCCGGTACTGGCTCTGGCTGCGGTGCACGATGATGGACAGCGCATCGACTTTTTCGCCGTTGAGCAGGATGTCCACCTTCACCACGTCGGAGGCGCGGTACTCCTTGAACTCGTAGTCCATCGAGGCATAGCCGCGCGATACGGACTTGAGTTTGTCGAAGAAGTCCAGAACGATTTCGCCCAGCGGCAGCTCGTAGGTCAACATGACCTGGCGGCCGTGGTAGGCCATGTTCATCTGCACGCCGCGCTTCTGGTTGGCCAGCGTCATCACCGGGCCCACATAGTCCTGCGGCATGTACAGGTGCACCGTGACGATGGGCTCGCGGATCTCCTGGATGCGGCCCTGGTCAGGCATCTTGGACGGGTTCTCGACCATGATGACCTCGCCGTCGCCCTTGACCACTTCGTAGACCACGCTGGGCGCGGTCGTGATGAGATCCTGGTCGAACTCGCGCTCCAGGCGCTCCTGCACGATCTCCATGTGCAGCAGGCCCAGGAAGCCGCAGCGGAAGCCGAAACCCAGCGCCTGCGAAACTTCGGGCTCGAAGTGCAGCGAGGCGTCGTTGAGTTGGAGCTTCTCCAGTGCATCGCGCAACTGGTCGTACTCGCTGGCTTCCGTCGGATAGAGGCCCGCGAACACCTGCGGCTGGATTTCCTTGAAGCCGGGCAGCGCCTGCTCGGCCGGCCCCAGATTGTTCGGCAGCTTCTTTTCCAGCGTGATGGTGTCACCCACCTTTGCCGCCTTCAGCTCCTTGATGCCAGCGATGATGTAGCCCACCTCGCCCGCGTTCAGCGCATTGCGCGGTTCGTTGGCAGGCGTGAACACCCCCAGGGTGTCAGCGTTGTACGCTGCACCCGAAGCCATCATCTTGAAGCGCTCCCCCTTGAGCAGGCGGCCGTCGACCACACGCACCAGCATCACAACGCCTACGTAGGGATCGAACCAGCTGTCGATGATCATCGCGCGCAGCGGTGCATCAGGATTACCGCGCGGCGCAGGGACCTTGGCGACGATCAGTTCGAGGATCTCGTCGATGCCCATGCCGGTCTTTGCAGAGCAAGGGATCGCATCGGTCGCATCGATGCCGATCACATCCTCGATCTCGGCCTTCGCGTTGTCGGGATCGGCCTGCGGCAGGTCCATCTTGTTAAGCACCGGCAGCACTTCCACACCGAGGTCCAGCGCCGTGTAGCAGTTGGCCACGGTCTGCGCCTCCACACCCTGCGAGGCGTCCACAACCAGCAGCGCGCCCTCGCATGCGGACAGCGAGCGCGAGACCTCGTAGGAGAAGTCCACGTGGCCCGGCGTGTCGATCAGGTTGAGGTTGTAGACCTGGCCATCACGCGCCTTGTACTGCAGCGCCGCGGTCTGCGCCTTGATGGTTATCCCACGCTCTTTTTCGATATCCATCGAGTCGAGCACCTGGGCCTCCATCTCGCGCTCGGCCAATCCGCCGCAGCGCTGGATCAAGCGGTCGGCCAGCGTCGACTTGCCATGGTCGATATGCGCAATGATGGAAAAATTTCTGATGTGGTTCATCAACGAAAAGCGTCAAGTAATTGAATTAAAACGGCGCGCACAAGAAAAAAGGGCGCGTCGAGTGGCGACGCGCCCTGAACCAACAATCTATGGCAACTGCGATAGTTGGAACTTCATTGTAGGCAAAAAGCCCGCAACGGAAAGCCCGCACCACCGCCTCCAGGGGTCGTTGCCGTGCTGCAACAGGAAATTTATACACAGTTTATTCACAATATGCGGCCACGCAACGTTGGACAACTTGTGGGCGATCTGTGGATCGCCTGTGCACTGCCCTGTAACATCCCGCATGGTGGATACAGGCCAGGCTGATATGCCGACATGCCGCCATGAATAACCGCCATTCTACCGAAATCGGTTATTAGGGTTGCAAAATGTTAGCGATCGCTCACATCAAAAAAATCATCAATGGCCTGCGCCCCAATCCGCGCGCCCGGACAAAAGCCCCACTCCCAACGGCGGGATGGGGCCTGGACTCCGTAGATTGCGGCGTCAGCGCACGGGGCGGATGAGGACGTATTGCGCCCATTCCCCGCGCCGCACGAGCAGGTTGATGGGCTTGCTCTTGTCGGCCTTGGCCAACACGGCGTCGAAGTCCTTCACGCTGCCGATCTCGGTGTTGGCCACGGCAAGGATCACGTCGTCCTCGCGCAGACCCGCACGGGCAGCGGCATCCGCCGCGGTCACGATGCGCACACCGCCCTTGACCTTGAGCTCCTTCTTCTGCGCCGTGGTCAGGTCCGCCACAGTCAGGCCCAGCTGCTGCGCGGCGGCCGAGGGCTTGGCCTTGTCGGTGCTTCCCCCGTCCTTGGCAGCAGCTACCTTGTCATCGGGCTCGACCTCGGCGATGGTGATCGCCAGATCGCGCTGGCTGCCACGCCGGAACACGGTGAGCGCACTCTTCGTGCCAGGCTTGGTGTTGCCCACCAGGCGCGGCAGATCGGCCACCTTGTCGATGGTCTTGCCATCGAAGCGCGTGATCACGTCGCCCGCCTCGACACCGGCCTTCTCCGCCGGCGATCCGGCCTCCACGGCCGACACCAGGGCGCCCTGCGGCTTGCCCAGGCCAATCGACTCCGCCACGTCCTTGGTGACAGGCCCGATCTGCACGCCGATGCGCCCGCGCGTAACGCGACCCGTGGCACGCAGCTGGTCACTCACGCGGATGGCCTCGTCCATCGGGATCGCGAACGAGATACCCATGAAGCCGCCCGAGCGCGAGTAGATCTGGCTGTTGATGCCCACCACCTCGCCGCGCATGTTGATCAGCGGCCCGCCCGAGTTGCCCGGGTTGATCGCCACGTCGGTCTGGATGAACGGCAGGTAGTCCCCCGTGTCGCGCTGCTTGGCGCTCACGATGCCCGCCGTGACGGTGTTCTCCAGCCCGAAAGGCGAGCCGATGGCCATGACCCATTCGCCCACCTTGAGCCGACTCACATCGCCCACCTTCACAGCCGGCAGGCCTGTGGCGTCGATCTTCACCACGGCCACGTCGGTGCGCTTGTCAGCACCCACGATCTTGGCCTTGAACTCGCGCTTGTCCGTCAGCGTGACCAGCACCTCGTCCGCACCGTCCACCACATGGGCATTGGTCATCACGTAGCCATCGGAGGTGAGGATGAAGCCCGAACCCACGCCGCGCGGCTGCTCCTCATCCGGCTGAGGACGTTGGGGCCGCTGCTGGCGCGGCACGTTGGGCATGGGCAGGCCGAAGCGCTTGAAGAACTCGAGCATCTCCTCGTCCATGCCAGCCGCCCCGGGCCGGCTGGACACCTTCTCCACCGTGCGGATGTTGACCACCGAGGGCCCTACCTGCTCCACGAGCTCGGTGAAATCTGGCAAGCCACGTACCACGGCACTCTGCGCACGGGCGGGCTCCGCAGGCCACAACAGGGCCGAGGAAGCCCCGAGCGCCAGCGCCACGGCGAGTGCGCAGGAGTGCAGCGTCTTATCGATCTTGGGCATCGTCTACCTTTCTTGAATTACGAGAGACCCAGCCTGCCGGCTGTTGCATACATGGGAAGGGCGCGTACGCGAATGGTTCCCTCCCCACAGGCCTCCTGGGGCACGGCTTGGGTCAGCGGGTGCGCTGCATCTGGCGGGCGAACTGCTTGAGGGTCTGCGCAGGCACCTCGCCCACGGCCGTGAACCAGGTGTCCTGCGCGATGCGCTGGCCCAGCGTGTGCGTTGCGCCCAGGGCCATCTGCTGCGTCACAGGGGGGTGCCGGCTTGCGTCAAAGCGCTCCAAGAATAGCGAGACCATGGCAAGCCCATCCGAATAAATACATTGGAGCATGCCCTCGGTCTCAGGCCCATGGGTCCGCCGGCGATAGCAACTCACCGGCACGAAGCCGGGAACAGGCTCGCGCAGCGCCCATCCCTCCGCTGCCGCCGTCGTGGGCTCCAGCGCGACCGGCACTACGCGGTATCCGGTCAGGTTGTCCATCGCCTGCATCAGCGGCTCCAGCGGGACGGGCGTTTCCAAGTCGAGCTGCGAGAACGCCGCCTGCTCCATCACCCGCCCATCGGCCGCCACGGTCTGCAGCTTGACGGCCAAGCCCGAGGAACGCTCGCTCCAGACACGGTAGCCAAAGCGCAGCCCGTCCTGCGGCTGGAACCACACCACATCGGTCACCAGACCCGCAACACGCTCCTGCCCGAGTGGCCGCGCCACGTAATAGCGCGCCAACTCTACGCCTTCCACACGCAACGCCACAGGCGGAAAACGCCCTGGCGCATCGCGCCGCTCCATGCGCACCGTGCGGGACTGCGGCAGGAAGGTGCGCACCTCGTCGTCACGGCGGAACACCGTGCGCGGAATGCCGCTGAGCGCGTCCACGCGCTCGATCTGCTGGCGCCCGTCGCAGGCATGCCAGATCCGCGAACTGGCCATCCCACCGGATGACGACAACACCACGAACGTGCCCGTGTAGCTGCGCTGCAGCGACGCCTGGCGCATGCGCTCGATCCACTGCACCACGTCCAGAGAGACTGGCGCCTCGTCCATGGCCTGCGCCACGGCCCCAGCCCCAGGCAACGACGGCGCTGCGTGGACCACCATGGCCGATGCCATGAAAACCCCCGCGGACCAGCGCAGGCCACTGCGCAAGAGCAGCTTCACCATGTGCTCAAAAATTGCGTTGAAATATCCCGAGCATGCATCCCTTGGCCAGCCTTCACCTTGGCAATGGCTGATCAGCGCGAGGGGGTCTCGAAAGTTGCGTTGCGCAGAAAGCCCGCAGGCATCTGCAGCGCCGACGTACCGCCGAACTGCTTGTGGGCAGCCAGCAGCTCATCGAGACGGGGGTCGCGCAACATGACCTGCTGGCCCGGCTGCGCAGCCACGCCTTCCGCCGTCGCCAAAACCGGTGCGGGCACCTGCGCCGGCACCGCGGCAAGCTGCGTTCCCGGTGCTCCATCCGCACGCAGATTCATGGCGGCGTTCCAGCCAATGGCTGACACGGCGGCGAGCGATGCAAAACCCGCCACCATCTTCCAGCGGAACACGGACACATTCGCTGCGGGCACCGCCTCCGGCTGCGCCACCTGCACCACGGAAGCCGCCTGCGGCTCGGGCCGGGGCTCCAGGGCGATCTGCTCGCGCACGGCCGCCAGCAAGTCCCCTCGCCCATGGTGGGCCAGCTCCGGAGAGCGCAGCACATCGCCCACCAAGTGGTACAAAGCCCAGGTCGACTGGCCCGTTTCTGCAGCGGCAAAACCCACGGCCTGCGCGAATTCGTCGCCCTGCAACTCCCCGTCAGCCAATGCCGATAGCCGTTCGCGTTGTTTCAGATCTTCATTCATGGTGTCCACCTAACCCGCCTGTACCTGCCTACCACCGTTTGCCCGTTTGCTTCTCCAGCAAAGGCTTTACGCGCTGCGAAATCGCCTCCCGGGCCCGGAAAATGCGCGATCGCACGGTACCGATGGGACATCCCATGGCCGTGGCGATCTCGTCGTAGCTGAGCCCTTCGATTTCGCGCAGCGTGACCGCCTGACGCAAATCCTCGGGCAGGGCCTCCATGGCAGCGTTCACCGCTGCCGCAATTTCCTGGGCCGCCAGCACCGTTTCGGGGGTTTCGTCGCTGGTTAGTTCGTAGCCAAGTCGAGAAGTTTCATCGTCGTCGTCGCCTCCGCGCAGGGCGCTCTCGGTCACGACGGGATTGCGCTTGAGGTCGACGAGCGCCTTCTTGGCCGTGTTCACGGCGATGCGGTAGAGCCAGGTGTAGAACTGCGCCTCGCCCCGGAATTGGTGCAAGGCCCGGTAGGCGCGGATGAATGTCTCCTGGGCAATGTCCTGCACCAGGTCCGTATCACGCACCATGCGCGCGATAAGCCGCTCGATGCGGCGCTGGTACTTGAGCACCAGCAATTCATAGGCCCGCTGGTCGCCCGCCACCGTGCGCTCGACCAGTTGAAGGTCGCTATCGGGGGCCGCGGGCGGAGAAGGGGAAGCGGTCATGCAATCTGTCGAATCAAGCCTGTCCGCGGTCCGCGGAGGCGGTTGAGGAGCCTTGCCCGGCATCCGGTCTGGCGCGCGAATATACCGCACGCCGCAGGTCGGCCCAGCGCTCGGGATGCATGTGCCGCTCGAGCCACAGCCACTGGTCGGGCTGACCCTTCCCGTGCAGAGACACCAGCAGGCGCGACTGGCCATCCATGTGCACGCGCAACGCGCCAGTGACGGAGGGACAGCCGCCGGCCTCGAAGCGCCAGGATACGCCATCCCATGCCAAATCGCCCTGGGGCATGCACGCCACGAACCGCAGCGCCACGCTCACGCAGCCCAGCCACAGCAGCGCCACCCCTGCCAAGCCCACTATGGGTTTGGGCGCACCGCTGGCCGCCCACAAGAGCAGTCCCGCAGCACCCGCAGCAGCCAGGGCGCAGGCCCCCCAGGACAAGGCACGGCTACGCTTCACGCCAAAGCGCACGGCGGGAGCCTGGTAGGAAGGCATGCGTCAATCCGACGAAAGGGGACGCCACCACAGCCGGCGCCGGGCCTCGGCGTCAGGCCCGCTTGAAGATCAGCGAGCCGTTGGTGCCGCCGAAGCCGAAATTGTTCTTGAGCGCCACATCGATCTTCAGATCCCGCGCCGTATTGGCACAGTAGTCCAGGTCGCACTCGGGGTCCTGGCTGAAGAGGTTGATCGTGGGCGGCACCTTCTGGTGGTGCAGGGCCAGCACGGTGAACACGCTTTCAATGCCACCCGCCCCACCCAGCAGATGGCCGGTCATGGATTTGGTGGAGCTCACCACGAGCTTCTTCGCGTGGTCGCCCAGCGCGGCCTTGATGGCATTGGTTTCGTTGATGTCGCCCAGCGGGGTGGAGGTGCCGTGCGCATTGAGGTAGTCCACCTGATCGGCGTTGATGCCGGCGTTGCGCATGGCGTTGAGCATGGCGCGGCGCGGGCCATCCATGTTGGGGGCCGTCATGTGGCCAGCATCGGCGCTCATGCCGTAGCCGCTCAACTCGGCGTAGATCTTGGCGCCGCGCGCCTTGGCATGCTCGTACTCCTCGAGCACCATTACGCCCGCACCCTCGCCGAGCACGAAGCCGTCGCGGTCCTTGTCCCAGGGGCGCGAGGCCGTCTTGGGATCGTCGTTGCGCGTGGACAGGGCGCGCATGGCAGCAAAGCCACCCACGCCCAGAGGCGACACGGTGGATTCTGTGCCGCCGGCGACTACCACATCGGCGTCGCCGTACTCGATCATGCGCCCCGCTTCGCCGATGCAATGCAGGCCCGTCGTGCAGGCCGTCACCACCGAGAGGTTCGGCCCCTTGAAGCCGAAGCGCATGGACACGTGGCCCGCCACCATGTTGATGATGGAGGCCGGAACGAAGAACGGCGTGATGCGGCGCGGGCCGCGAGCTTCCAGTTCTGCGTGGGTATTCTCGATCAGGGGCAGGCCCCCGATGCCCGAGCCGATCACGCAGCCGATGCGCGTGGCCAGCTCTTCAGTCAGCGACTCCCCAGTGGGCAGCCCCGCATCCTGCACCGCTTGAGCGGCTGCCGCGATGCCGAAATGGATGAACGTATCCATCGAACGCGCCTCTTTGGCGCTGATGTACGACTCCAAATCAAACCCCTTGACCTCGCCTGCAATCCTGCAGGCAAAGTTCGTTGTGTCGAACTTGGTGATGAGGTCAATGCCGGATTGTCCGGCAAGGAGGTTGGCCCAGGCATCCTGCACCGTGTTGCCCACGGGGCTGATGCAACCCAGGCCGGTCACGACAACGCGACGACGGCTCATGCGTAAAACCTTCTGCTGATCGCTCGGGACGTAAGGCCTGATCAGGCCTTCTGGTGGGCGTTGGCGTAATCGATGGCGTTCTGCACCGTCGTGATCTTCTCGGCGTCTTCGTCCGGGATCTCGATGCCGAATTCATCTTCCAGGGCCATCACCAGTTCCACGGTGTCTAGCGAGTCGGCACCCAGGTCGGCCACGAAGGCCTTCTCGTTGGTGACTTGGGACTCTTCAACGCCGAGTTGTTCGGCAATGATCTTTTTGACACGTGCTTCGATATCGCTCATGGTTTCCCTCTGGGGGTTGTGAATGAATCCGCGATTCTAGCCGCATAGAGAGAAAGCCCTTCGCAGCCCGCCGTCCGGATGATTCGGCGTTAACTTGTATTAATTACATGTACATGCCGCCATTGACATGCAACTCCTGGCCGGTCACATAACCCGCACCGGTAGATGCGAGGTAAGCGACGGCGTGGGCGATGTCAGACGGCTTGCCCATATGGCCCAGCGGGATCTGGGCATTGAGGGCTTTTTGCTGTTCTTCGGGCAGCTTGGCGGTCATGTCGGTCTCGATGAAACCGGGCGCCACGCAGTTCACGGTGATGCCACGGCTGCCGAGCTCGCGCGCCAGGGCACGCGTCATGCCGGCCACGCCCGCCTTGGCGGCAGCGTAGTTGGCCTGACCCGGGTTGCCCGAGGCACCCACCACGCTGGTAATGCTGATGATGCGGCCAAAGCGCTGCTTCATCATCGGCCGGATGGCAGCGCGGCTGGCGCGGAATACGGCCTTGAGGTTGGTGTCGAGCACGGCGTCCCAGTCCTCGTCCTTGAGGCGCATGGCCAGCATGTCGCGCGTGATGCCGGCATTGTTGACCAGCACGTGCAGGCCGCCTTGCGCCTTCACGATCTCATCGATCAGGGCTTCCACGGCCGCGCCATCGTTCACATCGAGCCGGGCGCCGCGGCAGCCCGTGTGGCCAGCCAGCGCCTCGGAAATGCCTGCGGCACCTCCATCGGTGGTGGCCGTGCCGATCACTTGGTAACCCTGCCGGGCCAGCTCCAGCGCGATCGCAGCGCCAATGCCGCGCGAAGCGCCGGTGACCAGGGCCACCTGGCCCTTGGAGGAAGAAGTATCCGTCATGCGAGCAATTCCTTGGCTTCGGCCAGCGTGGCCGGGTCGTACAGCGCGGCGCCCACGAGTTCGGCGTCGATGCGCTTGGTCAGGCCCGCCAGCACCTTGCCGGGACCGCATTCGATGATGTGGGTGATGCCACGCGCCTTGAGGGCCTGCACGCACTCCACCCAGCGCACGGGGCCGAAGGCCTGGCGATAGAGGGCATCACGAATGGCGTCGGCATCCTGCACCACGGCAACATCCACGTTGTTGAGCACGGGAATCTGCGGGGCGGCAAACGGCGTTGTGGCCAAGGCCGCACGCAGCTTCTCGGCGGCGGGCTTCATGAGGCTGGAGTGGAATGGCGCGGACACGGGCAGCGGCAGCGCACGCTTGGCGCCTGCAGCCTTGAGCACCTCGCAGGCCTTGTCGACACCGGCCTTGGTGCCGGCGATCACGGTTTGGATCGGGTCGTTGAAGTTCACCGCCTCGACCACCTCGGCACTGCCCGGCCCAAACGAGGCCGCAGCCTCGGCGCAGCCCGCAATCACCTTGGCGGAATCCAACCCCAGGATGGCAGCCATGGCCCCCGCACCCACAGGCACGGCTTCCTGCATGGCAGCGGCGCGCAGGCGCACGAGCGGCGCAGCCTGGGCCAGCGTGAGCACACCCGACGCCACCAGTGCCGAATATTCACCCAGCGAGTGCCCCGCCACAGCGGCCGGCAGCGCACCTCCCTCGGCCAGCCACACGCGCCACGCGGCCACGCCGGCAACAAGCATCACGGGCTGGGTGTTGGTGGTCAGCGCCAGGGCTTCCTTGGGGCCTTCCTGGATCAGGCGACCCACGTCCTCACCCAGGGCATCCGAGGCCTCCCGCAGCGTCTGGGCTACGGCGGGGTGATCTCCCCAGCCGCCGAGCATGCCCACCGACTGGGAGCCCTGGCCGGGAAAGACAAATGCAAAGGATGTCATGGTCTTTATCGTTTTGGATTGAAACAGCGCATAGCGCGCATCTAGTGGTCGTTAAACGCTACATTTTCAGGAGCACAGCACCCCAAGTGAAACCGCCGCCCACACCCTCGAGCAACACGTTCTGTCCCTTGCGAACCTGCCCGCTGCGCACCGCATGGTCCAGCGCCAAGGGAATCGAGGCGGCCGAGGTGTTGCCATGCTGATCCACCGTGACCACGAGCTTGTCGAGGGGCAGTTTCAATTTCTTGGCCGTGCCCTGCATGATGCGCAGGTTGGCTTGGTGCGGAATGAGCCAGTCGATGTCGGCGTCCGTCAGCCCCGCCTTGTCGAGCGTGGCGCGGGCCGCCTTGTCCAGCACGCCCACAGCGAGCTTGAACACCGCCTGTCCGTCCATCTTGAGCAGCGGGTCGCCGATCACCTGCCCGCCGGACACATTGCCCGGCACGCACAGGATGTCGACATGCTTGCCATCGGCATGCAGGTCGCTTGCGAGAATGCCTGGCTCATCGGAAGCCTCCAGCACCACGGCGCCAGCGCCGTCACCGAACAGCACGCAGGTCGTGCGGTCGTTGAAATCGAGAATGCGGCTGAACACCTCAGCGCCCACGACGAGCGCACGGCTCGCCGAGCCTGCACGGATCATGGCATCGGCCACGGTGAGCGCGTAGACGAAGCCGCTGCACACGGCCTGCACGTCGAACGCCGGGCAGCCATTGGCACCCAGTTTGTTCTGCAGAATGCAGGCGGCCGAGGGAAACACCATGTCCGGCGTGGACGTGGCGAAGATGATCAGATCAATGTCCTGGGGCGCGCACCCGGCGGCCTGCAGGGCCTGGCGCGAAGCTTCAAGCGCGAGATCGCTGCTGGTCACGTCCGGGGCGGCAAAGTGGCGCGCCCGGATGCCGGTGCGCTCCACGATCCACTCATCCGAGGTTTCGATGCCGCGCTGCGCCAGTTCGGCGGCCAGTTCGTCATTGGTCAACCGGCGCGGCGGCAGATAGCTGCCGGTACCGGTGATGCGGGAATAGCGTCTCATTAATGTATGGGGGCCGCGGCATCCGGAGTTGGCTGGGCATCGGCAGGCACCAGCAAAGGGGCCGCATGCGCAATCCGGGACCGGACACGGTCCAGCAGGTTGTTGCGGGCCGCATCATACGCCCGGTTCAAAGCCTGCTCAAAAGCGAGCGCATCGGCCGAGCCATGGCTCTTGAACACCAGCCCGCGCAGCCCCAGCAGGGCCGCACCGTTGTAGCGACGGTAGTCCATGCGCTTCATAAGCGCAGATAGCACCGGATACGCAATGATGGCTGCAAATTTGGTGAAGATGTTGCGCTTAAACTCTTCTTTCAGGCCACCCACCACCATGGAGGCCACCCCTTCGCTGGCCTTCAGCGCCACATTGCCCACGAAGCCATCACACACCACGATATCCACGGTTCCCTTGAAGATATCGTTACCCTCGACATTGCCATGGAAGTTCAGATCACCCGAATTGGCGGCGGAACGCAGCAGTTCGCCAGCCTTTTTGATGACTTCGTTGCCCTTGATGACCTCTTCGCCGATGTTGAGCAGCCCCACGGTGGCGCGAGAGCCCTCCTGCAGCACGGACACGAGGGCCGAACCCATCACGGCGAACTGCAGCAAGTGCTCTGCCGAGCAATCCACGTTGGCCCCCAGGTCGAGCACCGTGGTGGCGCCGCCCTGTGCATTGGGCATCTGGGTGGCGATGGCCGGCCGGTCAATGCCGTCGAGCGTCTTGAGCAGGTAGCGCGCAATGGCCATGAGCGCACCGGTGTTGCCCGCGGACACTGCCGCAGCGGCAACGCCATTCTTGACCTGCTGGATCGCCACACGCATGGAAGAATCCTTCTTCTTGCGCATCGCCACTTCCACAGGATCGTCCATGGCCACAACCTCGCTGGCCGGCACCACCGTGGCCCGCTCGTGCGAGAAAGCACGCAGGCTTTCCGGCAGCCCTACGAGCAGCAGGTGGGCATCGGAGTGGTGTTCGAGAAACTGACGGCACGCCGCGAGCGTGACGCGGGGGCCATGGTCGCCCCCCATGCAGTCAACAGCCAGTGTGATCATGGGTGACTTTGTCGGGCCAGGAGAAGCCCCAGGAGAATGCAGCGGTCAAAACACAAAGGCCCGCGCTACGAAATCAGTAGCAGCGGGCCTTGGACTGAAGAAACAGGTCAGGCTTCGGACTTGTTCTTCAGCACTTGGCGGCCACGGTACACGCCGTTGGGGCTGATGTGGTGGCGCAGGTGCGTTTCACCGGTGGTGGGCTCCACGGCGGTGCCAGGCACCGTCAGGGCGTTGTGCGAACGGTGCATGCCGCGCTTGGAGGGGGACTTTTTGTTTTGCTGAACAGCCATGATTGGCTCCTGAGTCTTAAGGGTTGGTAAAAACGCGATTCAGCCCATTAAAGACACGAGGGGGATTCGCGCGAAGCCCTCGATTATAGCCGAAACGGTTTTCATGGGGCCACCTGACACATCTCGCCGCTCCAGCGGGCCGAGCGCATCAGGGTGAACGGTAGGTGTCAGCTGCCTTCGCCCTTGCCTACGCGCAGCGAGGCAAGCGCCGCGAACGGGTTGATCTTCTGTTCATTGGCCGCCTCGAAATCCTCATCGCTCGACTCCAGCTGCACGGGCTCGGGGCAGATATCGTGGCGCGGCACCACGGGCAACGCCATGAGCAGCTCGTCCTCGATCAGCGCGTGCAGGTGGAACTCGCGGCTCAGCGCGAGCAGGTCTTCCTCGCATTCCTCGTCCAGCGCCTCGGCCGTGGCCTCGTCGGCCACGAAGCGGAACGAGCGCTCCACATCCAGAGGCACATCGACGGGCGCCAGACAACGCTGGCAGGTCATGGGAAAAGTGGCGTGCACGCGCAGGTGCAGCCACACCTGACTGCTGCCATCGGGCTCGGCACGCAGTTCACCCTCTGCCTCCCAATCCACGTACAGCTCGGGGTGCAGGCCCTTGGCCTCCTGGGCCAGCCGTTCGTACTTGAGCAGCGAGTCATGCCCGGCCAGATGCCCGCCCACCTGGGCGAAGGCCTTCACGTCGAGATGCTGCGGGGAAAACTCCTTGGTCATGCGGGCAGTGTAAGAGAATCGCGGCATGCTTGAATCCTCCTCCCCGCAGCGCCCATTGGTATTGGGCTCGACCTCCCGTTACCGGCGTGAATTGCTGCAGCGGCTGCACATCGCCTTCGAGGTGGCCGCCCCCGATGTGGACGAAACCCCGCAGCCGAACGAGCCCCCCCGCGCGCTGGCGCTGCGCCTGGCGCTGGCCAAGGCGCGCGCCGTGGCGGCACAGCATCCGCAGGCCGTGGTGATCGGCTCCGACCAGGTGGCCGATCTTGCAGGCCAGCCCCTGGGCAAGCCCGGAACGCATGAGCGCGCCACGGCGCAGCTACGGCGCATGCGCGGCCACACAGTCACCTTCCAGACGGCCGTGGCCGTGGTCTGCCAGGCCACGGGCTTCGAGCAGGTTCAGATCGCCCCCGTGGAGGTGCGCTTTCGCGAACTGTCGGATGCCGAAATCGAGCGCTACCTGCGCGCCGAAGAGCCCTACGACTGCGCGGGCAGCGCCAAGAGCGAAGGCCTGGGCATCAGCCTGCTCGACGCCATCGTGAGCGATGACCCCACAGCCCTCGTGGGCCTGCCGCTGATCCGCACCTGCAGCATGCTGCGCGCCGCCGGGCTCACGCTGCCATGAACGGCGCCCCCTCCACCGCAGCGCGCCCCGGCACGCTCTACCTCGTGCCCGCGCCGCTCGACTTCGGCTGCGACACCCAGGCCGCACTGCCGGAAGTGCTGCCCGAGGGCACGCTGCGCCAGGCCGCGCGCCTCACCCACTGGATCTGCGAAAACGCCAAGAGCACCCGTGCCTACCTCAAGCGCATCGACGCACTGCACCCGCTCACCGCACCGTTGCAGGCGCAGCACATCACGGAGCTGCCACGCGAGGTGCACAAGAAGGGCGACCATGGCGGGAAGGGCACACCCGCGTTCGATGCGGCCGCACTGCTCGCGCCCGCCCTGGCGGGGCACGACATGGGCCTCGTGAGCGAGGCCGGCATGCCTGCCGTAGCGGACCCCGGCAGCTCCATCGTGCGCGCCGCGCACGACGCGGGCGTGCCCGTGGTGCCGCTCGTGGGGCCGGTGTCGCTGCTGCTCGCGCTGGCGGCGAGCGGGCTCAACGGCCAGAATTTTGCGTTCACGGGCTACCTGCCGCAGGACGCGGGCGAGCGCGCCTTGCGCATCCGCGAACTCGAAGGGCTGGCGCTCAAGCAGGGCCAGGCCCAGCTCTTCATCGAAACGCCCTACCGCAACCCCGCACTATGGCAGGCGCTGCTGCAGCACCTGCAGCCCCACACCCGGCTCGCGATCGCGGCAGGCCTCACGCTCGCGCAGGCGCGCACCGAAAGCCGCAGCGTGCGCCAATGGCGCCAGCAACCCGCACCACCCGACAACCGCACGCCGGTGGTCTTTGCCATCGGCCGCTGAGATCGCCGAGGGCGCTCACTTTTATATAGCGAAAAAACGCCAGCAAACGAGCACATCGAGGTGAATACACCTCGCGCTGGCGCTCCGCCAGACTCAGCGCAGCTGCGGAGTCGCCGATTGCAGCGCCTTGACGGCCCCCATGCCCATGGCCGCGCCAAAGCGCTTGGCCAGGCGCTCAGCCACGTTGTCGCGCCGCGTGTAGTCGATGACCTCCTCGGCCTTGACGATCTCGCGCGCCACGAAGTCGAGGTTGCCGAACTGGTCGGCCAAGCCCATCTCCACGGCCTGCTGGCCGGTCCAGAAGAGACCGCTGAAGGTTTCGGGCGTGATCTTGAGCCGGTCGCCGCGGCCCTTTTTCACCGCGCCGATGAACTGCTGGTGGATCTGGTCAAGCATCGCCTGGGCATACATGCGCTGCTTCTCGGTCTGCGGGCTGAAGGGGTCGAGAAAGCCCTTGTTCTCGCC
>JAYSFC010000046.1:0-25647 GCA_041913505.1 Acidovorax sp.
GGGCACCACCTTCCGCGCGCAGCTGGCCGAAGCGGGCGTGATCTTCTGCTCCTTCTCGCACGCCGTGCAGCACCATCCCGAGCTGGTCGAGCGCTACCTCGGCACCGTCGTGCCGCCGGGCGACAACTTCTACGCGGCCCTCAATTCCGCGGTGTTCTCCGACGGTTCGTTCGTCTACGTGCCCGAGGGCGTGCGCTGCCCCATGGAGCTGTCCTCCTATTTCCGCATCAACGCGCGCAACACCGGCCAGTTCGAGCGCACGCTGATCATCGCGGAGGCGGGCAGCGAAGTGAGCTACCTGGAAGGCTGCACCGCCCCGCAGCGCGACGAGAACCAGCTGCACGCTGCCGTGGTGGAGCTGATCGCGCACGACGACGCGTTCATCAAGTACTCCACGGTGCAGAACTGGTACCCCGGCGACGAAAACGGCGTGGGCGGCATCTACAACTTCGTCACCAAGCGCGGCCTGGCGGCCGGCAAGCGCTCGCGCATTGCCTGGACGCAGATCGAGACCGGATCGGCCATCACCTGGAAGTACCCCAGCGTGGTGCTGCGCGGCGACGAATCGAACGGCGAGTTCCACTCGATCGCCGTGTCCAACCACTTCCAGCAGGCGGACACGGGCACCAAGATGATCCACCTGGGCAAAAACACCACCAGCCGCATCGTCTCCAAGGGCATCAGCGCAGGCCATGCGCAGAACAGCTACCGTGGCCTGGTGCGCGTCAATGCCGGCGCCGCCGGCGCGCGCAACCACACGCAGTGCGATTCGCTGCTCATTGGCCCCCAGTGTGGCGCCCACACCTTCCCCTACGTGGATGCCGCGCGCAGCGACGCTGTGGTGGAGCACGAGGCCACGACCACGCGTATTTCCGAGGAGCGGCTGTTTTATTGCCAGCAGCGCGGCATCGATCCGCAGGAAGCCACGGCACTCATCGTCGGAGGCTTTTGCCAGGCGGTGCTGGAGGAGCTGCCCATGGAGTTCGCGCTGGAGGCCAAGGCGTTGCTCGCAGTGTCGCTCGAAGGCGCGGTCGGCTGAAATTTTGATCAAAAACGGCTTGGAGTCCTTATCTGGCGGTCACAAGCAGCTATCAAATTCATAGGAAACAACATGAACTACACCCCACCCCTGCTGCAAGTGCGCGACCTGCGCGTCAACGTGGGCGAACGCACCGTGCTGCAGTCCGTTTCGCTCGACGTACCCGCCGGCCATCTCGTGGTGCTGATGGGCGCCAACGGCAGCGGCAAGAGCACGCTGGGCATGGCGCTGGCCGGCCACCCCAGGTACCGGGTGCTGGGCGGCCAGGCGCGGCTGGACGGGCAGGACCTGCTCCAGCTGTCCGCGCATGAGCGCGCCCGTGCCGGGCTGTTCGTGTCCTTCCAGTCGCCGCCCGATGTACCGGGCGTGAAGAACAACCTGTTCATCCGCACCGCACTCAATGCCGTGCACGAAGCGCGCGGCCAGGAGCCGCTGGACGCGTTCGACTTCCTCGCCAGCGCCAAACAGACTGCCAAGGAGCTGGGCTTGCCCGAGGCCATGCTGGGCCGCCCGGTGAACGAAGGATTTTCCGGCGGCGAGAGAAAGCGCAACGAGCTGCTGCAGCTGGCGCTGCTGCAGCCACGCCTGGCGCTGCTCGACGAGATCGACTCGGGCATGGACGTGGACGGCGTGCGCGCCGTCGTCGCGCTGATGCAGAAGCTGCGCGCCCAGGGCACGGCCTTCATCGTTGTCTCGCACTACCTGCAGCTGATCGAACAGCTGCAGCCCGACGCCGTGCTGCGCCTGGACCAGGGCCGTATCGCCGAGACGGGCGACGCGGAGTTGGCGCGGCGCATTGCCCGCACCGGCTTTGCGCGCCAGCCCCAGACCGTGGAGGCATAAGACCATGGACCGCTCAAGAGCCGATATCCTCGCCGCGCGCGAGCAGTTGCACATCCGGGGCTGGGTTGCGCGGCACAGCGAGGCCTTCCACCACCTGCCGCCGCCTGCGCTGGCGGACTGGCTGGGCGCGCAGATGGACGAGGGCCGCGATACGCCGCCGCCGGCCGAGTCCGGCTGGACGCTACACCCCCTGGGTGCACAGGCCGTACAGGCCCGCTGGCTGGATGCGCTGGACCCCGCGCAGCGCGCCGAGCTGCTGGCCGACCTGCCCGCCCCCGGCGAGGGCGAAGCTGCCCCCTTTGCCTGGGCCCACCGTGCGTTGTGCCGGCAGGGCCTGCGTTTGCGCGTGGCCGCTGCACCGGGCGCAGCGCGTGAACCCGTGTACCTGGAGCTGCGCCACCAGCCGCGCGCGCCAGCCGAGGCGCCGCTCCTGGTGCTGGACGTGGACCCCGGCGTGCACTGCGTGCTCATCGAAACCCATGAGCGCGAGGGCGCGGACGGTGCCTCGCAGGCCGTGGCGCAGAACCTGCATGCCCATATCCGCCTGGCGGCGGGCGCGAAGCTGCAGCACCTGCGCATTGCCGCGCCGCAGGCCGACGACCGCGTGGCCCACCACCTGCATGTCCGCCTGGCGGAGGGCGCCGGCTATGCGCAGGCGCTGGTCGCCACGGGCAGTGGCTATCACCTGCAGCGCAGCCACATCGTCCTGCAGGGCGAGGGTGCCAGCGCGCGCCAGGCGGCCCTGCTGCTGCTGGGCAGCGGGCAGGCCGACCTGCAGACTTATACCGACCTGCAGGCCGCGCGCAGCGCCAGCCAGGTCGAGACCCTGGCGCTGGCCCAGGGCCGCGCCCACGCCGTGGCCAACGCCCACACGCGCATCGCGCCCGGCTGCGACGGTGCCGACGTGCGCCAGCGCCTGGCGGGCGTGCCGCTGGCGGGCCATCCGCGCCTGATCCTCCGTCCGCACCTGGAAATCCTGCACGACAACGTGCAGGCCGCGCACGGCGCCACCTGGGGCGCCTTGCCCGAGGACGCGCTGTTCTACGCCCGCCAACGCGGCCTTCATGATGCCGCCGCGCGCGCCCTCATCATCGAAGGCATGGCGCGCGCACTGCTGGAGCGCTGCCTGGGCGAGGAGGGCGATGGCAACGGGGCGCTGACGCAATGGTTGCAGGGCGGCTGGCTGGCGCACGCCATTGCCCGGCAATTGCAAGTCGGCGAGGAGGCACGCCATGGGTAAGTCACATCCCTTGCTGCACACCTGCGTCCTGTCCGTGCAGGCGCTGCGCGCGCAGTTTCCCGTGCTGGCACAGCACGTCCACGGCCACCCCCTGGCTTACCTGGACAACGCCGCCACCACGCAGATGCCGCTGGCAGTGCAGGAGGCCATGCAGCGCTTTGAGCAGCACGACCGCGCCAACATCCACCGCGGCGTGCACACCCTGAGCCAGCGCGCCACCGACGCGTTCGACGAGGCCCGTGCCACGCTCAAGCGCTTCATTGGCGCGGGCAGCGAGCACGAGTTGGTCTTTACCAGCGGCACGACCGAGGCCCTGAACCTCGTCGCGCATGGGCTGTGGGCCGCCGGGCCCGGCAAAGCCTGGCTGCGCCCGGGCGACCGCATCATCGTGAGCGGCCTGGAGCACCACGCCAACCTCGTGCCCTGGCAGCAGGCCGCACGCATGAGCGGCGCCGAGTTGGTCATCCTGAAGCCCGACGCGCAGGGGCGCGTGCACGAAGCCGACCTGGCAGCACTGCTCACGCCCCGCGCCCGCGTGCTGGCCCTTACCGCCTGCGCCAACGCCACGGGCGAGCGCCCGCCATACGAGGCCCTGATGACGATGGCGCGCCAGGCCGGCGCATTGACAGTGCTGGACGCCGCCCAGGCCGCGGGCCACGCCATGCCGGCGCTGGAGCAACTGGACTGCGACTTCATGGCCTTTTCCGGCCACAAGATGTATGGGCCCATGGGCACCGGGGCGCTGGCCGGCCGGCGCAGCGCACTCGAGCGTCTGTACCCGCTGCGCCTGGGCGGCGACATGGTGGAGTGGGTGAGCTACGCCGAGGCGGGCTATGCGCCGCTGCCCGCGCGGCTGGAGGGCGGCACGCCCAACGTGGCCGGGGCCGTGGGCCTGGCGGCGGCGGCACGCTTCATCGACGGCCTGGGACGCGACGCCATCGACCAGCATCTGCACGCCCTGCGCGCGCAGGCGCTGGCAGGCCTGTCGGGGCTCGACGGCGTGACGGTGCTGGCACCGCATGCCACGCAGGCCTCGCTGGTGTCGTTCGTCGCGCGCGACGTGCATCCCCACGACATCGGCACGCTGCTGGACGAGCGCGGCATCGCCGTGCGCACCGGCCACCACTGCGCCCAGCCACTGCTGGACCACCTGGGGCTGGGCCCCACCACACGCGCTTCGTTCGCCCTGTACAACAGCCATGAAGAGGTTGAGCGCCTGATCGCCGGCGTGGCCCAGGCGCTGGAGGTCATGCGATGACTGCATTTACCGGCAACGCTGAAAACGAGCTCTACCAGGAGGTGGTGCTGGAGCACAAGCGCGCGCCGCGCAACTTCGGCCACCTGCCGCAGCCCACGCACCAGGCGCAGGGCACCAACCCTTCGTGCGGTGACCGCATCGCGGTGGAGCTGCAATTGCAGGACGGGCGTGTGCAGGATATACGCTTCACCGGCCAGGGCTGCGCGATCTGCATGGCCTCCACGTCGATGATGACCGAAGCCGTGAAAGGCCGGGACATCGCCGCCGCGCAGGCGCTGCAGCAGCACTTTCGCGCCGTGCTCACGGGCGAGGAAGAGCCCGAAGGCGTCCCCCTGGGCAAGCTGGTCAGCCTGGCCGGCGTGCGCCAGTACCCCAGCCGCATCAAGTGCGCGCTGCTGGGCTGGCACGCGCTGATGCACGCCATCGCCGAAGGTAGCCAGGGGGCCGCCGCCGGCGTGAGCACCGAGGAGCCTCAGCCATGATGAACCGTCGCCAACGTGAAGATGTCCTGGTCCGCCGCGCTGTAACCGTGGAGACCGTGCCCAGCGGCCACCCCGTGGAACTGGAGGCCGGGCAGCTGGCGCAGATCACGCAGGCGCTGGGCTCGTCCTTCACGCTGCTGGTCGATGGCCAGCTCATGCGCCTGAAGGGCGTGGACGCGGACGCCATCGGCAAGGAGCCGCCCCAGGCCGCCGCCGTGCCGGAGGATCTGCATATCGACGACCTGGAGCCGGTGATCTGGCAGACCCTGAGCACCTGCTACGACCCGGAGATCCCCGTGAACATCGTGGACCTGGGCCTGGTGTACCGGCTGGCCTTCGAGCCGCTGCAGGACACCGACAAAGTACATGTGCTGTTGGATATGACCCTCACCGCGCCCGGCTGCGGCATGGGCGAGGCGATTGCCGACGAGGTGTGCGACAAGGTGCTGGCCTTGCCGCGTGTGGGCGAGATCACCGTGAATCTGGTGCTGAATCCGCCCTGGGAGCGGTCCATGATGAGCGAGGCGGCGCAGCTGGCGCTGGGCCTGTAATAGAAAAGGGGCAGGTACCACCTGCCCCTTTTTGCTTTTGGCCGGCCCTTCGATCAGCCGCAGCAGGCGCCGCCGGAGCAGCAGGAATCCTCGGCCTGGGCGGCGTTGCCCTTGGCGGGCTTTTTGGCGATCTCGATCTGCCACAGCTGCGGGCCGGACTGCAGGTAGGTCCACTGGAATTGACCAGGCGCGCGATTCTCGAGCTGCATGTGCAGCGGCACGGGGTCGTGGTCATTGACGATCTGCAGCGACTCGCCTGCGCCCAGGGCGTCCAAGCGGCCAAAGATCTGTGCGTGGCGCTCGTAGGGAGCGATGGTACGCACGTCGATCACGGAAACGGTGTTGCTCATGGTTCAACCTTTCGGGGTGTGTGAAGGAAAAAAAGCGAAGGGGAGGAGGGGACAGGAAGGCGCTCAGCCGTCCTTGCCGTCCAAGCGGGTACGCATCAGCCAGGGCGTGTAGATCACCAGGTAGATGGCGAAGGCAATGGCCCACAGGCAGGCCGCGCCCTCCAGCGCGTAGGGGTACCAGGCAGGCTGCACGGCGGGCACCAGCACGCGCAGAACGGCGGCCGCCATCACCAGGCCATAGGCCGCCACCTCGCCGCGCGAGGCCTGCAGCGGCCGGCCCGTGTGGCCGCGCGCCGTGCGCGTGACCATGCCGATGATCAGCCCGCCGATCACGCCAACGGCGAAAGCATGCACGGCTAACGACTGCGCCACCCAGCCCAACTGGGCCAGCGCCAACAGCAGGAACCCCACGGGCAGCCACGCATACGAGGCATGCAGGATCCACAGGATGGGCCGCTTGAGCGTGACCAAGGGGTGCCACTTCCACAGCCGTGCGGCGTTCAGCATGGCGGCAGCCAGGCTCGCCAACAGCACCACGGGCGCCGGCGCGGCCAGCACCCACAGCGCCAGGGCCACGGCGGTAACGGCCAGCACCGACAGCTCGAACTTGCGCGGTATGTTGATGACCAGGCCCGGCGTCACGTTGCGGGTGAACATGGGCACCACGCGCCCCGTCATCACGCACACCACCATGAGGATGAGAGCCAGCTCCGCATACAGGGCATTGACGGCGCGCACGGCAATGAGGCCCTGCACCGACAGGTGGAACACCAGGTTGGCCGCCGCCATCACCAGCAGCAGCGAAATCAAGGGAATGTTGCGCTTGTTGCCTGCCTTGATCAGCACCCGCAACAGCACGGCGGCCACGGCAGGCAGCAGCGCCATATCCAGCACCGCATAGACCGGGTAAGGCGCTACCAGCGCCGCCAGCCGCGCTGCCAGCCACAGCAGGGCCAGCGCACCCAGCAGCGGGCCGCGCGCGGTTTCCAGTCCCGTCCAGGCCTTCACGGCGGTGAGCAGGAAACCCACCACCACGCTGGCGGCAAAGCCGAATAGCATCTCATGCGCATGCCACATCAGGGGCGGGATCTCCAGCCGCAGCTGAAGGTGCCCCAAAAAGATGGCGATCCACAGCGGCACCGACAGGCAGGCCAGCAACGTGGCGCCCAGGTAGAAAGGCCGGAATCCGAGGCGCAGCAGCGGCCAGTCCTTGAGTGGTGCAACGGGTTGGGCCGTGTGGGCGGTGGAAATTTGCGGTGGCCGAAGCGGAGTCATGAGAGGCCTGCGGACGAGCACAGGTTGGATTATTTGATAAGATTCATTTTATATGAATCTTAAAAAATGCAAAGAAGAACCGAAGGCTTGTATGGCTTCCTGCCATGCCATTGCCGTATCGGGTCCTACCGCGGCATCTTATTTAATTGATACGATGTATATTATGTCAAATATCAAAAATGGCTGGCTCAGCGGCCGGCCCCTTTGATAAACCTGGGCGACCACAGCACATGTCTTCCGTCCTCCCCATCGATGCCTTTGCGCCACCCGCCCCCCGCAGGAATGTTCCTGGCTATATGGCCATGTGGGTGGGCATCTGCCTCGAGTTCATTGAGTTCACGCTCTTCTTCGTTGTCTACTTCACTTCGCGCTGGCACCATCCCCAGGAGTTCCGCGATGGCGCGCACCGGCTCTGGACGGGTGGCGGCGTGGCCATTACGGTGGCCATGGTCACCAGCGGCTGGCTGCTGACACGCGTGGTGGCCTCCATGCGCGAGAACCGCAGACAGGCCGCGGCTGGCTGGCTCGGGCTGGCCCTGCTGGCGGGACTTGTGTATCCGATGGTCAAGTTCTTCGAGTGGCGATGGAACATGGCGAATGGCCTGACAGCGGGCTCCGGCATCTTCGTGGTGGTGTACTGGTATCTCACGATCAACCACTTCATCCACGCCAGTTGGGGCTTGATCGGCATGACCTGGTGCCTGGGCCGCCTCACAACGGGCGGCTACAGCGCACAGGACCATCGCGGCCTGGTGGCGATGGCCACCTACTGGCACGCCACGGATCTGGTGTGGCTGATGCTCTTCGCTCTCTTCTACGCTTTCGCCTGATCATGGACCACCCTGCTCCCAACATACCCCACAGCCGCATCGCCGCCACTCTGACGTGGCTTACGCTGATCGCATTGACCTTGGCTAGCGTGGCTGCATCCGCGCGCGGCGCCGAGGAGGGCGTGCGCCTGGCCATGTCGCTGATGATTGCCGTCCTGTGCGCGATCAAGGCGGAACTCCTGGTGCGCCACTTCCTTCATGTGGCGGATGCCGGCCCGTTGTTCTCGACCCTGGTCAGGGTGTTTGCCGCCATCGTGCCGCTGGCCCTGGTCTTCAGCGCCCTTCGGGAGAGATGGCCGCTTTGAGCGCTGGTAACCTATGCGCCCATGACCGCACCATCCTTTCCCATCCGCACGGAATGCCCCCCAGGCGCCTGCGTATGTGACCGGGATGCGCTGTTGCAGACGCCAGGAGGGGATGTGCGGATTCTTCGGTTGACCCGCGAAGAAGAAAAGCGGCTCATCCAACGCCTTGAGAACCTGGGCAGCCTGAGCGAGCTGCGGCACCTCGAAGAGCGCATGGAGCAGCAGCTCGGCATTCGCCTCACCCTCTCGTCCAGCCCTAACGAAGTGCGCAGTTTGCGGGGCATTGCCATCCTGGTGCATGAGCAGCGTGGCTTGTGTCGCAAGACAAGGCAGGCCATTCCTGCGGCAATCAAGAAGAGCATGGAGCGCTGCCCCGATATCGCCTATGCGCTGTTGAACGAAGAGGGACTGTTCGCCGGGCTCTGAAGTTTCAACGCAGCAGCCCGAACTCAGCGGCCAGCTCGCGGTACAGGCGCATCTGCTGGGCGATTCGTGCCTCCAGCTCTGGCCCTGTCAGCCATGCGGGTTGCAAGCCTGCGCGTCGCAGCGCCGCATCCAGCGAAGGGTGGCGACCTGCGCGTGCCAGGATCTCGCGCCATTCCTGCACGTCGCGCTCGGCCACTGCGGGCCCCAGGTAGATGCCGCGCACAATGGGCCAGCGGATGGATACGCCCTGCTCCGCCGCCGTCGGAACGGCTGCCAGCGTGCCCGGCAAACGCTCATCCGACAGCACGGCCAGCACGCGGATAGGCGCCCCCTGCTCCAGATGGCGTGCCACTTCGGCAGCGTCTCCCGCGAGCACCTGCACATGGTGGCCCGCCAACGCGGTCAACGCTTCCCCTCCTCCCTCGAAGGCCACGAAACGCAGGGTCTTGTGGCTCACCCCGGCTGCCCGCGCAAGCAGGGCCGCTTTCATCCAGTCCTGGCTTCCAATGGCTCCGCCGGCGCCAAAAACCATCTGTCCGGGGCGGCTGCGCAGTGCCTCGAGCAAGTCGGCCAACTTCCGGTACGGCGCGTCGCGGTGGACGGCAATCACGCCATAGTCCAAGCCGATCGCGCCAAGCCAGCGCACGTCGCGCTCCGTATGCGGGCCAAACCGGCCCTGGGCCAGGTTGAGCAAGGACCCCGAGGAAAACGCCACCACCGAATGGGGATCGGCGGGCTGCTGCATCACGGACCGCCTGAAGGCCAGCGCGCCAATGCCGCCGGGCTGGTAGACCACCGGTAGGCGTGTCGCAGTCTGCCCCGAGGCCTCTAGTGCGGAAGCCAGCAGCTGGCAGGTCAGATCGAAGCCGCCCCCAGGCTTGGCGGGCGCCACGCAGCGGGCGCCGTCGAGCACGCCGGCCTGCACTGCGGCGGCACAGGCCAAGGTCAGGGCGACGCACCATAGCTTCTTCATGGCCGGGGCCACCACAGCGTTGCGCAGGTGCCTTTGCCCGTCTCGGGCGAAGGCTCGAGGCGCAAGGTCCCGGCGTGCCGTTCGATGGCGGAGCGCGCAATGGCCAGGCCCAGGCCCGAACCGCGGCTGCCCCGCCCCTTGGCAAAGCGCTGCCCGGCGCGGCCTTCGAGTTCGGGCGGCAGGCCGGGTCCATCGTCGACTACCTGCAGGCTGTAGCCGAGGCGATCCGCCGCCGCGCGCAGCGTGATTACCCCCTGTGGCCGCCCGTGCTCCACGGCGTTGTGCACCAGGTTCAGCAGCGCCTGGCGCAGCAGCTCCGCATCGCCGTGCGCTCCGATGGGCAGATCCCCCTCCTCCACTCCCAGGTCCATCCCCCGCTCGCGGGCAACGGGCAGCACGGCGAGGGCCACTTCGCGCGCGAGGGCGCCCAGGTCGATTTCCTGGGTCTGCACGAGCGCCGAATCGCTGCGCGCCAGGGCCAGCAGCTGGTTGGCAGCCCGTGTGGCCTGCGCGAGTCCGTCTGAAAGGGCCCGCAACGCTTCGTGCTGGCGCCGTGGATCGGTTTCGCGCAGCGCGTAGTCGAGCTGCGCCCGCAGGGTGGCCAGGGGGGTGCGCAGCTGGTGCGAAGCGTCGTCGACAAAGCTCTTGCGCTCGCTGATCAGTTGCTCGATGCGCTGCATCTGCTGGTTGACGGCCTCTACGAGCGGGCGAATGTCGCCGGGCAGGCCCTGCGCGGGCAGCGGCCGCAGATCGTCGCTGGCGCGTGCGCGGATGCTGTCTGCCAATTGCGTGATGGGCCGCAGTGCCACCGCCAGGCCAAGGAATACCGACACACCGAGAACCAGGAGCAGCAGCACGTCGCGCACGGCCGCACGCTGCACGAAGCTTGCCGTGAACTGCTCGCGCGACGTGGTGCTCTCGGCCACCTGGATCACGAGCTGCGGATGCTGCGTATCGCCCGGCCCGGCGTCCAGCGCGCGCATGAAGGCCCCCACGCGCACCGATTCGCCAAAGTACTCCGCGTCGTAGAACAAGGGCTTGTCCTCCTGCAGCGGCCGCGGAGGCGCGGGCAGATCCGCATGGCCGATCTCCACGAGCCCATCGGCCGTGGCCACCCGAAAGTACACGTTGCCCGTGGCCGTGAGCTGGAAGAACTCAAATAGCCGGTATGGCAGCTCCACCGACAGCCCACCCGACGCCGTGGACACATTGAGGTCCAGGGACTTGATCGCTCCGAGCAGCGAGCGGTCGTAGGCCGCATTGGCCGAGGCCACGGCATCCACGCGCGTGAACCACAGCCCCGCGGCCGTCTCGAGCGCCAGCACCGGCAGCAGGAAAGCCAGCAAGCGCAGCTTAGTGCTCGTGCGGTGCTGCCAGTTCCAGCGCATAGCCGAGGCCCCGGTAGGTGTGGATGCGCACGCCGCTGTGCTCCAGGCGTTTGCGCAGGCGGTGCAGCAGCACATCGACCACGCTGGGCTGCACATCCTCGTCGTCGCCGAAAACGCGGTCCAGCACGTGTTGGCGCGACAGCGGCTCGCCGCTGCGCTGGATCAGCGCTTTGAGCAGCGTATGCTCGCGCGGCGATAGCGCCAGCAGCTCAGCATCCAGCGAAAACTGCCGCGTGATGGTGTCGAACTGCAGGGGCCCGCAGGCCAGGCGCGGGTGCTCGCTGCCGCGCGCGCGGCGTACGAGGGCGGTGAGGCGCGCCTCCAGCTCGGCCAGTGCAAAGGGTTTGACCAGGAAATCGTCGGCCCCGGCATTGAGGCTGTTCACCTTGTCGCCGAGCGAGTCGCGCGCCGTGAGGATCAGCACTGGCACGCGCACGTCGCGTTCCCGCAGCCGCCGCAGGATGCTCGCGCCATCGCGGCCCGGCAAACCCAGGTCGAGCACTACGGCGTCGTATTCCTGCACGGCCAGCGCCTGCTCCACGAGGCGGCCATCGTCGCGCCAGTCGACGCGCCAGCCGCCCTGCTCCAGGGCCTTGCTCAGCCACTCGCCCAGTGCATGCTCGTCTTCGGCCAACAGAATGCGCATGGCGGCGATTATGTCGCGCACCTTGGGCACGGTTTGAAAGGGAATTGATAGGTTGGCCAGTGCACCATCGCGGCGTTCGCATTCCTACACGCAGGAGACACTCCATGACCACCCCGATCGCGGGCCGTCGCCAGCTGCTGCTGGCCGGGGCCGCAGCCGCCGCTTCTACTTTCGCGCCCATGGTGCGCGCACAGTCCAACTGGCCTAGCAAGCCATTGCGCCTCGTGGTGCCCTTCGCGCCCGGGGGTAGCTCCGAGATCGTGGCGCGCGCCGCCGCGGGCGAAATGGCCAAGACGATCGGCCAGAACGTGTTCGTGGACAACAAGCCCGGCGCGGCCGGCAACATCGCGATGCAGGAGGTGGCCAACAGTACCGACGAGCACACGCTCATCCTGGGCCACATCGGTACGCTGGCCGTCAATCCCTACATCTTTCCCAAACTGTCCTACGACGCCAACCGCGACTTCGCGCCCATCACGCTGCTGTCCAAGGTACCCAGCCTCTACGTGGTACACCCGGACCTGCCGGTGAAGAACCTCAAGGACTTCATCGCCTACGTGAAGAGCAAGCCCGGTCAGCTCAACTACGGCTCCGCAGGCAACGGCAGCGCAGGCCACCTGGCGTTCGAATACCTCAAGATGGTCAGCGACACCTTCATGCTGCACGTGCCCTACCGCGGCACGGGCCCCATGCTCACCGATCTGATGGCCGGGCGGCTGCAGGCCGCATCGGTGGGCGCGCCGGCCCTGCTGGCTTTCATCAAGGCGGGCAAGCTGCGCTGCATTGCCACAGGCACCTCACAGCGCCTGCCCCAACTGCCCGACGTGCCGACGGTGGCCGAGCAAGGATTCAAGGGCTTCGAGATGACGCAGTGGTATGGCCTCATGGCTCCGAGCAAATGGCCCAAGGCGCACCTTGCCAAACTGGAGGCCGAGGCCATCAAGGCCGCACGCAGCACCCTGGTGAAGGAGAAGCTTTCGCAGGAAACCGCCCTGGCCGTGGGCAACACCGCCGCCGAGTTCGATGCCTTCATCAAAGCCGAGCAGGCACGCTGGAAACCCGTGATCGCACGCGCCCAGATCAAGCCCGAAGGCATGGGCTGAGCGATTTCGGCACCAGCCCCGCCCTGCGCTCAGGCGGCTGGCCCCTGCGGGCTGAACATTGCCTGCTGCTGCACCTGGCGATCGAACTGCCGCGCCAGGCTGCCGCATACCAGATCGCACAGCGCATACACCGACGCGTCCTCGATGCGGTAGTACACGCTCGTCCCCCGGCTCTCGCGCGCGACGAGGCCGTGCTTGGTAAGCACCGACAGGTGCTTGGATACATTCGCTGCCGTGTAGCCGCACAGCTGAGCCAGCTCGCCCACGTTGTGCTCGCTGTTGCGCAGCAGGTTCAGAAGGCGCAGGCGTGTGGGCTCGGACAGGGCCTGAAAGTAGGCTGCGACCTGCTCTAGGGCTTCGGGAGGCAAGTCTTTCATAAGGAATCCTCGGGAGAAGGCCGGGTGGCCAGGCCCATATTGTAGTCATTGATTGACTATTTAGCTAATTGGTTAAATAATCAAACAATGCTTTACCACTTCCGCCTCTCCCCTTCCTCCCTCAGGGCCGGAACGGCCTTGGCCGCCGTGACGCTGGCCTGTTCCGGCTGGGCCCACGCCTCGGGGCTTGCGACCGTGCGTGCCGAAGCTCCCGGCGGTAGCGCCTGGGCCAGTGCGGACGCCGTGGTGGAGGCTGTGCGCGACACCACGTTGTCGTCCCAGGTGCCCGGTGCCGTGGTGTCGCTCTCCGTGCGCGTGGGCGACCGCGTGCAAGCCGGCCAGGAACTCGCGCGGCTCGACGCGAGGGCCGCCCAACAGGCTGCCGCCGCTAGCGCGGCCCAGGTGGAAGCTGCCCGCACGGGCGCCCAGATCGCCGCCAAGGAGTTCGCCCGCCAGCGCCAGCTCTTTGAAAAGCAGTACATCAGCCAGGCCGCGCTGGAGCGCAGCCAGGCGCAGCTCGATGCGGCCCAGGCCCAGGTGCGTGCGCAGCAGGCGCAGTCGAACGCGGCCTACGCCCAGTCGAGCTACTACGTGCTGCGCGCTCCTTATGCGGGCGTGGTGAGCGAGGTGCCCGTGTCGCTCGGCGACATGGCCGCTCCGGGCCGCCCGCTGGTGCGGCTGTACGACCCGCGTGCGCTGCGCATCACGGCGACGGCGCCGCAAACGCTCGTCCAGGGCCTGCCCGCGGATGCCCCGGCAGCCATTGAGCTTCCGGGCACAGGCAAGGAACGCATCGCGCTCGAAGCCCGCCAAGTGCAACGCCTGCCCGTGGCGGACAGCGCCACACACACGGTTCAACTGCGCGCCGACCTGCCCGCTGGGCTCGACGGCGTGGCGCCTGGCATGTTCGCGCGCCTGTGGCTGCCGGGAGCAGGCACAGCATCGGCCCTGCCCGTAGTGCCCGCCAGCGCCGTCGTACGCCGCGCCGAGATGACGGGTGTGTACGTGGTGGACGAGCAAGGCCATCCCCGCTTGCGCCAGGTGCGGCTTGGCCGCGTCCTGCTCGGTAGCACGAGCGGCACAGGCAGCGTTGAAGTGCTGAGCGGCCTGCGCAGTGGCGAGCGCGTGGCCACCGACCCCCAGGCCGCAGCCCAGGTGCGCTGACATGGCACAGTCTTCCACGCCCCTCGGCCTCTCCGGCCGCATCGCCGCCCTCTTCCTGCAGGCGCAGATCACACCGTTGCTCGCGCTGCTGGCCTTCCTGCTCGGCGCTTTCGCCGTGCTTGTAACGCCGCGCGAGGAAGAGCCTCAGATCAACGTGACCATGGCCAACGTGCTCATTCCCTTCCCCGGGGCCTCGGTGGCCGACGTGGAACAGATGGTGGCCACGCCGGCCGAGCAGATGCTCGCGGGCATGGAGGGTACGGACCACGTGATGTCGGTCTCGCGCCCGGGCCTGGCCGTGCTCACGGTCCAATTCAAGGTGGGCGTGCCGCGCACCGAGGCGCTCGTGCGCCTGCACGACCAGATCCGCAGCCACAGCGACTGGGCGCCCGGCGGCCTGGGTGTACAGCAACCGTTGATCCAGCCCAAGGGCATCGACGACGTGCCGATCGTGAGCTTCACGCTGCATGGCCAAGATGGCAGCGCGGGCGCGTTCGACCTGGAGCGCGTGGCGCGCAGCGTGGAGGCCCAGTTGCAGCGTGTGCCCGGCACGCGCGAAGTGCGCACCATCGGCGGCCCAGGCCGCGCCGTGCTCGTGCGCCTGGATCCGGCGCGCATGGCCAGCACGGGCACCACGGTGCAAGATCTGCGAGCCGCACTGCAGTCGGCCAACCAGGGCCTGCCCGTGGGCGACCTGCTCGCAGGCGAGCGCACCGTGGCCCTGGACGCGGGGCCCTTCATCGGCACGGCCGATGAGCTGTCTGATCTTGTGGTGGGTGTGCAGAACGGCAAACCGGTCTTCCTCAAGGATGTGGCCGAGCTGCGCGACGGCCCGCCGCCCGCGGTGCGTACCGTGTGGCACGGTGCCCCGGCTTCCCAGGGGGCGCAGGAGTCGCCTGCCGTGACGCTGCAGGTCACCAAAAAGCCCGGCGAGAACGCCATTGACGTGGCCAACGCCCTCACGGCGCGCATGGACCAGTTGCGCAACACCGTGATCCCCGACGCCGTGCAGGTCGTCGAAACGCGCAACTACGGCGCCACCGCGAACGACAAGGCGCAAAAGCTCATCCAGAAGCTGCTGTTCGCCACCGCATCGGTCGTGGCGCTGGTGTTCATCGCGCTGGGCCGGCGCGAGGCTGCCATCGTGGGCCTGGCCGTGGTGCTGACGCTCACGGTGACGCTGTTCGCCTCATGGGCCTGGGGATTCACGCTCAACCGCGTATCGCTGTTTGCGCTGATCTTCTCGATCGGCATCCTCGTGGACGATGCCATCGTGGTGGTGGAGAACATCCATCGCCACCAGCAGCTCGAGCCCGGGCTGAGCCTGCTGCAGAGCATCCCGCGCGCCGTGGACGAGGTGGGCGGCCCCACCATACTGGCCACGTTCACCGTGATCGCGGCACTGCTGCCGATGGCCTTCGTGTCGGGCCTCATGGGACCCTACATGGCCCCCATCCCCATCAACGCGAGCATGGGCATGCTGCTGTCGCTGGCCATCGCCTTCGTCGTAACGCCCTGGCTCGCGCGCCGCTGGATGAAGCCGCACACCGATGGCGCGGGCCATGTGGAAGCCAGCGGCCTTTCCGCAAAGCTGGAGCCCCGGTTCGAGCGCCTCTTTGCCCCCCTGCTGCACCCGCAGCACGGCCGCCGCAACCGCCGCCTGCTGGGCCTGGCCGTGGCCGCGCTGATCGCACTGTCGGTGGCGTTGCCCGTGGTGGGCTGGGTGCAACTCAAGATGCTGCCGTTCGACAACAAATCGGAGTTCCAGGTCGTCGTGGACATGCCGGCCGGCACGCCGCTCGAGGACACGGCCGCCGTGCTGCGCGAACTCGGCGCCCACCTGGCCACCGTGCCCGAGGTGCGCGACTACCAGGCCTATGCGGGCACGGCTTCGCCGATCAACTTCAACGGCCTGGTGCGCCAGTACGATCTGCGCGCGAGCAGTGAGCTAGGTGACATCCAGGTCAACCTGGTCGACAAACACCAGCGCAAGGAGCAAAGCCACGCCATCGCCATGCGCGTACGCCCCGCACTGCAAGAGATCGGCAAGCGCTGGGGCGCCAACGTCAAGGTGGTGGAGGTGCCGCCCGGACCGCCCGTGCTCGCCCCCATCGTGGCCGAGATCTACGGGCCCGAGGCCCAAGGCCGCAAGGACGTGGCGCAGGCCGTGCGTGCCGCCTTCGAGCGCACGGAGGGCGTCGTGGACGTGGACTCCACCACCATAGCCGCGGCCCCCCGCAAACTGCTGCTGGTGGACCGCCGCAAGGCCGCGCTGGCGGGCGTGCCGCAACAGGCCATCGTGGCCACGCTGCGCGCGGGCCTGGCGGGCGATGCGGCCACCTACCTGCACGATGCGAGCAAGGCCCCCGTGCCCGTGCTGCTGCAACTGCCCGAGGAGAGCCATGGCAGCCTCGACACCCTGCTGCAGCTCACGGTGCGCGGCGCTTCGGGCCGCAACGTGCCCATCCGCGAGCTTGTCACCATCAGCGATACCCAGCGCGAGCAGCCCATCTACCACAAGGATCTGCTGCCCGTGGTGTACGTGCAGGGCGACATGGCTGGCCGCGTGGACAGCCCGCTCTACGGCATGTTCAGGATGCGCGGCGACATCGCGCAGATTCCGGTGCCCGGAGGCGGCTCGCTGCAGGAGTCGTTCGTGGCACCGCCGCACGACGCGCTGCGCGACTACACGCTGCGTTGGGACGGCGAGTGGCGCATCACCTACGAGACCTTCCGCGACATGGGGGCCGCCTATGCCGTGGGCCTGGTGCTGATCTACCTGCTGGTTGTGGCGCAGTTTGGCTCTTACCTTGCGCCGCTCATCATCATGGCGCCCATTCCGCTCACGCTCATCGGAGTAATGCCCGGGCACGCGCTGCTGGGTGCGCAGTTCACGGCCACCAGCATGATTGGCATGATCGCGCTGGCCGGCATCATCGTGCGCAACTCCATCCTGCTTGTGGACTTTGTGCGCTTGCAGGAGCACAACGGCGTGCCGCTCGCGCGGGCCGTGGTGCATGCGGTGGCCACGCGCGCCCAGCCCATCGTGCTCACGGGCCTGGCGGCCATGATCGGGGCGTTCTTCATCCTGGACGATCCGATCTTCAACGGCCTTGCCATCTCGCTGATCTTCGGCATCTTCGTCTCGACGCTGCTCACGCTCGTGGTCATTCCCACGCTGTACTACGCGGCCTACCACCGCCCGCAAGAGGCGGCCCCGCAGAACTGAAGCTCACCCGCCCTCAAACCCAGGAGAACAGGAGACAACCATGGCCCACATCGTGATCATTGGCGCAGGCTTGGGCGGCATGCCCGCCGCGTACGAACTGCGCAGCAAGCTGCCACGGGAACACCGCATCACCGTGGTCAGCGCCGTGGACTACTTCCAATTCGTGCCCTCCAATCCCTGGATCGCCGTCGGCTGGCGGCAGCGCGAGGACATCATCCTGGAGATCCGGCCGCTGTTGGAGCGCAAAGGCATCGACTTCATTGCCCACGCGGTGCAGGCCATCGATGCGTCCGCGAACACGCTGACGCTGGATGACGCCAGCACCTTGTCATACGACCACCTGGTCATCACCACCGGGCCGCGCCTGGCGTTCGAGGAAATTCCCGGCGCCGGCCCGCACGGCGGCCACACCCATTCGGTCTGCACGGTGGACCACGCGCAGCGGTTCTGGCAGGACTACCAGGCGTTCCTGCAGGCTCCCGGGCCCATTGTCATCGGCGCCATGCCGGGGGCGAGCTGCTTCGGCCCCGCTTACGAGTTCGCGTTCATCGTGGCTGCGGACCTGCGCAAGCGCAAGCTGCGCCACAAGGTGCCCATCACGTTCGTCACCAGCGAGCCCTACATCGGCCATCTGGGCCTGGGCGGCGTGGGCGACAGCAAGAGCATGCTGGAGAGCGAGCTGCGCAGCCAGGACATCAAGTGGATCACGAACGCGCGCACCACCCGCGTCGAGGCGGGCAAGATGTACGTGGAGCAGCTCGATGACAAGGGCAACGTGGACCGCTCGCACGAACTGGCGTTCAACCTTTCGATGATGCTGCCCGCCTTCAAGGGCGTGGACGCCGTTGCAGCCGTGCCCAAGCTGTGCAACCCGCGCGGGTTCGTGATCGTGGACGAACACCAGCGCAGCAAGGCCTACCCCAACATCTTCGCGGCCGGCGTCTGCGTGGCCATTCCGCCGGTCGAGGCCACGCCCGTGCCGACGGGCGCGCCCAAGACGGGCTACATGATCGAAACCATGGTGTCGGCCATCGTGCACAACATCGCGGCCGATATTGCGGGCCAGCCGGCCACGGCCACGGCCACCTGGAACGCCATCTGCCTGGCCGACATGGGCGACACCGGTGCCGCCTTCGTGGCGCTGCCCCAGTTGCCCCCGCGCAACGTCAACTGGTTCAAGAAGGGCAAGTGGGTGCACCTCGGAAAGATCGCCTTCGAGAAGTACTTCCTGAACAAGATGAAGACAGGCAACACCGAGCCGATCTATGAAAAGTACATCCTCAAGCTGCTGGGTATCGCCCGGCTGAACGATTGAGGCCTTCATTCTCAATCCCCTACCAACCAAGGAGCCTTCCATGACAACCTGGCAAGTCGTGCGCGTCGTCGCCGGCACATTCATTCTGCTTTCCCTGGCGCTGGGCATTCCCGGCAGCCCCCTTTTCGTCAGCCAGTGGTGGCTGGCCTTCACGGCATTCGTGGGCGTCAACCTGCTGCAAAGCGGCTTCACCGGCTGGTGCATGATGGAAACCATCCTGCGCAAGCTGGGCATCCGCCCTGGCTGCTAAGGAGGTGCCCGCCATGCGCCGATGGCTCTTGAGCGCCGCCCTGCTGGCCTGCGGCCTGGGCGCGGCCCACGCCGCCGATCTGCGCGAGGCGTGGCTGGCCGCGCGCCAGCACCACCCCGACATGGCGGCGGCTGCGGCCTCGCAGGCCGTGGCCGATGCCCGCCGGCAGCAGGCCAACCGGCTGTGGAACCCCACCGTTGCCGCAAACGCTTCGGCAGGCGCCATGGGTGCGCGGACTGCCTCGCACGGGGCCGCGTTCAGCCTGCCCGGCGCGCCCACGACGTCCGGGGTGGGGTTTGAAACCTCGGTGGACAGCGGCCCGGGCGCGCGCTGGGGCGTCGTAGCCCGCATGCCGGTCTACAGCCCGGTGCGCACGGCGCAGGAGCGCCAATTACAGCTCTCTGCCGATCTGGCGGACCTGCAAGCCAGCGCCGTGCAGCAGCAGTTGATGCTGCAGACCGCCCAGCAGTACTTTGGCGCGGTGTTGGCGCAGCAGCAGCAGGCATTGCTGCGGCGCCAGCAGGACACCACCCAGCGCGCCCTGGCCGAAGCCCAGGACCGCTTTCGCCTGGGCGACGCGCCGGTGACCGACATGCGCGAAGCCGAGGCCCGCGCCAGCGCCGTGGCTGCCCAGCTCCAGGCGGCCGATGTGGACGTGCAGGTGGCCCACCAGGCGCTGGCCGCCTCCACCGGCTGGAGCGCGGAGCACATGCCCGCCCTGCACCTGCCGGCCACCACCGATGACAACGCCTCCGCGGCCTCGGCACCACTCGCGCCGCTGGCGCAATGGCTCGAGCAGGTCGAACGCGACAACCTGCAGCTGCGCCAGCAAGCCCAGGCCGTGGCACTGGCTCAGCAGGAGGCGGCCAAGGCCGCTCGCGGCGCCGATACCACGGTGGACCTGGTCGGCCAGGCGGGCGGAGACCGCCTGTCGGGCTCTGGCCGCTGGGGCTCCGCCAGCAACACCGCAAGCCAGTACCTCGTGGGCGTACAGGTGCAGATTCCGCTGTACACCGGCGGCCAGCGCGATGCCAAGCTGCAGGAGCAGTTGCGGCTGGAAGACAAGGCCCGCGCGGACCTCGACAGCGCGCGGCTCGCGATCGCCCAGCAGACGCGCGGCACCTGGCTGCAGTTGCAGGCCGGCACGGCCCGCGCCCAGGCCCTGGAGGCCGCTGTACGTGCCGCGCAGTTGCGCCTGCAAGCCACGGAGCTGGGCCGCCAGGTTGGCGACCGCACCACGCTCGAACTGCTGCAGGCGCAGCAGGACGCCATGCAGGCCGAATCGAACCTGCTGCAACACCGCGCAGCCATGGCCCAGTTGCGCCTGCAGCTTGCGGCTCTGGCGGGCCGGCTCGATGAGCCGGCCCTGCTCGCAGCCACCGATCCGGCGCGGACCATCGGCACGCCGTGATACGCCAACGACCTTGCCACTCCCGAGCCCTCACATGACACAGCCCACTCCTCCCCTCGTCGTGGACGTCCGTTCGCCCGGCGAATTTTCCAGCGGCCACGTGGCCGGCGCCATCAACCTGCCCCTGAGCCACCTGATGGAGCAGGCCACCAGTGTTCTGCCGAAGCGCGATGCTCCGCTGCTCTTGTGCTGCGTTTCGGGCGCACGCTCCGACATGGCCGCGCAGTGGCTGCGCGCGCAAGGCTACACACAGGTCGCCAATGGCGGCAGCGTGGGCTCCGTGGCCTTGCGCCTGGGCCTGCCCATCGAGCGCGACTGAACAACCCCTACCTATTGCATAAAAAGGAGCACCGCATGAGCAACGAACGGGTGACCGTGGAATTGACCCAGATCGCCGATTACCGCTACGAAAACCGCTTTGGCGGCAGCGTTCCCTCGCTGGTCACGGACGAACCCGCACCGTTGGGCACGGGCCAGGGCCCCTCGCCGGTGCACCTGCTGTGCGCGTCCGTGGGCAACTGCCTGAGCGACTCCCTGCTGTTCGCATTGCGCAAGTTCAAGCAGCAGCCCGAGCCGCTGCGCGCCGCCGTGCAGGCCGAGGTGGGCCGCAATGCCGAGGGCCGTCTGCGCATCCTGCAGATCACCGCCACCCTGCGCCTGGGCGTACCCGCGAGCCAGCTGGAGCACCTGGACCGGGTCCTGGGCCAGTTCGAGGCCTTCTGCACGGTCACGCAGAGCGTGGGCCAGGGCATCCCCATCACCGTGAAGGTGGTGGATTCCGAAGATCGTGTGCTCAAATGACACCCGACGGCGCGAAACCGCGGCGTCCTGCGTACCGCCTATCGCGCCAGCTTTTGCAACCTAAAGGAAAAACACCATGAAAGCCAATGTTGGAAACCTGGATCGCGTGCTGCGCATCGTCGTCGGCCTGGTGCTGATCGCCCTGGCCGCTACCGGCACTGTGGGTTGGTGGGGCTGGATCGGCATCGTGCCGCTGGCCACGGGCCTGCTGCGCGTCTGCCCCGCTTACTCGCTGCTGGGTGCCAGCACCTGCCCCCTTGAAAAGACCGCCGATAAGTAAGCTAGAACACGGTTGAATCCCAAAAGAGCGGCTGGTGCTTGTCTTTCAAGCACCAGCCGCTCTTTTTTCAGGAGCAAGCCGCCGCAGTGGCGTGGTGCAGGTCGTGCGTATCCGTGGTCGTGGTGCGGTGGCCATGCAGGCCCAGCTTGGCGAGCAGCTGCACATCGGCCTCGACATCGGGGTTGCCCGTCACGAGCAGCTTGTCGCCATAGAAGATGGAGTTGGCGCCCGCCATGAAGCACAGCGCCTGCACGGCCTCGCCGAGTTGCTGGCGCCCGGCCGAAAGGCGCACGCGCGCGCGGGGCATGGTGATGCGCGCCACGGCGATCACGCGCACGAAGTCGAACGGGTCGATGGGGTCGCTATCGGCCAGCGGCGTGCCCGGCACGCGCACCAGGCTGTTGATGGGCACGGACTCGGGGTACGGGTTCAGGTTGGCCAGTTGCGCGATCAGGCCCGCGCGGTGCACGGGCGCCTCGCCCATGCCCACGATGCCGCCGCAGCACACGCTGATGCCGGCGGCGCGCACGCTCGCCAGCGTGTCCAGCCGGTCCTGGTACTGGCGCGTGCTCACCACGTCGGTGTAGTACTCGGGCGCGGTATCGAGGTTGTGGTTGTAGTAGTCCAGACCCGCGCCCTTGAGCGCCTGGGCCTGGTGCGGCTCCAGCATGCCCAGCGTGGCGCAGGTCTGCATGCCCAGGCCCTTCACGGCGCTGATGAGTTCGCTCACCTTTTCGATGTCGCGGTCCTTGGGGGCGCGCCAGGCGGCCCCCATGCAAAAGCGCGTGGCGCCCGCATCCTTGGCGGCCTGCGCGGCGGCCGTGACTTCTTCCACGCTCATGAGCTTCTGGGCCTTCACGCCCGTGTCGAATTCGGCCGATTGTGGGCAATAGCCGCAGTTCTCGGGGCAGCCGCCGGTCTTCACCGACAGCAGCGTGGCGAGCTCGATATCGCCCGCGGGCCAGTGGGCGCGGTGCACGGTCTGGGCTTCAAACAGCAGATCGAGCAAGGGCTTGTCGAGCAGCGCCTGGATGGCCTCCACCGACCATGGCCCGGCCTCGCGGACGGGAGCGGCCGGGCGGCGGTGCAGCTGTACAGGGTTGGTTGTGGCGTCCATGGAGTGGCCCTTCACTGGGTGGAAATCCGATCCCGGAGCACTCGGGTCCAGGATGGAAAAGTAACAAATCGCGCCATGCCTTGTGGGCCTTCAGCGCTGCGAATGGAGGAATTCTGCGGCACAAAAAGGCGATTGTGCGCATCCAGAGGTCACAAAAACCGCCAATTCACACCCTGTTTTATCTTCGGCGATCTTGATGCTTCAATCGCCGGAGAAGACAGGAAATGAGCGAAGTTGCATGCATGTTTGGCGCGCCACGGAAGGCGCCTTCGATCATGGAGTGAACACGCGCCATTTCGCGCCCAACGGAGTCCAAATAGCGCGTCAATGCCCCCGAAGTTGCCGTGCCTTGGCGCTCAGCCCAGCGCGGCGATGACTTCGGGCGGGGCCTGCACCAGCTCGATCAGCACGCCTTCGCCCGCGATGGGAAATTCATCGTTGCTCTTGGGGTGCAGGAAGGTGATGTCGTACCCCGCGGCCCCCTTGCGGATGCCACCCGGCGCAAAGCGCACGCCCTTGGCTGTGAGCCACTCCACGGCCTTGGGCAAATCGTCGATCCACAGGCCGATGTGGTTGAGCGGCGTGGTGTGCACGGCGGGCTTCTTGTCGATGTCGAGCGGCTGCATGATGTCCACCTCGACCTTGTAGGGCCCCTGCCCCATGGCGAGGATGTCTTCATCCACGTTCTCACGCTCGCTCTGGAACGTGCCGGTCTGCGCCAGGCCCAGCATGTCGACCCACAGGGTCTTCATGCGCTGCTTGTCGGTGCCGCCGATGGCGACCTGCTGGACGCCGAGGACTTTGAAGGGACGGATGGGGGTGGTCATGGCAATTCTCCAGGGTTTCAATCAAAAAATTCACACTTCGTTGAGCATCCAGCTGCTCGCGGTGGCGAAATACTCGCGCAGCCAGGCATTGCAGCGGATGTAGAGCGGCGTCGGCGCCGCGGCGGGTATGGTCCGCGTGTACCCGATCTTGCGGGCGATGCGCTGGGCGCGCACCGTGTGGAAATCGCTGGTCACCAGGGCGATGGCGGAATTCAGGCCCAGCCCGTGCGCCTGCAGCAGCGGCAGGCTGTACTGCAGGTTCAACTCCGTGCTGGTGCTGCGCTCTTCCTGCAGGATGCGCCCGGGCGCCACGCCATGGGCGCGCAGGTAGTCCCCCATGACCTGGCCTTCGCTCAGCGTCTCCCCGAAATCCACGCCGCCCGACACCACCACCCAGGCCGTGGGGTGGATGGCGGCCACCGCCCGCGCCTTGTCCAAGCGGGCGCGCAACGCCGGGGAGGGTTGCCCCCGCGGGGTGCCGCTGCCGAGCACGACGATGGCTTGTAGCGGCATCTGGGCGGCCACGTCGTCATAGGCTTCCACCTGCCGCGCCAGCGCGTAGCAGAACACCGCAACGCTGGCCATCCAGGCCGCCAGCGCCAGCCAGCCCGCTTGCCACAGGCGCCGACGCCAGCGCCCGGAACCGAGCCAGGCATGCACCGGGTGCCAGCGCCACGCGAGCAGGCCCCCGGCAAATCCGAGCGCGCCCGGTACGGTCACGCCCATCGAGAAGTAGCCGAGCGCCATGAGCGCCAGGCTGTCGCCGAGCAGCAGGCCCGAGGCCCCCAGGAGGGCCCACCGCCGGAGCGTCACTGGAATTCCAGGATGACCTGATCCACCGCCAGCGACTCGCCCTTGCCCGCCACGATCTTGCCGACCACACCGTCTTGCGCGGCGAAGAGGATGTTCTCCATCTTCATGGCCTCGATCACGGCGAGCTTTTCACCCGCCTGCACCTTCTGGCCCGGCTGCACGGCCACATCGACCAGCAGGCCCGGCATGGGCGAAAGCAGGAACTTGGACAGATCCGGCGGTGCCTTGAAAGGCATGAGCTGGTGCAGCCGCGCGCCCAGCGGCGAGAGCACGAGCGCGTCGATCTGCGTGCCGTTGTGCGCGATGCGCAACGCCAGCGGGTTCTTGGCCGTTCCGCGCTCCACCTGGGCCGTGAAGCCCTGGCCGTTGCAACTGCCCTGCACGCGGATCTGCCCCAGGCCCGCCGTGCTCGTGATTTGATAGCTATTACCGCCCACGGTGACTGCACTGGAGCCCGATTTGTCTTCAAAATCGCTCACCGACACCTCGTGGTGCTGGTTCTTGCCTTCGGCACCCAGCACCACCACGGTGAAGGCCTCGCCGACCTTGACTTCATGGCCCGCGAGCTGGCCCGAGATCCTGGAGGCGCGCGCGCGGTAGCGGCGGTTCATGTAGGCGGCCAGCGCCACGAGGAACAGCGGGTCGTCGTGCGGCACGTCCTCGGCGGCGAAGCCCTTGCCGTAGTGCTCCGCAATGAAGCCCGTGTTGAACTGGCCCGTGACGAACTTGGGGTGCGCCAGCAGCGCGGCCTGGAAGGGGATGTTGGAGCTGATGCCACGGATCACGAAACCGTTGAGGGCTTCGCGCATCTTGGCAATCGCTTCGTTGCGGTCTTTGCCGTGCACGATGAGCTTGGCGATCATCGAGTCGTAGAACATCGGGATCTCGCCGCCTTCAAACACGCCGGTGTCCACGCGCACGCCGTACTTGTGGCCCGTGTCGGCCTGCCACATCGTCTCTTTCGGGGGTGTGAAGCGCACCAGGCGGCCGGTGGAAGGCAGGAAGTTGCGGAAAGGGTCTTCGGCGTTGATGCGGCACTCGATGGCCCAGCCGTCGCGCTTCACGTCGGCCTGGGTAATGCCCAGTTTCTCGCCGGCCGCCACGCGGATCATCTGCTCGACCAGGTCCAGGCCCGTGATGCACTCGGTCACCGGGTGCTCCACCTGCAGGCGAGTATTCATCTCGAGGAAGTAGAAGTCCTGGTCCTTGCCCACCACGAATTCCACCGTGCCGGCGGACTGGTATTTCACGGCCTTGGCCAACTGCACGGCCTGCTCGCCCATGGCGCGGCGCGTGGCGTCGCTGATGAAGGGCGACGGCGCCTCCTCGATCACCTTCTGGTGGCGGCGCTGGA
>JAYSFC010000047.1:0-25572 GCA_041913505.1 Acidovorax sp.
GGCCCTCGGCGCGGCGCGGCACGGGCAGCACGCGCATGCCCAGGGCATCGAGCCGCGCGAACTCGACTGACCAGCCCGGCTCCTCGACCATGACCGGGTCGCCCGCCTTGAGCAGCGTGCGGCTCACGATGTCCAGCGCCTGCGTGGCGCCCACCGTGGTCATCACCTGCGCGGGCGACGCGGGCACGCCCAGATCCTGCAGGCGGCGCGACAGTGCCGCGCGCAGCGCCGGCGTGCCCAGCGGGTCGCCGTAGCCTAGCAGGCTGTCCTGCAGCGCCCCCTCGGCCATGACCTTGCGCACGGCGGCGGGCAGGAAGCCGGTCTGCAGCCAGTCCATGGGCAGCACGCCCGAGCCCGGCTGCGGCGCGTTCGGGCCCTGGTGGAACATGCCCCGGATCAGCGCCGTGGCGTTGAAGCGCGCCCCCGAAGGCGGCGGCTCGGCCTCGTTCACTACGGTTTTGAGGGCTGCCGGCGCTTTATCCACAGGCGTTACAGGCATTCTTTGCGCTGCATCGCGGACGAAAAAACCACGCTGCGGCCGCGCCTCGACCAGCCCCTGCGCCAGCAGCTGGTCGTAGGCCGCCACCACGGTGTACGGGCTCACGCCCTGCTGGCGCGCGCATTCGCGCACCGAGGGCAGACGGGCGCCCGTGGGCAGCAGCCGGGTGCGGATGCGTTCGGCAAAGCGCTCGGCGAGCTGCTCGGTCAGGGACAACTGGACGGATCGGTTCAACATGGCGGGGAGCGCGCGGGCGCCTGTACTGATACTGTTGCCAATACAGCCGATGATCATGTTCGGAAAACTGTAATGGAACTGTAATGGTCAAAGCCCCTACATTGAACGCCCGACCTTGCAAAAAATCAATATGCCTACCGTCGAATTCACCGCCCTGCTCGTGCTCGCCACGGCCATGAGCTTCAGCCCCGGGCCCAACACCACGCTGGCCACGGCGCTCGCGGCCAACCACGGGCTGCGCCATTCCTTGCGTTTCGTGCTCGCGGTGCCGGTGGGCTGGAGCGCGCTGCTGCTGCTGTGCGCGGGCGGCGTGGGCGCCCTGGTGGTGGCCGCGCCCGCGCTGCGCTGGGCCATCAAGGCAGCGGGAATCGCCTACCTGCTGTGGCTGGCCTACAAACTCAGCGGCAGCCGCCGCCTGGCCGAGGCCGACGCGCGCCGCATGCAGGTGGGCTTCTGGCAGGGCGCGGCCCTGCAGTTCGTGAACATCAAGGCCTGGCTGCTTGCGCTCACCATCGTGGCGGGCTGGGTCATCGGGCGCGCGGACAGCCTGCAGCGCCTGGCCGTGGTGCTGCCCGTGATGGCAACCTTCGCGCTCGCGAGCAACCTGCTGTATGCCGCCACGGGCGCCCTGCTGCGCCACTGGCTTGCACACGGCCAGCGGCTGCTGTGGTTCAACCGCGCGATGGCACTGGTGCTGGTGCTCACGGCCGCCTGGATGGTGACCGCGTGAACGCCCCCACCCGCACCCCGCGCGACGAAACCCTGGGCCTGTGGCTGGGCGTGCTGGGGGTGGCGATCTTCGCCATCACGCTGCCGGCCACGCGCCTGGCCACGGGTACCTCGGCCCAGCCGCAACTCTCGCCCTGGTTCGTCACCGTGGGGCGCGCGGCGCTGGCGGGCCTGCTGTCGGCGGTCTTCCTGCTCGCCACGCGCTCGCCGCGCCCGCGGCCCGGCCAATGGAAGCCGCTGGCGCTGGCCGTGCTGGGCAACGCCATCGGCTACCCGCTGTTGCTGGCCTATGCGCTGCGCAGCGTCACGGCCAGCCATGCGGCGGTGGTCACGGCCCTGCTGCCGCTCGTAACGGCGGCCGTGGCGGCCCTGGTGCTGCACCAGCGCGCCCGCGCGGGCTTCTGGATCTGCGCCGTGCTGGGCAGCGCGCTGGTGGTGGCGTTCTCGCTGCTGCGCGGCGGACAGCAGGGCCACGGCTTTGGCTTCGAGACGGCCGATCTGCTGCTCGTGGGCGCGGTGGTGGCGGCCTCGGTGGGCTATATCCAGGGCGCCAAGGTCACGCCCGCGCTGGGTGCCGAGCGCGTGATCTGCTGGGTCTGCCTGATGGCGCTGCCCTTCACCCTGCCCGCAGCGCTGTGGCTGTGGCCCGCGCAGCCCGTGGCGCCATCGGCCTGGGCGGGGTTCGTCTACGTGGGCGTGTTCTCGATGTGGGCGGGCTTTTTCGCCTGGTACCGGGGGCTGGCCCTGGGCGGCGCACTGCGCGTGAGCCAGACGCAGCTGCTGCAGCCCTTTTTCTCGATCCTGGCCGCCATCCCGCTGCTGGGCGAACCGCTGGACGTGGTGACCCTGGGCTTCGCCGCGGCCGTGGTCGCCACCGTGGTCGTGGGCAAGAAGCTGTCATGAGCCAGTGCCTTCGCCGATACCATTGCACTTGCGGCCCCACCCGCAGGGCCGTAACCCGCCGCACAACGGCATTGTTTGAACGATCCGGCGCACTGCCTACGCGCCCCATGGAGATGACTGAATGACGAATTGGACCCTGGCCGCCCGCGCGGCCAAGATGAACCCCTCGGTGATCCGCGAGATCCTGAAAGTGACCGAGAAACCCGGCATCATCAGCCTGGCCGGCGGCCTGCCCTCGCCCAAGGCCTTTCCGGTGGACGACTTCCTGCGCGCCTCGACGGCCGTGCTGTCGCACGATGGCCAGGCGGCCCTGCAGTACGCAGCCAGCGAAGGCTACACGCCGCTGCGCGAGGCCGTGGCAGCCTGGCTGCCCTGGGACGTGGACCCTGCCCAGGTGCTCATCACCACGGGCTCGCAGCAGGGCCTGGACCTGATCGCCAAGGTGCTCGTGGACGCGGGCAGCCGCGTGCTCGTCGAGACGCCCACCTACCTTGGCGCGCTGCAGGCCTTCACGCCCATGGAGCCCCACATCGTGAGCGTGGCGAGCGACGACGAGGGCCCGCTCGTGGAAGACTTCGCGGCCAAGGCCGGCAGCGGTGCCGACCGTGCCCGCTTCATGTACCTGCTGCCCAACTTCCAGAACCCCACGGGCCGCACCATGAGCGAGGCGCGCCGCGCCGCGCTCGTGGCCAAGGCCGCCGAGCTGGGCGTGCCGCTGGTCGAGGACAACCCCTATGGCGACCTCTGGTTCGACCAGCCGCCGCCCGCGCCGCTCACCGCACGCAACCCCGAGGGCAGCATCTACCTGGGTTCCTTCTCCAAGGTGCTGGCACCGGGCCTGCGCCTGGGCTACCTCGTGGCGCCGAAGGAGGTCCTGCCCAAGCTGCTGCAGGCCAAGCAGGCCGCCGACCTGCACAGCCCCAGCTTCAACCAGCGCATGGTGGCCGAGGTGATCAAGGACGGCTTCCTCGACCGCCACGTGCCCACCATCCGCGCGCTCTACAAGCACCAGCGCGATGCCATGCTGGCGGCCCTGGAGCGTGAGATGGCGGGCCTGGGCGTCTCCTGGAACCGCCCCGACGGCGGCATGTTCCTGTGGGCGCGCCTGCCCGAGGGCATGAACGCCATCGAACTGCTGCCCGAGGCCGTGGAGCGCAACGTGGCCTTCGTGCCCGGCGCAGCCTTCTATGCCGACGCAGCCGACCCGCGCACGCTGCGCCTGTCGTTCGTGACGGCCAGCCCCGCGCAGATCGACACGGGCATCGCCGCGCTCGCCACCGCCGTGCGCGCACGCCTGGAACGCACGCGCAAGGGCTGACCCCATGCTGCGGCTGTGGGGACGCCTGTCGTCCATCAACGTGCGCAAGGTGGTGTGGGCCGCGCAGGAGCTGAACCTGTCGTTCCAGCGCACCGACGCGGGCGGGCCGTTCGGCATCGTGCGCGAGCCGCACTACCTCGCGCTCAACCCCAACGGCCTCGTGCCGTTGCTCGAGGACGACGGCTTCGTGCTGTGGGAGTCGAACACCATCGTGCGCTACCTGTGTGCGCGCCACGCCACCGGCACGCTGTACCCCGAGGGCCTGCCCGCGCGCTTCGCCGCCGAGCAGTGGATGGACTGGCAGCAGACCACGCTGAACCCGGCGGGGCGCCATGCGTTCGTGCAATGGATCCGCACGCCCGCGCCGCAGCGCGACATGGCGCTCATCGCCCAGTCGGTGGCGGCCACCGAGCCGCTGCTGGCGATGCTCGACGCGCACCTTGCGCGCCAGCCCTACATGGCGGGCGATGCCTTCACCATGGCCGATATCCCCATTGGCTGCGAAATCCACCGCTGGTGGGGCCTGCCGCAGGTGCGGCCGGCGCTACCGCACCTGGAGCGCTGGTACCAATCGCTGCTCGCGCGCGCCGGCGCACGCGGCGTGCTGGACCTGCACCTGTCCTGAGCTACCCGCCGCTCCCGGCCGCGCTGTACAGCGCGCCGGGGGAGCGTTCGCCCCCGCTTTCCAACCACCCGCCCTCCCAGGAACTGCCATGACCCTGCAACAGCGCCCCTTCAAGCAAGTCGACGTCTTCACGGCCCACGCCTACCGCGGCAACCCGCTTGCCGTGGTGCTCGATGGCGAAGGCCTCTCCACAGAGGCCATGCAACAGTTCACGAACTGGACCAACCTGTCGGAGGCCACCTTCCTGCTGCCGCCCACCGAGGCCGGCCGCGCCGCGGGCGCCGACTACCGCGTGCGCATCTTCAGCCCCGGGCGTGAGCTGCCTTTCGCAGGCCACCCCACGCTGGGCAGCTGCCACGCGTGGCTCGAGGCCGGCGGCCAGCCGCGCACGAGCGGCCAGGTGGTGCAGGAATGCGGCGTGGGCCTGGTCACGCTGCGGCGCGACGGCGAGCGCCTGGCCTTCGCCGCGCCGCCGCTGCTCAAAGGCGGCCCGCTCGACGAAGCCGACGTGCAGCGCATCGCGCGCGGCCTGGGCGTGGCGCGCGAGGACATCGCCGCCCACGCCTGGTGCGACAACGGCCCCCGCTGGCGCGGCGTGATGCTGCGCTCGGCCAAGCAGGTGCTCGCGCTGCAGCCCGACGGCGCCCTCCTCGCGGGGCTCGACGTGGGCGTGGTCGGCCCGCGCGGCAAGGTCGGCGTGGTGGGCGCCAGCGACGCCGAGGGCATCGCCTTCGAGGTGCGCGCCTTCTTCCCCGGCAACAACGGCCTGGCCGAGGACCCGGTCACGGGCAGCCTCAACGCCGCGCTCGCGCAGTGGCTCATCGGCGCGGGCCTCGCACCCAACCGGTACGTAGCCAGCCAGGGCACGGCGCTCGGCCGCGCGGGGCGCGTGCATGTGGAGCAGGACGGCGAAAGCATCTGGGTGGGCGGCGGCTCGGTCACCTGCGTGGACGGCACCGTACTGCTGTAACGCCCCCGCCGCGCTCACCGGCGGCAACGTGGATGCCCCGGTGTTCGCGCAGGCGCTTGCCCGGCCCTGACGCTCCGGCCACTGGGTTTTACCTGACGAAACCCACATCACCCCCAACACCCCTGCGCTGCGCCAACGCCTCGGCGCACAGCGGCAGCACGCGAGGGTTTACCCGGAATGTAGTTTTATTCCTCAAAACTTTCGTCGCCGGGTTTGACGCAGGACGCCCCACCCAACACCATTGCCCCCAACTGCCGCGGCCATGAGCGGCGGGGGAGACACGCCATGCGATGGAGACAGCGCCCACCAGGATCGAACTGGGGCGACTTCGGGCCCGACGACCAGCTCGGGCGCGCCAACCTGATCGGCCCCGAGCAGGTGCGCAAGGGCGCGCTGGAGGTGCGCGAGGGGCGCAGTTTCTGCCTCTCGCTGCCGCTCGATCTTCCGGGCGGCAACGCGCTCAATGCGCGGCGCCATCCCCCGCGCCTGTCGCCCACGCGCGCCGGCGACCGGCCTTACCTCAACTTTCCGCTGGGCCACGTGTACTCGGGCGCCACCGACGTCATCAGCGACGACCAGGTGCTGCTGTCATTGCAGTACTCCACGCAATGGGACTCGCTGGCCCATGTGGGCTCGCTGTTCGACCCCGAAGGCGACGGGCGCCTGCGCACCGTTTATTACAACGGCTTTCGGGGCCACGAGCACGTGCTGGGCCCCGTGGACCATGGCCTGCCGCAGCGCGACGCGCAGGGCGCACCCGGCCCCTACCGGCCCGTGTGCTGCGAGGGCCGGCCCGCCGACGCCAGCGTGGCACGCGCCCTGGGGGTGGAGAACCTCGCCGTGAAGGGCATGCAGGGCCGGGGCGTGCTCGTGGATATCGCGCGGGTCTTCGGCATGGGTTTCCAGGACATCGGCTACGACCAGCTCATGCACGCCATGGACCGCTGCGGCGCCACCGTGGAGCCCGGCGACATGCTGCTGCTGCGCACGGGCTTCGCGGGCCTGGTGCTGTCGATGCAAGGCCAGCCCGATCCGGAGCGCCTGCACCACAGTTGCGCCGCACTGGACGGCGGCGACGAGCGGCTGCTGCGCTGGATCACCGACAGCGGCATCGCCGCCCTGGTGGCGGACAACTACGCCGTGGAACGCCATCCGCCCCGGCGCGTACCCGAGGACGGCTCACCCTACCCCGTGCTGCCGCTGCACGAGCACTGCCTGTTCAAGCTCGGGCTGCCACTGGGTGAGCTCTGGCATCTCGACGAGCTGGCCGATGCGCTGCATGCGCTGGGCCGCACGCGCTTTTTGCTTACGGCCCCGCCGCTGCGCCTGCCCGGTGCCATCGGCTCCCCCGTCACGCCGATCGCCACGCTCTAGCCCCCATTTCCCCGACAACAACCTTCAGGAGACACACCCCATGCAACGCCCCCTTCCTACCGCGCTGCGCCAATGCGCACGCACCGTGCTGAGCGCCACCATCGCATTGGGCGCCGCCACTGCCCTGGCCCAGGACGCCCAGATCTCCGACGACGTGGTGCGCCTGGGCATCCTCACCGACCTCAACGGCCCCTTCGCCGACATCACGGGCCCCGGCAGCGTCGCGGCCATCCAGATGGCGATCGACGACTTTGGCGGCAAGGTGCTGGGCAAGAAGATCGAGCTGATCGCCGCCGACCACCAGAACAAGGCCGATATCGCATCGAGCAAGGCGCGCGAATGGTTCGATACCGGCAAGGTCGACGCCATCATGGACGTGGCGGTTTCTGCCCCCGCGCTCGCGGTGCTCGAGGTGGCCAAGCAAAAGCAGAAAGTCATCATGTTCTCGGGCCCGGGCATCGACCGCCTCACGGGCGACCTGTGCATGCCCAGCACCGTGCACTACGCCTACGACACCTACGCACTGGCCAACGTGACGGCCAGCGCCATCACGCAGCGCGGCGGCAAGGACTGGTTCTTCATCACGGCCGACTACGCCTTCGGCCACAGCCTGCAGGAACAGGCCAGCGCCGTGGTGACGGCCCAGGGCGGCAAGGTGCTGGGCGCCGCCAAACACCCCATCGGCGCGACCGACTTCGCCTCCTTCCTGCTGAGCGCCCAGAACAGCAAGGCCCAGGTCATCGGCCTGGCCAACGCGGGCGGCGACACGGTGAACACCATCAAGGCCGCGCGTGAGTTTGGCCTTACGCAGGGCAAGAAGCAGCAGCTGGCCGGCCTGCTCATGTACATCAACGACATCCATGCCATAGGCCTGCGCACGGCCGCGGGCCTGATGCTCACCGAGGGCTTCTACTGGGACATGAACGACGAGACACGCGCCTGGTCCAAGCGCTACTTCGAGAAGATGAAGAAGATGCCTAACATGAGCCAGGCGGGCGCCTACTCCTCCACCATGCACTACCTGAAGGCCGTACAGGCCGCCAAGACCGACGACACGGCCGCGGTCATGGCCAAGATGAAATCCACCCCCATCAATGACTTCTACGCCAAGAACGGCCGTATCCGCGAGGACGGCCGCATGGTGCACGACATGTACCTGTTCGAGGTCAAGTCGCAGGCCGAATCCAAGTACCCCTGGGACTACTACAAGCTCGTGGCCACCGTGCCTGGCGACAAGGCGTTCCTGCCACTGTCGCAGTCCAAGTGCCCGATGGTGAAGAAATGACCGCAGCAGCCCGGAACACCGTCCTGGTCGTGGGCGCCACGGGCGTCGTGGGCCAGGCTTGCCTGCGCCACTTCGCCGCCCTGCCCGGCTGGCGCGCCGTGGGCGTGGCGCGCCGCGCCATCGCCCTGCCAGCGGGCGCGACCGCGCTGCAGCTGGACCTGCAGGACGCCGCGGCCTGCCAGGCCGCGCTGGGCGCCCGGGACGACATCACCCACGTGGTCTACGCCGCCGTGTACGAACAGCCCGGCGGGCTGGTGGGCGGCTGGCGCGACCAGGAGCAGATGCGCATCAACCTGCAAATGCTGCGCAACGTGGTCGAGCCGCTGGACCGCGCGGGCGGCCCGCTGCGCCACGTCACGATCATGCAGGGCGGCAAGGCCTACGGCGTGCACATCCATCCGCAAATCGCCGTGCCCGCGCGCGAGCGCTGGCCGCGCGATGCGCACGAGAACTTCTACTGGCTGCAGGAAGACTTCCTGCGCGAGCGCCAGGCCCGCTCGGGCGCCTGGCATTTCACCATCATGCGACCGCGCATCGTGTTCGGCGACGCCATGGGCAGCCACATGAACCCCATCCCCGCGATTGGCGTCTATGCCTGGCTGCGCCATGAGCAAGGCCTGCCCCTGGCCTACCCGGGCGGCCCCGCGCGCGTGAACCAGGCCATCGACGCCGACCTGATCGCCCAAGCCTGCGCCTGGGCCGCGCAGGCGCCCAACGCGCGCAACGAGACCTTCAACCTGGAGAACGGCGACGTGTTCGTCTGGCAGAACGTCTGGCCCACCATCGCCGACGCGCTGGGCATGCCCGTGGGCGAGCCCGAGCCGCAGTCGCTGGCTGCCGCGCTGGCCGATCAGCAGCCCGCGTGGGAACGCCTGGTGGACAAGTACCAGCTGGCGGCGCCACGCGACCTGGCCGCCTTCATCGGCCAGGGCGCCACCTATGCCGACTTCCAGATGAACCACGGCAAGGCCGGCCCGCTGCCGCCGGTGATCATGAGCTCGGTAAAGATCCGCCAGGCGGGCTTTCATGCCTGCATGGACACCGAGGACATGTTCCGTAAATGGTTCGGCCAACTGCAGCAGCGCCGTCTGCTGCCCAGCGCGAGCGAAGCCCGCGCGCACTGAGCACGGGCCCCGGCGCTACCCGCCGTGGCGCCGGGCCCACTCCCAGCCCAGCCGGGCCAGTGGGCCGGCCTTGCGGCCGGTTTCCGCGGCGTCGGCCGCGGCTGCGCTGCCATCGGCCGCGCGCTGTGCAATGCCGTAGAGAATGGCCGCCATGCGGAACAGGTTGTAGGCCATGTAGAACGACCAGTGCCCCCGCACCTCGCGCCCCGTGGCCTGCGCATAGGCCTCAAGGTATTCAGCCTCGCCCGGGATGCCCAGCGCCGCGAGGTCGACCCCGCCCATGCCGCGCCACAGCGCGGGCGGCACATGCCAGGCCATGCAGTGATACGAGAGATCGGCCAGAGGATGGCCCAGCGTCGACAGCTCCCAGTCGAGCACACCGATCACGCGCGGCTCGGAGGGGTGGAACACGAGGTTGTCGAGCCGGTAGTCACCGTGCACGAGCGTGGTTTCGTCGCCCGGCGGCAGATGGGCCGGCAGCCAGTCCATGAGCTGCTGCATCGCGCCGTCCAGCGGCACCGTCAGCGCACGGCATTGGCGCGACCAGCGATCGATCTGGCGCTCGACATAGCGGCCCGGCCGGCCGTAGTCCGCCAGGCCCACGGCGGTGCAGTCCACGCCATGCAGCGCGGCGATCACGCGGCCCATCTCGCGGTAAAGCGCGCCCCGCTCGGCAGGCTGCATGCCGGGCAGCGCCGGGTCCATGAACACGCGCCCCTGCAGAAACTCCATCAGGTAGAACGGCGTGCCAAGGATGGCATCGTCCTCGCAATAGGCCAGCATGCGCGGCACGGGCACACCGCTGCCCTGCAGCGCCTGCATGACGCGGTATTCGCGGTCGATCGCATGGGCCGAGGCCGCGAGCACACCTGCGGGCTTCTTGCGCAGCACGTAGCCGCGCCCGCCCGCCGCGATGCGGAAAGTGGGATTCGATTGCCCGCCCGACAGCGGCTGGATCTCGATCGCCTCGCCGCCACCGGCCAGGCCCTGCGCGCGCAGGTAGTCGGCCAACGGCTCCAGGGGCAGGGCAGCGGCGGCGCTCACAGCGAACTCACCAGGTGCGCGCCATCCACGGCCACCGTGGCGCCCGACATCGCGGCGCCCGCGTCCGAGGCCAGCAACAGCAACGGGCCGTCCAGATCCTCCAGCTCGCCAAAGCGCCGGCTCGGAATGCGGCTGCGCAGCCTGTCGCCCGCCTCGCTCGTGAGGAAGTCGCGGTTCAGGTCGGTCACCACGTAGCCCGGCAGCAGCGCGTTCACGCGGATGTGGTGGCGCGCCAGCTCCAGCGCCATGGCCTTGGTGGCCTGCACCACGCCCGCCTTGGAGATCGCATAGGGCGCCACACCGCCCGCCACGCGCTCGCCGAGGATCGACGCCACGTTGACAATACTGCCGCCCCGCCCGGCGGCCACCATGCGGCGCGCGGCCTCGGTGGCCACGAGCCAGCAGCCCTTGAGGTTGGTGCCGAGCACGTGGTCGAAGTCCTCCTCGGTCTGCTCGAGCAAGGGGCGCGTCACAGTCACGCCCGCGTTGTTCACCACCACGTCGGGCACGCCCCAGGCGCACAGCGCGTCGAAGCAGGCGCGCACACTGGCGTTATCGGTCACATCGAGCGAAAAGGCACGGGCCTCACCGCCCTGGGCGGCGATGGCGTCCACCACGCCCTGCAGCTTGTCCGCGCGGCGCGCGGCCACGGCCACGCGCGCGCCCACCGAGGCCAGCAGTCGCGCGAAGTGCGTCCCCAGACCGCTCGATGCGCCGGTCACCAGCACCACCCGGGCGTCGAGGCGGAAGCGGTCCAGCGGCCCGCTCATGCCTCGGCTCCGGCTGCTGCCTCGGCCTTCTCTGCCAGGTGCACCAGCTTGCGGGCCATGCTCCAGCGGTGCACCTCGCTCGGGCCGTCGTAGATGCGGAACGCGCGCATGTCGGTGAAGATGCGCATCACGGGCGACTCGCCCGTCACGCCCTGCCCGCCCAGGATCTGCACGCTGCGGTCCACCACGCGCCACTGCGCCTCCGAGCACACGACCTTGGCGCGGCTCGACTCGAAGTTGCATTTCTCGCCCTGGTCCAGCATCCAGGCGGTGTGCCAGATGTGCAGGCGGGCGGTGTGCAGGTCCATGTCGTTGTCGGCCAGCATGAAGCCCACGCCCTCGTGCTGCGCGAGCGGCTGGCCGAAGGCCTGGCGCTTGCGCGCATAGGCCAGCGCCGAGTCGTGCGCGCGGCGCGCCTGGCCCAGCCAGCGCATGCAGTGCGTGAGCCGCGCTGGCGCGAGGCGCACCTGGGCATAGCGAAAGCCCTTGCCCACCTCGCCCAGCACGTCGGCGGCGGGCACGCGCAGGTTCTCGAAACGCAGCACGCCGTGCCCTCCCGTGAAGCAGGCGTCCATGGCGTCCATGCTGCGTTCGAGCACGATGCCGGGGCGGTCCATGTCCGACAGGAACATGGTGGCCGAGCCATCTTCCATGCGCGCCATGATGATCGCGTAGTCGGCCCCCTCTGCGCCCGTGATGAACCACTTGAGGCCGTTGATCACGTAGTCGTCGCCGTCGCGCACGGCCGTGGTGGCCAGCATCGAGGGGTCGGCGCCCGCGCCCGGCGCGGGTTCGGTCATCGCGAAGCACGAACGTGTATGGCCCACCACCTGGGGACGCAGCCAGCGGTCCTTCTGCACGGGCGTGGCCACCTCCTCCATGAGGTGGATGTTGCCCTCATCGGGCGCGTGGATGTTGAGCGCCGTGGGGCCAAGCCAGGAGTAGCCCGCCTCTTCGAACACCACGGCCTTGGCCACGTGGGACAGGCCCATGCCGCCCATCGCGGGCGACGCGTGGGGCGTGAGCAGGCCCGCAGCCCGCGCGCGCGCCACCAGTTCGCGGCGTAGCGCCTCGCTGGGGCCATGGTGCGACTGGCGCTCGTCGTTCTCGAGCGGAATCACCCGCTCGGCAATGAAGTCGCGCGTGCGCTCCTGCAGCGCACGCAGTTCGGGGGAGAGGGAAAAGTCCATGGGCAATCCTTAGAGCCTGTTTGAACCACCAGCGGGCGCGGAAGCGCATTCCACCAGGGCGTCCACGACCACCGCGCCGCTGCCGGCAGCCCCCACCATGACGGGGTTGAGGTCGACAGACGCGATGGTGCCGCGTGCGCCGGCGATCACGGTCCCCACGGTGACAGCGATGTCGGCCAGCGCCTGCACGTCGAGCGGCGGATCACCGCGCACGCCTTCGAGCAACGGCGCGATGCGCAGCGTGCCGAGGGCCCGCACCACCTCGTCCCGGCTGAAAGGGGGCAGCAGCACGGCGCAGTCCTTGAGCGCCTCGACATTCTTGCCGCCATCGCCCACCACGACCACGGGGCCGAAGACCGGGTCGATGCGCGCGCCCACCATGAACTCGTGTCGCCCCTTGCGCGTGGCGGCCACGATCACGCCATCGCGCGCCACGCCCATCTGGGCCATTTTGGTGTCGAAGCGTTCGAACAGCTCGCCCGCCTGCTCGCGCGTCGCAACCCCCAGCGCCACCAGGCCATGCTCGGACTTGTGCGGCACTTCGGCGGAACAAGCCTTGACCACGGCAGGCGCGCCGACGGCATCGAACGCCTCGCGCGCCTCCTGGGCCGTGCGGCACAGGTGCATTGGCACGGCCGGCACGCCGTGGCGCGCGAGCAGCGCGAGGCTGTCGGCCTCGTTCAGGAAGCCGCTCGCGCCCTCGGGCAGGCGCACCTCGGGCAGCTGGGGCCAGACCGTGCGCGGGCGGCGCAGAAGTGCGGCATGGCCCGCCACCTGGGCGAACACGCCCAGCGCCTCGCCCTCGTTGGGGAAGGTCGCGATACCGTGCGCGCGAAAGGGCTCGGCCACGCTCTCCTGCCAGGCGGCCACGGCCACGGGTTTGCCCGTGGCCGCCTCGAACGCCGCCGCATCGCGCGCGAAGGTCTGCACGTCGTAGCCCGCACCCGCCACAGGGATGTTGATGAAGAACAGGTCGGCCGCCGGGTCCTTTGCCACGGCCGGCAGCACCTTGCCGAACAGTCCGCTGTCGCTCAGCAGCGCGGCCGTGACGTCGATGGGGTTGCTCGCCGTGGCGAAGCCCGGCAGCTTGGAGGCCACGGCGGCCTGAGTCTCGCGCGAGAGCTCGGCCAGGGGCAGGCCGTTGTCCTCGGCCGCGTCCGCGCCCATCACGCAGCTCGCGCCCGAGTTGCTGATGACCACGATGCGCCGCCCCTCGGGGCGCCAGCCCTTGAGATAGGCCTGGGCCGCGCGCGCCTGCTCGTGCGGATCGCGCACGCGCCAGATGCCGTGGTGGCGAAAGAACGCATCCACGGTGCGGTCCTCGTTGGCCAGCGAGCCCGTGTGCGACGAGGCGGCCTTCTGCCCGCCGGCCGATCGGCCCGCCTTGATCGCGATGATGGGCAGGTCGCGCTCGCGCGCATGGGCCGCCGCGGCGGCGAGCATCTCCGGGTGGGCGATGCTCTCGAGGTACAGCAGCAGCAGCCGCACCTCGGGGTCGTGCGCCACGGCACAGGCGAGTTCGCCCACCGTCACGTCGGCCTCGTTGCCCGTGGCATGCACGTGGCGCACGCCCAGGCCACGCCCGCGCAGCAGGCCGTAGGCCATGGCGCTCATGCCGCCGCTCTGGCTCACGATGCCGATGGGCCCGTCCTGCGGCGGCACCTCGATGAACATGGTGGAAAAGCCCGCGATGGCGCCACTGCCGAAATTGGCCAAGCCCTGGGTGTTGGGCCCGTACAGCCGCATGCCCGCGGCGCGCGCCTTGGCCACCATGTGGCGCTGCAGCTCCAGCCCCTCGGGCCCGGTCTCGCCGAAGCCCGAGGCGATCACCACGGCCGACTTGACGCCGAGCGCAGCGCATTCCTCCACGGCCGCCACGGTCTTGTCGCCGCCCACGACCACGAGCGCAAGGTCGGGCACCTCGGGCAGGGCGGCGAGCGAGGCGTAGCTCTTGTGGCCCTGGATTTCCTCGCGTGCGGGGTTGATCGGGTAGACGGCGCCCTGGTAGCCGTGGCGCTGCATGTAGTAGATGGGGCGCCCGCCAATCTTGTGGATGTTGTCCGAGGCGCCAATGATGGCGACCGAACGCGGATGCAAGGCGGAGGTCAGAAGGTCAGTCATGGTGAGGCAATGGGAGGGAAGTTGGTGCGGCGGGCTCAGTCGATCTTGGCGCCCGAGGTCTTCACGACCTTGGCCCACTTGTCCACCTCGGACTGCAGGAAGGCGCCGTAGGCCGAGGGCGCGCTCCACGCGGCCGAGAAGCCCTGGGCTTCGAAGCGCTGGCGGATCTCCGGGTTCTCGAGCACGGCCTTGAGCTCGGTGTTCAGGCGCGCGACCACCTCCTTGGGTGTGCCTGCGGGGGCCAGCAGTCCGTTCCAGGCAATGGCCTCGTAGCCGGGCAGGCCCGACTCGGCCACCGTGGGCAGATCGGGCGCCACGGGCGAGCGCTGGCTGCTCGTCACGGCCAGCGCCTTGAGCTTGCCGCCCTTCACGTGCGGCATGGACGACAGCATGGTGTCGAACATCAGGTCCACCTGGCCCGCCATCACATCGGTGAGTGCGGGCGCGCTGCCCTTGTAGGGCACGTGGGACATCTTCACGCCAGCCATGGCGCTGAACAGCTCGGCCGCCAGGTGGGTGGACTGGCCGTTGCCCGAGGAGCCGTAGTTCAGCCCGCCGCTGCGGCCCTTGGCCAGCGCGATGAGCTGGGCCACGTTGTTCGCGGGCAGGGACGGGCTCGCGACGATCACGAGCGGGCCGCTCGTGAGCTGCGAGATGGGCGCGAAGTCCTTGAGCAGCGAATAGTTGAGCTTGGCGAACAGCGACGGGTTGATCGCGTGCGCCGTGGTGGCCACTACCAGCGTGTAGCCGTCGGCCGGGCTGCGCGCCACGGTCTCGGCGCCCAGGTTGGCGCCTGCGCCGGGCTTGTTGTCCACGACGAAGGGCTGGCCCAGGCGCTCCTGGAGCTTTTGCGCCACGGCGCGCGCCACGATGTCGGTGGGGCCGCCCGGCGGGTAGGGCACGACGAGCTTCACGGGCTTGGTCGGGTAGTCCTGGGCCCAGGCCAGCGGCGCTGCCGCGGCGGCGCACAGCGCGGCGCAGGCCAGGGCTGTCCATCGGCGGCGGGAAGAGAGGGCAAAAGGGGCGGTCATGGCTTGTCTCCTGGTGGTTGGTTTGGTGGTGGTGCCGTGGAACGCGAAAGCGCGGGCCGCGCTAGGGCGGTGCGAAGCGCACGAGCACGCGCCCCTGGTGCTCGAAGAAGCCCGCACGCACGCGCTCGCCGATGCGCACGCCGGGCTGGGCATGCGCCATGAGGCGCGGCCCCTCGTCGAGCTGCACGATCACCAGCGTGTAGGGGGCAAGCGCGCGGAACTCCTCGGAGGGCGCGCGCGCCACCTCGGTGACGGCGCACACGGTGGCGCCGCCCGCGGCCTCGCGCCAGTGCAGCGCGCCGCGCTCGCCGCAGTGCTGGCAGGCGTAGCGCGCCAGCGTCTGCGCGCCGCCGCAAGCAGCGCACTGCTGGTAGCGCAACCGGCCTTCGCGCAGGCCATCGGTGAAGGGCGCGGCCAGGGCACGCGCGGAAGGGGCTTCGGTGGTGGTCATCTCAGTGATCCATGGCTCTACGCGCCACCCATGGCGCATGAAACGGGCGTGCACCTAGCCAGGGCAGCCGAGCAAGGGCCGCCCCGCAGCGAGGGCTGCGTCCCCCTTCCCACGCGCAGCGTGAGAGAAGGGGGGAAGACGCGAAGCGTCTCAGGGGGTTGTCGTTTCACGTCAGTCCTCGCGCGACAGCAGCAGGCTCACGTGGGACGACATCACGCCGCCGTCCGCGTGGATGAAGGCGTGGCGCGGCCGCGCGAGCTGGCGCGCGCCGGCCTGGCCCGCCATCTGGCGCCAGGCCTCCACGGCATGGGCCAGGCCCCCCGCCACGCCGCAGTGGCCGAACGACAGCAGGCCGCCGTGCGTGTTGAGCGGCAGCGCGCCCGTGGGCGCGAAGTCGCCCGCCCGGGCCCGCCGGGCGGCGCCGCCGCGTGGCGCGAAGCCGAGCTCCTCGAGCAGCATCACGAGCGTGATCGTGAACGAGTCGTACACGCCGAGGTAGTCCACATCGCCCAGGCCCAGGCCCGCCTCGTCGAAGGCCTGCTGCGCGGCCTCGGCAGCGCCGCACTGCATCACGTCCTCCATGGCCGTGAGGTGCTGGTGGCGGTGCGCCTGCCCCGCGCCCACCATGGCCACGGCGCCGTGCGCGCCAGGCTCGGCCGAGACCACGAGCGCCATGGCGCCGTCCGAGATCGGGCAGCAGTCCAGCAGCGACAGCGGCCGCGCGATGGGCTTGGCATCCAGCACCTCCTGCAGCGTGATGGGCGTGCGCAGATGCGCGCCGGGATGGCCCGCCGCATTGGCGCGCATGAGCACGGCGAACTCGGCGAGATCGGCCGAGGTCACGCCCGTGCGCTGCATGTACTGCGAGGCCATGAGCGCGTAGTAGGCGGGCACCGAGGCCCCGTTGGGCACCTCGAAGTCGGCGTCGCCCACCTGGGCCAGGGTCTGGATGGAGCTGTCGCGCGACTGGCCGCTGAGCCGGTTCTCGCCCGCGAGCACGAGCACATGGCGGCAGCGGCCCGAGCGCACGAGCTCGCGCGCCGCCATGAGCATGGCCGCGCCCGAGGCGCCGCCCAGCTGCAGCGCGTGGGCATACCGCGGCCGCAGCGCCAGGCGCTCGCAGGCCAGCGTGGAGAGCATCAGGTGCGGCAGCGTGGTCGCGTAGCCGCACAGCAGGCCGTCGATCTCGCCGCGCCGCAGCCCGCTGCTCTCCAGGGCCTGCGCGGCCGCCTCGTCCATGAGGTCGAGCGCGCCGCGCCCCTCGTGCCGCCCGAACGGCGTGCCGCCCGCCCCGCGCAGGTAGGCAGTCCGCAAAGTGGGATTCATGCTCTGGTCTCCTTGGTGGTTCCGCGCCGGTCGGCGCGCGTGGCCTCGGCCCAGCGCACCTGGCACACCGTGGCCTCGCGCAACAGCGCCTGGGCCAGCGCGGCCTCGCGCGAAAGAATGCGTTCGTTGAGCGCCGCGATGCTCAGCGCCGCCACGGGGCGGCCTTGCGGGTCGAGGATGGCGGCCGCGATGCCGCCCATGCGCTCCACCACCACGTCGAGCAGCACGGCATAGCCGCGCTCACGCGCCTCGGCGATGCGCTCGCGCAGCAGCGCGGGCGTGATGCGCGGGTAGCGCTCGAGCTGGCCCGAGAGGATCTCGAGCGCGGCCTCGCGCTCGTCGTCGGGCATCCAGGCCAGCAGCGCCAGGCTGCCCGCGCCCACGCCCAGCGGCCGGCGGCTGCCCACGGTGAGGTAGTTGGCGCGAATGGGATAGCTGCCCTCCTCCACGTCGATGCACAGCGACTCCACCCCGCTCGGGATCGAGAGCACCACGCTGTCGTGGAACATGCCCGTGAGGCGCATGAGGCTGGGCCGCGCGAGCGGGCGCGGGTCGAAGCGGCGCAACGCGGCCGCGCCCAGTACCGCGAGCTCGGGGCCCAGCGTGAATTGCTTGCTCTGCGCGTCACGCGTCACGAAGCCATCGCGCGCCATGACGTCGAGCAGGCGCAGCGCCGTGGCCTTGTCGAGATCGGCCGCCGCGGCGATATCGGTCAGGCGCACGCTGCCGCCTTCGGACATGACGCGCAGCACGCGCATGGCGCGCTCCACGGACGAGGTGCTGCCGCCTGGCGCCTGCTTGATGACGACCCGGGGGCGTGCGAAGGTGGGCATGGAAGTTTCTTTCAATGAAACCATTTGTTGGCACTGAATCTATGCACCCGCCACCCATTCGTCAAAGCACGCCACAAAAGTTTCAATACATAAAACTTTCGGAGCAACACCCTGCCCGCTGCCGCCAGGCATGCCGCCGATGCAGGGGCACCACGGAATTGCTCACGAATCAATAGCACAAGTCACGGCAGCGACAAGCACATCCGGGCCCAGGAATCCACAATCGCCGGCATGGGAACCCTCTACCTCGTGCGCCACGGCCAGGCCTCGTTTGGCGCCGCCGACTACGACCAGCTGAGCCCGCGCGGGCACGACCAGGCCCGGCGCCTGGGCGCCTACTGGCGCGAGCGCGGCCAGCGCTTCGACGCCGTGCTCACGGGCACGCTGCGCCGCCACGCGCAGACGCTGGCCGGCATTGCCGAGGGGCTGGGGGAAACCCCCGAGGCGCACGCGCTGCCGGGCCTCGACGAATACGACAGCATGGCGCTGATCCGCGCCATCCACCCCGAGCCCCTGCCCAAGCCCGACACGCCCGAGCTCTACCGCCAGCACTTCCGGCTGCTGTGCGACGCGCTTGCGCAGTGGATGGGCGGCACCATCAGCCCCCAGGGCATGCCCGACTGGGACCGTTTCGCGGGCGGCGTGCGCGCGGCGCTGGACCTCGTGCGGCGCCAGCACGCAGGGCAGAACGTGCTGCTCGTCTCCAGCGGCGGCCCCATCTCGGCGGCCGTGGGCCAGGTGCTGGGCACGGCGCCCGAGGTGACCATCGCGCTCAACATGCGCATCCGCAACAGCGCCGTGACCGAATTCAGCGTTTCCCCCAAACGCCTCATGCTGCAAACCTTCAACACGCTGCCGCACCTCGATACGCCCGAGCACCGCGACTGGATCACGCACGCTTGAGGCAGGGCACGCCCCCTGAGGCACCGCGCGCCGGCTCCATGCGGCGCGGGTGTACAACCGGGGCATGACGCACCCGCACGCCCCCGCCACCCCGCTCCAACTGCGCCTGGAACCCGAGCACCTGCGGCTCGTGCCCCCGCCCCCGGCGGCCGCCTACGCCGCGCCCCTGGGCTGGCACACGGTGGTGCAGGCCTTCGGCCAGCGCATGCCCACCGCGCTCACGCTGGAAAACGCCATCGCCACCGTGGAAGATGCCGTCATGCCTGCCGCGCGCGCCCTGCCCGCCCCGCCCTTCACGCTGCACACCTCCAGCCCGCTGCTGCGCGAAGTGGCCCAGGCCGCTGGCGCCGACCTGGGCGCCCGGCCCGCCCGCCTGTCCCGCGCGGCCGTGGAGCATCTGTTCAACCGCCTGGCCGACCAGGTGCACCGCGCAGGCCACGCCGACCCCGCCCTGCCCCAGCGCCCGGACTTCGCGGCCGCGCTCCTGATCCTGCGCGAGGCGCTGCACCACTGGGGGGTGGAGTGGGTGGAGCTGGAAGGGTGAAGCACCAGGCCCTGGTTTTGGGCGTTTTTTGGCTGTAGTGGGCATGGAATCATCGTCGATTGCTACCAAGTTAATAGCACATTCGATTCCGCTGCCGGTCCGCCTTCAGCCTGGGGAGTGCCAAATGCGGCGAGACCGGGTCTGTCGGCTTTCCGACACCCGCGCTCCGCGCAGTACATTGCCCGCAGCGCCTTCCCGCGAGCCACTTTTGGCGGTCCACATCGCGCCAGGCCTCGACGGATACATGTATCCCCATTGACAAGGAGTCGTAGTGATCAAGCCATTTGTTTTTGCCATTGCGGCCCTGACGGCAGCATTTGCCAACGCCAAGCCCGCGTTTTCAGGCACGGATTTCAGCGGCGTCTATGACTGTGCGGGAGATGACGATCACGAAGGCAAGTACACGGGCACTGTCACGTTGGAACTGGTGCCGGCGCAGAGCTTCGGCGAGTACGGGGCCTACCAGTTCAAGCTGGAAGTCCCAGGCTATGGCACCTACCCTGGCCAAGCTGCGGCACGCGGCAGGCAGATGGCCATCCATTTCGCGCTCACGGATCAGAGCACCAAGGACTACGGAACGGGGATGGCGTCATTCGCCAAGGGAAAAGGCGGCAAATGGTCGTTCCATAAGTTCTACTACGAGCCCGAGTTCAAAGGCGGAAATTTTGGCGTCGAGGACTGCGTGCGCCGTTGAGCACGCCGGGCCCAGGCAAGGCCTGCCCATCCATTGCTGCGGACGGCCTGCGGCGTCTGCAGCATCCCACCCGGCTCACACCGCCCCCGGCTCCCGCAGCGTGCTCAGCGGCAGCGCATGCAGCTCCCGCAGCAGCGCCGCCAATTGCACCGCCGCAGCCTCCACCACCGCCCGCCCCTTCTCGGCCGTAGCCGCGTTGGCCTGGCCCACGGCGCCCGAGGGGTGGTAGTCCTCGATGGCCCAGCCCATCTTGGCGCTTTTGCCGTTGCCCAGGATGGCGTAGCGCTCGGCGCGATCCTGCGAGCTGGAGCGCCAGGCCTGCGCGTGCTCCATGTGCACCGTGGCGGGCGCAAGGTGCAGCATCATCGACGTTTCGATCTCGCCGCCGTGGATGCCGAAGCGGTGTTCCTCAGCGCTGAACTGCGCGCTCACGGCCTCGGGCAGGGGCAGGCTGAACCAGCTCGCGCTGTAGACGAGCAGGCCGTGGCGCTGGCGCAGCTCGCGCGCCACGATGTCCGTGGCGCTCACATTGCCGCCATGGCCGTTGAGCAGCAGCAGCTTCTTCACGCCCGCGCGCGCCACGCAGGCGCCCAGCTCGGTCCACAGCGCGATGAGCGTGGCAGGCGAGAGCGTGAGCGTGCCGGGGTAGGACAGGTGCTCGGTGGACAGGCCCACGTTCTGCGGCGGCAGGAACAGCGCGGGCAGGTCGGCGGGCAGCAGGGGCAGCGCGGCATCGATCACGCCCTGCAGCAGCGTGGCGTCCACGCTCAGCGGCAGGTGCGGCCCGTGCTGCTCGACAGCGGCCACGGGCAGCACGGCCACGATCTGCGCGGCCTGGCCCGAGGCCTGCAGTTGGGCGAAGTCGCGCGCGCCAAGGTCGGCCCAGCGGCGCGAGGGCAGGGTAAGGGGGATGGCAACCGTCATGCCCCCATGGTAGTGGAGTGGCGCCGCGCACGGGCAGACAGGCATGCGCGCGCCACGGTCGGCTACTCGATCTTGAACTGCGTCTCGCGCACCGTGCGTTTCCAGCGCTCGTTGTCGGCCACGATGAGCCGCCCGAATTCCTCGGGCGTGCCGTGGCGCGGCACGTAGTCGTAGGTGCGCAGCCGCGCGAGCACGTCGGGCATCTGCATGACCTTGCCGACCTGCTGGGCCAGGGCGGCCACGATGTCGGGCGGCGTGCCCTTGGGGGCCAGCAGTCCGGCCCAGGAGTTGAAGTCCATGTCGGCGATGCCCGCCTCGCGGATCGTTGGCACCTGCGGGAAGGACTCCGCGCGCCGGGGCAACAGCACGGCCAGCGCCTTGACCTTGCCGGCCCGGATCATCTCCACCGACGTGAACGAGTCGAACGAGAAGTCCACCTCCCCCGCCACCACGGCCTGCATCTGCGGCCCCGTGCCCTTGTACTGCGCGTTGATGATGCCGGGCGCGCCGGTCACTTTCTTGAACTGCTCGGTGATGAGCGCGATCATGCTGCTGCCCGAGGAGGCGCTCAGCGGCTTGTCGCCCTTGCGCGCGAGCGCGATCAGGTCCTGCAGGCTCTGCACGGGCAGGTCCTTGCGCGCGATCACGACGAAGCCCACGTCGCACAGGTGGCTCACGGGCTCGAAGCTCGAGAGCGCCTCGTAGCCCGCCTTGTAGAGCACGGGGCTGAGCGTCTGCGCGCCCGCGGTGTTCATGAGCAGCGTGTAGCCGTCGGGCGCGGCGCGCGCGGCCAGCTCGGTGCCGATGATGCCGTTGGCGCCGCCCTTGTTGTCCACCACGAAGGGCTGGCCCATGAGTTCGCCGAGCTTTTGCAGCACGAGCCGCGCGACCACGTCGGTCGTGCCCCCGGCGGGAAAGGGCACGATCACGCGCACGGGCTTGGCGGGGTAGGCGGCCTGCGCGTGCGCCGCGGGGGCCAGGCCGCAGGCCAGGGCCGCGGCCGCTGCGCCCATGCCCAGGGCATGGCGGCGAGAAACTTCCTGCATGGTGTGTGTCTCCTATCGTTCTTTGGGGGGAATCGGGCCGCACCCATGATGGCAAGCCCCGCGCGCCGCTGTCCAATATCCATCGCCTATCCGACGATCCGATTTGCCAATGGAAGCGCGCCGGGCGGCACCCCGACTACCATTGACCTCCATGACCCACGACCTCTTCCGCTCCGACAGCTACCTGCGCGAATGCAGCGCCACCGTCACGGCCGTCACGCCCGAGGGCGGCGTGGTGCTGGACCGCACGGTGTTCTATCCCCTGGGCGGCGGCCAGGCCGGCGACGCTGGCGAGCTCGTGCGCGCCGACGGCAGCCGGCTTGCCATCGCCGACACGCGCAAGGGCAAGGACGCCGAGGGCCAGCCCACGGCCGACATCGTGCACTGGCCCGCGCCGGGGCAGGCGCCAGGCCTGGCGGTGGGCGATACGGTCACCGCGCGCATCGACTGGGAGCGCCGCCACCGGCTCATGCGCTTTCACACCACCACGCACCTGCTGTGCCACCTGGTGGGCGAGCCGGTGAACGGCTGCTCGATCACGCCCGAATACGCGCGCCTGGACTTCCACATGGACGGCGCGCTCGACAAGGACGCCCTCACGGCCGGCATCGCCCAGCTCGTGGGCGCCGACCATGCGGTGACCATCGGCGCGATCAGCGACGCGGAGCTCGATGCCAACCCCCAGCTCGTCAAGAGCATGAGCGTGCAGCCCCCGCGCGGCACGGGCATGGTGCGCACCGTGCGCGTGGGCGGCGGCAGCGACGGCGACGCCGCCCAGATCGACCTGCAGCCCTGCGGCGGCACCCATGTGGCGCGCACGGGCGAGATCGGCACCGTGGTCGTGACCAAGATCGAGAAGAAGGGCGCCATGTCGCGCCGCGTGGTGCTGGGCTTTGCCTGAGGAACCAAACCGCCACCCCGCCAATCCCACCCTGCGCCATGCCACACCGCTTCTTCCGCCTGGGGCTCCAACGCCTGCTGCCCACTCTGTTTTTGATAGCTGCAGGCACCCTGTGCACCAGCACCTGGGCCCAAATCAACCTCAAATCCTCCGCCCCCCAGGGCAGCAGCACGGTGAGCACACCCTACGTGCAGGCCGAGCTGGTCGCCCAGGCGCCCGAGGGCGTGGCGCCCGGCAAGCCGCTGTGGCTGGGCCTGTCGATCACGCACCAGCCCGGGTGGCACACCTACTGGAAGAACCCCGGCGATTCGGGCCTGCCCACGCAGTTCGAGTGGAAGCTGCCCCCCGGCATCGACGCGGGCGAGATCGCCTGGCCCGTGCCGCACAAAATCCCTCTGGGCACGCTGGCCAACTACGGCTACGAGGGCACCGTGCTGCTGCCCGTGCCCATGACCGTGGGCAGCGCGTTCGCGCCAGGGCCGCTGGCCAAGGAGGTCACGCTGCAACTGCAGGCCTCGTGGCTCGTGTGCCGCAAGGAGTGCATTCCCGAAGAGGGCACGTTCACGCTGCAACTGCCCATCCAGAGCACCACGGCGCTGAACGCCGCCGCGTTCGAGGCGACGCAAAAGGCCCATCCCCAGCCGCTGGCCGCCGCACCGGATAGCCAGGCGCGCGTGGAAGGCAACGACCTGCTGCTGCGCGTGGCCGGCCTGCCCGCAGCCCTGCGCGGCCAGAAGCTCGACTTCTTCCCCGAAACGGCCAGCGTGATCGAAACCGCCGCGCCCTGGACGCAGGACTGGCAGGACGGCGTGTGGACCGCGCGCGTGCCGCTGTCGGCCCAGCGCGGCGCCAGCCCCGAGCCCCTGCCCGTGGTGCTGGCCCACGCGGGCCAGGGCTGGCGCGCCGAGCTGGCCGTGCAGGGCGGCTGGCCTGCCACAGCGGCGGCGGCCACGGTATCGCCCGCGCTCGAGGCCGCGCTGCGCGCCAACGCACAGCTGGCGGCCCCGCGCGCCACCCCCTCCGCCGCGCCCCTGGGCACCTGGCTCGCCGCGCTCGCGGGCGCGCTGCTCGGCGGGCTCATCCTCAACCTCATGCCCTGCGTGTTCCCGGTGCTCGCGATCAAGGTCGTGGGCTTTGCGCGCCATGCACGTGACGCACGCGCGCACCGCCTGAGCGGCCTGGCGTATACCGCGGGCGTGCTCGTTTCGTTCCTGCTGCTGGGCGCGCTCATGCTGGGCCTGCGCACGGCCGGCGAGGCCGTGGGCTGGGGCTTCCAGCTGCAGTCGCCCGCCGTGGTGGCCGTGCTGGCCGCGCTGTTCACGCTGATCGGGCTGAACCTCGTGGGCGTGTTCGAGTTCCGGGCCATGCTGCCCTCCTCGCTCGCGGGCCTGCAGGCGCGCCACCCCGTGGCGGACGCCTTCCTCACGGGCGTGCTCGCCGTGGCCGTGGCCTCGCCCTGCACCGCGCCGTTCATGGGCGCGTCGATCGGCCTCACGGCCACGCTGCCGGCCGGGCAGGCGCTGGCCATCTTTGCGGCGCTGGGCCTGGGCCTGGCGCTGCCCTACCTGCTCGCGAGCTGGGTGCCGGCCTTTGCACGCTGGCTGCCGCGCCCCGGCGCCTGGATGGAGACGCTGCGCCGCTTCATGGCCTTCCCCATGTTCGCCACGGTGGTGTGGCTCGTGTGGGTGCTGGGCCAGCAAAGCGGCATCGACGGCGCCGCCACGCTGCTCGCGCTGCTCGTGGCGCTCGCCATGGCCGTGTGGGCGCTCACGCTGCGCGGGCGTTCGCGCGCCGTGCTCGCGCCGCTGTCCCTCGCGGCCTGCGCCTGGCTGGCCTGGACCTGGGGGCCCCGGGTCGTCGAGATGCTGCCCGAGGCCAGCGCCACCCCCATCGCGCAAGCTTCTGACTGGCAACCCTGGCAACCGGGCCTGCCCGAGCAGCTGCAGGCCCAGGGCCGCCCCGTGTTCGTGGACTACACGGCCGCCTGGTGCGTGACCTGCCAGTACAACAAGAAGACCACGCTGTCCAACCCCGCCGTGCTGCAGGACCTGGCCGCCAAGAACGTGGCCCTGCTGCGCGCCGACTGGACGCGGCGCGACCCCGCCATCACGGCCGCGCTGGCCGCCCTGGGCCGCAGCGGCGTGCCCGTGTACGTGCTGCACGCCCCGGGCAAGGCGCCCGTGGTGATGAGCGAGATCCTGGGCGTGGAGGAAGTGCGCAGCGCCCTCGCGGGGATCTGAGCCCCCGCGCACGCCCCGTACACTGGGGGGCATGCTCCGCACCCCCGACACCATCGGCACCCTGCGCGACGTGCTCGCGCAGTGCCGCACCATCGCCGTGGTGGGCCTGTCGCCGCAATGGCACCGGCCCAGCCACTTCGCCGCCAAGTACATGCAGGCCCATGGCTACCGCATCGTGCCCGTGAACCCGCTCGTCGCCCGCGAGGGGGGCAGATCCTGGGCGAGACCGCCTACGCCAGCGTGACCGAGGCCGCCGCCGCCCTGGCCGCGCAGGGCGCGCGCATCGACATGGTGGACTGCTTTCGCAAGAGCGAGGACATCCCGCCGCTGGCCGACGACGCCATCGCCATCCAGGCGAAGTGCCTGTGGCTGCAGCTGGGCGTGTTCAACGAACCGGCCGGCACGCGGGCCGAGGCGGCGGGCCTGCAGGTGATTCAGAACCGCTGCGTGAAGATCGAGCACGCGCGCCTGTTCGGCGGCCTGGGCTGGA